>NZ_CP085041.1:1687875-2025450 GCF_022026155.1 Dissulfurimicrobium hydrothermale | reverse complement strand
AAGCCGTTCTATGAACGGATCGGAAAGGCCTTTGAAGATGGCGGCCACCCTCTTAAGATAATCTATTTCTTCAAAGTTGTTCGGTTGGTTTCCGCGTTTTTCACATATGCGCCTCAAGGCAACGGCCGGATCAAGCTCAAGGATGAACATCAGGTCAGGTAACGGCGCGAACGCCTCGTTTTCATGGCGTATTTTGTCCGGATCGAGCCCCCTTGCGCCTTGATAGGCCATGGTCGAGAAATAATAACGGTCGCAGACGATGATTTTCCCACTGCCCAGCGCAGGCAGGATCAGCCCTGCGACATGTTCTCTCCTGTCTTTGATAAAGAGATCAAGTTCTTCTTGAACCGGCAGCCTTTTGCTGTACGAAAAGCTCTTGCGAAGCCGTTTTCCCCATGGGCCATCCGTCGGTTCAAATGTGAAGATCGAATCAAAGCCGTTCCTTGCAAGTCGCTCCTGTAGGGCCTTTGCCAGCGTGGTCTTTCCGGTGCCGTCTATACCTTCTATTATTATCAGCCGCCCTTTATGTCTCAAAAGGCCCTCCGCTTGTCCTTGCCCTTCTTTTTTTGCCTTGGGGTCTGCGCTGCAGCAGTACATATGTTACGCCTGCACCGCCGTCCCAGACCGGGGCAGAACTATAGGCCAGGACAAATTTCCTGAAGCGCCCGTGAGCGATCCATCTTGTGACGACCTCTTTAAGTATTGGTCCTTTTGGGGAAGAGAGCCCCCTGCCATGGATGAACGCCACGCAACGCCTGCCTTCTGAAATGGCTTGATTCAAGAACGCCTCGCAGGCATCGATGGCCCCCAATGTGTCAAGGCCGTGCAGATCACAATAACCTTGTACCGAAAATTCACCATTGTGCAGACGGGTTACAAGCCATTCATTTGTTCTAGGGTCAGGACCTTCCACGAATTCAGGGGTCTGTTTTACTGGAAATGGGGCCTTTCCCGAGACCAGGGCCTTTAATGCCTTAAGTATCTCTGCCTTTTCCATTTCCTGAGGGTTGGGAAGTGCCGGCATAGCAGGCCTGGAAGACATCTCAGGGTCTATTTCTTCCCCCTCTCTTTTTGGATGAAGTGGGGTCACATCCTGGACCGCTTCTAGAAATAATGCCTCATCCGAACACTCGGCCTGATGTTTTGTTGATTTCCTTTGATTTTTTTGAGATATGCCGCCAGTAGCCTCCTTTTTGGCGGGCTTGCGTGACTTTTTCTTTTCTATAAGGGCCTTGAGGTCTGAAAACGGCCGTTCTGTCAGGGGTCCAGAACTGTCTTTAATCAGGGCGTTCCATGAGTTATCCATAGACATGGCCTTCAAATAGGTGCATTGCATTTTTTATAATTTTTAACAGAAATCCGCGATGGGGGCAATCCCGATCCATCTTTTGTAGCTGTTGCCCTTGACATATCCCTATAAAACGGCGATAAGATAGCAGGCTTTAAACCCAAAATCAGAGTCGAAGGAGACTTTCGATGTTGAAACGTTATCTCATGGCCCCAGGGCCTGTGGCTGTAGCGCCTCATATACTTTCTAGGATATCTGAGCCGGTCATTCATCATAGATCGCCCCAATTCTCGACATTTCTCGCTAAGGTGAGGGAGGACTTGAAATATCTGTTCCAGACAAAGAACGATGTAATCATATTTGCTTCCTCCGGAACCGGCGGCATGGAGGCCGCTGTCGTGAACCTCCTGTCCCAAGGGGACAAGGCGATCGTGATCAGAGCAGGTAAGTTCGGTGAGCGTTGGACGGAATTATGTGAGGCATACGGCATAAAGGTTGTAAACATAGACGTACCGTGGGGGGAGGCCGTGGATCCGGATCGTGTGAAAAAGGTCCTTGATGCCAATCCTGAGGCGAAGGCGGTCTTTGTCCAGGCCCATGAGACCTCCACCGGCGCCAAGCAACCTGTAAAGGAGCTCGCTTCACTGATGAAAAATAAGCCCGAGACTGTATTGGTTGTTGATGCCATTACTGCGCTCGGCGTTTATGAATTGAAGACCGATGAATGGGGCGTCGATGTGGTCATAACAGGGTCACAGAAGGCCTTGGCCCTTCCGCCTGGTCTTGCCATGGTAAGCGTGAGCGAGAAGGCCATGAGGCTAGTCGAGAAGTCAGGCCTTCCAAAATATTATTTCGATTTTTTGAGAGAAAAAAAGGCCATTGCCAAAGACACCACCGCATTTACCCCGGCGGTTTCCCTCATTATAGGTCTTGGTGCCGTGCTCGATGAGATAAGAAAAGAGGGTCTCGACGGCGTTTTCAAACGACATGCCCGCCTTGCAGGAGGTACAAGGGCGGGGGTCATGGCCATGGGGCTTGAGTTGTATTCAAAGGCCCCTTCAGAGGCGGTGACTGTTATAAAGACCCCTGAAGGCATAGATGGCCAGGCTATTGTAAAGAAACTCCGCGAGGAATATGGGATTACCATTGCAGGCGGTCAGGGTCAGGCCAAGGGTCGTATCGTCCGCATCTCCCATATGGGACATCTGAGTGAATGGGACATGATAATAGCCATTGCAGCCGTGGAGCGGGCGCTTAAGGCGATGGGACACCCGATTGAGCTTGGGCAAGGCGTCGCTGCAGCACAGGCCTTTTTTGCAAGCAATTAATTCGATACAGATTAAAGGAGAGCGAGTGCGCCATGAAGATCTTGGTAAGTGATCTGATAGCAAAGGAAGGGATTGAGATACTAAGGGAGGCTGGGATCGAGGTGGATGAAAGGCCGGGGATCCCGGCCGACGAGCTTTTGGATGCCGTAAAAGACGTGGATGGTCTTGTAATCAGGAGCAACACAAAGGTGACGGCCGATGTCGTAAATGCTGCAAGAAGGCTCAAAGTGATAGGAAGGGCCGGTTCAGGCCTCGATAACGTTGATATCCAGGCCTGTAACAAACGCGGTATAGTTGTTATGAACACACCAGGCGGCAATACAAATTCCGCAGCCGAGCATACTATCGCCATGATCCTTGCACTCTCGCGGCACATACCGCAGGCGACTGCCTCGATGAAGGCAGGCAAGTGGGAGAAGAAGCGTTTTATGGGGCAAGAGGTGGCGGGCAAGACCTTGGGCATAATAGGAATGGGCAGGATAGGTAGTGTTATAACCCAACTGGCCCAGGGATTGAAGATGAAGGTGGTTGCCTTTGATCCCTATGTAATACCGGAGGTCGCCGAGAAGCTGGGGGTTGAGATGACTAATCTGGATGATCTGCTTGCAAAGTCAGACTACATCACAGTCCACACCCCTCTCACAAAAGAGACGAAGGGTTTTTTAAACAAGGGACTCTTCAATAAGATGAAGCCTGGGGCGTACGTCATAAACTGTGCAAGGGGCGGGATTATAAACGAAGAAGACCTGTATGAGGCCCTGACATCAGGCAGGATCGCCGGTGCGGCACTCGACGTCTTTGAAAAAGAGCCTACTACAAAAGAAAATCCACTCCTTTCCCTTGATAACTTTATATGCACGCCCCATTTGGGTGCATCCACAAAAGAGGCGCAGGAAAACGTAGCGCTTGCGGTTGCTAAACAGATCGTCGACTATCTGACAAAGGGTGAGGTCAGAAATGCGGTCAATGTGCCATCGGTGAGCGGCGAGGTGCTTGCCCAACTCGGCCCATTTCTTCTGCTGGCGGAAAAGATAGGCGCATTTCATGCCCAACTGGCTGGCGGTCCTATTGAGGAGGTTTCCATACTCTATCAGGGGGATATAGCTGAACTTGATACAAAACCTGTTACGGTCTCTGCGTTGAAGGGTCTTCTTGCCCCCGTGCTCAGGGAAGAGGTGAATTTTGTAAACGCCCCGATAATAGCCAAGGAACGCGGCATAAATGTCACTGAGTCCAGGAGTGAGACGCCGGAAGACTTTACTAATCTCCTGACCATAAAAGTAAAAGCGGCGTCCGGATCGAATGAGATAGCAGGTACCATCTTTGGTAGGAAAGAACCCAGGATCATAAAGATCAATGACTTCCGTCTGGAGGCGGCGCCTGAAGGGCACATGCTCCTTATATATAACGAAGACAGGCCCGGAGTGATAGGGCGGATCGGCGTTTGTCTAGGCGAGTTGGGGGTGAATATAGCCAGGATGCAGGTCGGTCAGGACCCAAGCCATAGGCGTAATGTGATTCTCCTTACGACAGATGAGCAGGTAAATGAAGAGGCCATGGCCAAGCTAAGGGAGCAGGATGGGGTTACGAGTGCAATGGCCCTTGAACTTTAGCCTGATGGCCTGTGCAGGGCCTTTTGCCGCCAGATTTGATGATCTCATAAAAAGTCATTATATGAGATGGCTAAGTAAAAATCGTAAATACAAGGCGCGCAGATCCTGAGGAATGAGGCGTATTTTCTTGTACGTCGCGGTGACGAAGGATGCAGCGCAACACGGCAGTCGGCGCCTTTTGTGACGCTATCAGATTTAATTTCGAGGTAATTTAAAGGCAATAGAGCAGTTAAATTTATATATTATTGTCTTTCGACATTTGCAGGCCTTAAAGAACCGTCAGAGAATGCAATGTTGAAAGAAAATTGTACAATCAGCAGCTGCGTTTTGTTAGTTGTAGCCTTGCTCGCCGGCTGTACGCCTTATCATCCCATGCCTATCGACAGCTTGGCCGTGAAGCGGGCCCTTGCTCCGGTTGACACGGCCAAGGTCAAAATAGAGTTGCAGGGGCTTGAAAATCCCCTGTTGAGGCCCTTGAAGCCGGTGCCTTTTGATCTTTCGGACGGGCTTTCCATTGACGAGGCCGCAATAATGGCCGTTGTTGCAAACCCAGGACTGAAGGCCGAGCGCGACCGCCTTGGTCTGGCCCGTGCGCAGGTTCTAAAGGCAGGCATACTGCCCAATCCAAAGATATCCGCCGGCCTTGACAGACCAACCGGCGGCCCTACCAAAGGTACTGTAAACGCCTATAACGCCCAGATTGAATGGGACATCACCTCATTGATCAGCAGGGCCGCTGAGCTTGAGGCACAAAAAAAAGACCTTCGCTCCGTGGAACTTGAGGTGGCTTGGAAAGAGTGGCAGGTGGCTGAAGCGGCGCGACTCTCTTTTATCCATCTTTTTTGGGCGCAAAGGAGGTTTGCCCTCTTGAAAGGGATTGAGAAAGATATGAAGAAGAGGCTCGATATCCTGAAAAAGGCCGCGGTGCAGGGTAATGAGACGGCATTGAATCTGGATGCAGCAGAGGCGGCCTTCAGTCAATTCGAGCTTGGGCTTTCAAAGTCCGAGGAAGAGGTCAAGAAAGACAGGCTTGCGCTCAATATGGTCCTCGGACTTCCCCCTGATTATGAGATACATATCCAAGATGTCGGCCTTTCCGCTTGGCCTGGCAAGCTTCCTTCAGAGGACAGTGTACTTAACGGCCTTGAGGCGCGGCGCCTGGATCTCGTGGCGCTTAAGGAGGGCTATGAAGGCGAAGAGGCTAGGCTTCGTGCTGAAATACTGAAGCAGTTTCCAAAGATGGCCTTAGGGATAGTCCGTTCAAGGGATACAGGGGCCATAGTTACTACTGGTTTTGCCGTGAGTATTGATCTCCCGGTGTTTGACCGTAATCAAGGCGGTATAGCCGTGGAGCATGCTACAAGACAGAGGCTCTTTGACGAATATATGGCCAGACTCTTTGAGGCCAGGTCACAACTGGCCTCCATAACAAGCGATATCAATGCGGTAAGAGACCAGGTCGGTCTTTTGCAGCAGGCTGTCGAAAACAAGAGACGCCTTCTCAAGCAGACAGAGGCGGCCTTTAAACGAGGAGATATTGATGCCATAGGTTATTATCAGGTTGTTGAAGATCTTATCAACAAGGAGCTTGAGTTCTTGAATCTCAAAGAGAGTTTCACCGAACTGGCAGTGGCGCTTGAGGCCGCATCTGGTCTTTACTTTCCATATTTACATACCGCACAATCTTTACCGCATGGAGGCGGCGGGCGATGAGATCGTTTTTCTGTCCTCTTGTTTGTAGTGTTGGGGTATTTTTCTGTATATGCCTTGATCTCGCCGGTCCAGGGCCTTTATATGCCGGGAGGCTGGCGGATGTAAGGGCCACTGTCTATTGCGTACCTGTGCGTGAAGGCATTGTCACAAAGACTATAACGGCATATGGGACGGTCATCCCGTCGCCCGGTGCGGTAAAGGTGCTGTCTCTGCCGTATCAGGCGCGGATTGCCGAGATCTATGTGAACGAGGGCCAGGTGGTGAGAAGGGGCGAGCCTCTTCTTAAGATAGCTCCAGGTCCTGATGCCTTGCTTGCCTTCAAGGAGGCACGGCTCGAATATGAGGGTGCAAAGAAGGAGCTTGGGTTTATAGATCAGCGTTTTTCCCTGGGACTTGCAACAAATCAAGAGGTGGCTGCTGCAAAAAAGACATTAGACCAAGCAGCTGCACGTCTTAAACACCTTGAAGATCAGGGAGTCGGTGCGGAAAGACTTATAAGGGTCCCTGTAAACGGTCCTGCGGAATGGACGGTGAACAGGGTTATCGCAGGTAGGGATGCAGTGGTCCAGCCTGACAGCTTCCTAGTGGAGATCGTGGCGCAAAATGGGTTGGAAGTAAGGCTAGGCGTGGAACCTGAAGACGCCTCTTTGGTCAAGACAGGTCAGTCGGTGGCAGTCTCGTTTGTGAACAGGGCAGATGCAAGACCCATCGTCGGTCGGGTGAGGGCGGTATCAAAGATGGTGAATCCCTCAACCCGCCTCCTTGATGTCTTTGTTTCGCTTCCGTCCAGTTTGGGCGTCATGCTGAATGAGTATGTAAGGGGCGAGATAAGGTTGTTTTCCAGAAAGGGGCTTCTTGTCCCGCGGGACGCGGTTATTCCGGAGGATAAGGCCTTTGTCCTTTTCACAGTAAAGGGTGGTCTTGCGAAAAAACACATCGTAAAGGTGGGGCTTGAGAACGACGGTGAGGTTGAGGTCATGGCAGGGGATATTTTAAAGGGTGATATGGCCGTAGTCCTCGGCAACTATGAGCTGAAGGACGGCATGGCGGTTACGGTTAAGGAGGCGGCCGGATCCGTGCCCATGACCATACCGGGCGATCGGGGGATAAAGTGAATATTGCCGACTGGATCAAGGGCCATCATCGTTCAATTCTTTTTTTGATAGCGGTTCTTGCCTTGGCCGGTGCCGCTGCGAGCTTGTATCTCCCTGTTGCCCTTTTCCCATATGTTGAATTCCCGCGCGTCGAGGTCAGCTTAGACGCAGGCGACAGGCCGGCTGATCTAATGGCCATTGAGGTTACAAGACCTGTCGAGGAGGCGATCAGGGGCGTACCCGGCGTGCGGAACGTGCGTTCCACCACCAGTCGCGGCAGTGCTGATATCTCGGTCAATTTCGATTGGAGCGAAGATATGGTCTCGGCTATGCTTCAGGTGGAATCGGCCATAAATCAGATAAGATCGACGCTTCCGCAGGGTCTTAGTTTCACGGTTAGGCGAATGGATCCGACCGTCTTTCCGGTGTTGGCCTACAGCCTTACCTCAAATACCCATTCCTTGGTGGAGCTTAGGGACATCGCCCTCTATCAGCTGGCTCCTTTCCTGTCAACGGTGAAAGGCGTTGCGAAGGTCGAGGTCCAGGGCGGTCAGGAGGCGGAGTTTCAGGTTATGCTTGATCCGGCAAAGATGGAGGCCCTTGGGCTTACAGTGGACGATGTTGCAAAGGCGCTCTCGGCGTCGAATGTGGTAAAGGCCGTCGGCCGCATTGAGGACCACTACCGTCTCTATCTTGCTGTATCCGATACCAGACTAGGCGGGATAGGTGAGATTAAGAACACGGTCATCCGTTCAGGGCAAAACGGTCTGCTTCGCCTTGACGACATAGGGACGGTGACACTGGGTACGGTCCCGCAGTGGATAAAGGTCACGGCTGATGGACGCGATGCCGTACTCATCCAGGTTTACCAGCAGCCAAGGGGCAATACCGTTCAGATAGCAACGGATATCAAGAAAAAGCTTGCGGCCTTTAAGCCCCACCTTCCCAGCGATATAAAGATAGCCAACTGGTATGATCAGAGCGAGTTGATACTCGCCTCTGCCAAGAGTGTCCGCGATGCAGTGTTTTTAGGTGTCTTGTTTGCCGCAGTCATCCTGTGGATATTTTTGAGAAATGCAAGGATGACCCTTATCGCCGCCGCCGCCGTGCCCAGCGTTCTGGCGGTTACCGTTCTGGTCCTCTATCTTCTGCACATGAGGTTCGACATCATGACGCTTGGGGGTATGGCCGCTGCAGTTGGGCTCATCATCGACGACATGATAGTTATGGAGGAGCATATCGTAAGGGGCCTCGCAAGGCACAGTGGTACCAGACATGAGAGGATAATGGCCGCTATGAAGGAGCTTACCAGCCCCCTTGCTGGTTCGTCCGCCTCGACCGTCATCATATTCGCCCCGCTCGCCTTTCTTTCGGGCGTAACTGGCGCCTTTTTCAAGGCCTTATCCTTGACTATGGCCTCTGCCCTTGTGGTGTCTTTCTTAGTGGCCTGGATAGGGGTTCCGGTACTGGCTGCACACCTCTTAAAAGAAGACGACATCAGGGTCATGGACGGCGGAAAAGGAGGTATTGAACAGCGGTTTAAAAATGGATACGGGTGGTTTATGCGGTGTATACTTGATCGGGCCCCCCTTTTTCTCATGCTGACCCTTGTCAGCTTGGCATTTGCCGGCTGGTTTTCATACAAGAGGCTAGGTTCAGGATTTATGCCGAAGATGGACGAGGGCGGTTTTATACTCGATTACCGCACCCCTCCAGGCACATCCCTTACTGAAACAGATAGGCTCTTAAGGCAGGTTGAGGCGATACTGCGCGCCACCCCAGAGGTTGACACCTATTCGAGACGGACAGGCACGGCCCTTGGCGGTTTCCTCACGGAGGCCAACGAGGGCGATTTCTTTGTAAGGCTCAAGCCTGGACCCAGACGTCCTATAGAGGCCGTAATGGATGAGGTAAGGGGCAGGATAGAGAGGACCATACCTGGGATCCAGGTCGAGATGGCCCAATTGATGGAGGATCTTATAGGAGACTTGACTGCGGTACCGCAACCTATAGAGATAAAACTTTTTTCCGATGATCAGTCCCTCCTTGGAAGGCTTGGGCCTAAGGTGGCGCAGGCAATAAGCAATATCCCAGGGGTAGTGGAGGTGAAGGACGGGATCGTTTTCGCAGGCGATGCCCTTCAAATCCGTGTGGACCGGGATAAGGCGTCCTTCGAAGGGGTTGATCCAGAGGCTGTGACACGATTTGTCACCCAGTATCTTACAGGCGTTGTTACGACAAAGATACAGGAGAACATGAAGATGGTGGGCGTGAGGGTCTGGGTCCCTGAAGATGTCAGAAAGAATATGAAGGACATAGAAAATCTACAGCTCAAGGGTTCCGGAGGACATCTCTTTCCCCTGAAGAGGATAGCTAAGATCAATATACTTACCGGCCAGCCCCAGATTATGCATGAAGACCTGAAGAGGATGATAGCCGTAACGGGTAGGATAAGTGGGCGTGACATGGGTTCTGTCATAAGAGATGTAAAGAAGGTTCTGCGTCGGCCGGGATTGATCCCAAAAGGGGTGTATTATGAGCTCGGCGGGCTTTACGAACAGCAAAAGATCGCCTTCAAGGGCCTGATCACGGTCTTCGTTGCGGCGGTGATGCTTGTATTTTTATTGCTCCTTTTTCTCTATGAGAGATTCAGGATCGCCTTGGCTATTCTTTTTACCACCCTCCTTTCCATCTCGGCGGTCTTTTTCGGTTTGTGGATTACAGGGTCGGAGATTGACATCTCGTCTATGATGGGCATTACAATGATTATCGGTATAGTCACAGAGGCCTCCATTTTTTATATCTCCGAGCTCAATGCCATCTGCATCTCGTCCACAATGCCTTTTAAGGCCGCCTTGGTCGAGGCCGGGGAAAACCGCCTCCGCCCCATCGCCATGACCACCATAGCTGCCATCTTGGCCTTAATGCCGCTTGCGCTTGGGCTCGGTGAAGGGGCGGCTATGTTGAAACCGCTTGCCATAGCCATTGTTTCGGGCTTGTTTCTCCAAATGCCGCTTGTGCTGGTGTTCTTGCCCATTTTGCTCTCGATGTTGATTTAAATTGATATCTTGGGCTGAAAGTGCCTTGTTGACAAATATTATAGACCGACCTAGATTCAAAATTGAAACGAGATGCCTTATATTTTATTTTTTAAGCGAGGTCTGTAATGGTCTCATTAAAGACTGCTTTCTTTCAATGCGGTGATGGGATCAGATTCGAGCCCCATCCAAAATATGAGGGCGTCAAGATCGCCAAGCTCATTACAAAGACAGAGTGTCAGAAGGTGGGTGTCTCCATACTCATCCTTAAACCAGACACGGAGATACCTATTCATGTCCACGAGCATGAGATAGATTCTATATATGTCCTCAGCGGCAGAGGAGAGGCCTTTATAAACGGGCGGCATCAGGAGATCGGCCAGGGCGACTATATATTCGTCCCCGAGGCCGTTCCACACGGCATCAGAAGTTCAAGCGACGGAGAGCTGAGGCTGTTTATCATACACAGCCCGCCCATATTTTGATTTTCGGCTGTTCCCATGCGCCTTTATACATAGGCGGCGTTTAGTTTTTAAGCGTTGATTGTCCTGTTGATTCAAGTACGCTCAGCCAGAACCGACTATTCAAATCCACCTTTTTCCTACGTTTTATCGCTGCAGTTATGGGTACGTGGACATAGCGGTCGTTCCAGAGGCTTACCATCATAGCGGTCTTTCCGGCCATGGCTGCATGGACCGCGTTTTGCCCAAGGTTTGCGCAGTAGAGGCGGTCGTTTACATTGGCTGGTACACTGCGGACGATATAGCTCGGGTCTATGTAGCGTATAGAGACGTCCATTCCAATCTCATCAAAATAGGTCTTGAAGCGGTCCCGCAGAAAGAGGCCGATGTCCCCGAGCTTTACATTCCCCGAAGGGTCTGTTTCAACAACGCCGCCGGTTACATACCGTTGCCCTGCCCCTTCGGCGGCTACCACTACGGCATGCCCACGTTCCCTGAGTCTGTTTTCAAGGGCCTTTAACAACCCCCCGTCGCCTTCAAGGTCGAAATCGCTCTCTGGGATCAGACAGAAGTTGACCTCCCGAAGGGCGTTTGCCGCGGCGGCGGCGATGAATCCAGAGTGTCTGCCCATTACCTTTACAAGACCTATGCAATTTGGGGCGCCGACCGCCTCTGTGTGCGCGCACCTTATGGCCTCGCACGCCATCTCCACGGCTGTGTCAAATCCAAACGTCTTTGATACCAGATAGATATCGTTGTCTATTGTCTTCGGGATGGCTATCACTGATATTTTAAGCCCCCTTGCCGCGATCTCATCGTCTATTTTGCTTGCAGCCCTGAAGGTCCCGTCACCGCCAATCATAAAAAGTATGTTCACATTTAGTCTCGTCAGGGCGTCTACTATCTCGTCCGCAGGTTGATTCCCACGGGAGGATCCCAAAACTGTGCCGCCGTATTCGTGTATGCGGACCACCGATTCGGGCGTAAGTTCCATTACCGGGATGCCGTATTTTGGGATAAAGCCCCGAAGTCCATAACGGATGCCAACTATGGGCTGCACACCATAGCCGAAGTGCAGGGTCATGACGATAGCGCGGATTACGTCGTTTATGCCTGGACAGAGCCCGCCACATGTCACTATCGCGCAACGTGTCTTGGCTGGATCGAAGTATATCTTTCTTCTTGGCCCGGCCATCTCAAAGGAGGGTAGGGATGCGCCGCGTTTGATGGTCTGTCTGATGTTATGTTCCGACACCCTTACGAGCACCCGGTCTTCATCTCGGATGAAGCAGGAATACAGTTTTTTCACCAGCGGCGAGTCTATCTTGCATTCACCGAGCGAGATTATCGTCGTCTCTATTTCCTCATCCTCACCTATTTCATCTATTATGTCATTGTATCCTGCAACGTTGGGCAGGCATCTATCTTTTTCTTGCAACATATCGGCTACCTCGAAGATGTTTATTTTTTGATCTTTTACACTAGCCAAAAATACTCTGCTGTGTCAATGTAAAAAGTCGTTATGAAGGTCATGAGGGATATGATAATCGGTATTTTCGATTCAGGTGTTGGTGGGCTTACCGTGGCACGGGAGTTACGGCGCATGCTTCCCGGCAGACAGCTCGTATATTTCGGCGATACGGCCAGAGCTCCTTATGGTGCAAAGAGTCCCGAGACGCTTATCAGGTATGCGGTTGAGGATGCACGGTTTCTCATCAGTCAGGGGGCGGGGTTGATAGTGATCGCCTGTCATAGCGCTGCTAGCGTCGCCACAGAGGCGTTGAGGAAGACGCTTGATGTGCCTGTATTCGAGGTTATCACGCCGTCCATAGACCAGGCCGTGGCCAGGACGCGTAAAAAGGTCATAGGGCTTATAGGGACGAGGGCTACTGTCTCAAGTATGGTATATGAGCGGGAGATCAGCGCCAGGGATCCTGAGATAAAGGTCTATAGCCAGGCATGCCCACTGCTTGTACCCTTGGTCGAGGAGGGTTGG
Organism: Dissulfurimicrobium hydrothermale; assembly: GCF_022026155.1. NCBI lineage: Bacteria > Deltaproteobacteria > Dissulfurimicrobium > Dissulfurimicrobium hydrothermale. Next base: position 2,012,919 of record NZ_CP085041.1, on the reverse strand, counting down.
TTCGAGGCACGCGAGACCAGGATGATTGTGAGGAGATATCTTAGGCCCCTTAAAGACAAAGGAATAGACACCCTGGTACTCGGTTGTACCCACTATCCGCTTTTAAAGCAAGTGATTACGGAGAAGATGGGGAAACGCGTTGAGATAATAGATCCATCGCGAGAGGCTGCGGCGGCTATCAGAAATTATCTTGGAGACGACAGCACTGCCGGCATGTTAGGGGTGCGGGCCAAGGCCAGGTTCTTTCTGTCTGACGTCACCCCCATGACCGAGCGGATAGTCGCATGGTTTTTGGGAGAAAAGGTAAGGCTCGAAAAGGTGACCATTGGCTAGAGTGGCGACATGGGTTCTTTAAATAGCCTTCGAATCACCTCGAGATCTTCGGCCGTATCCACATCCAGCGGGGCCTTTTCAATCTTTACCACGCCGATTCGGAAGCCATTTTCAATGGCCCTTAGCTGTTCAAGTTGTTCGATCCTTTCGAGGGCGCCGGGTTTAAGTCCAGCAAAGGTCTTTAAAAAGCCAAAACGATAGGCATAGAGGCCGACATGCCTCAAAAAGGCCCCTCTGATCCCTTTCAGCACCCCATCGCGGTCGAATGGGATCAGCGCCCTTGAAAAATATATGGCGTGCCACCTGGCATCCACCACCACTTTAACCCTGTTGGGGTTTATCGCCTCTTCCATATCCATGGGGCATGCAGGTGTGGTTATAGCGAGCTCGGTTTCGCGGACGAGCCTTTCTATGATCATTCGGACCGGCTCCTCCTCGATCAGCGGCTGATCTCCTTGAATGTTCACCACAATATCTTCATCCGAGAGCCCAAGTGCGCGCGCCGCCTCGGTGATCCTATCCGTGCCCGACAAGAGCGTCGGATCCGTGAGCACAGCATTGCCTCCTGCCTCTTTTATGCATTCGGATATGCGCCTATCGTCAGTGGCCACCACTACTTGATCCATGTCAGGGATGCACACGGCCCGTGTATATACATGCAGTATCATGGGCCTGCCTCCGATGTCGGCAAGCGGTTTCCCGGGTAGTCTGGTTGACTTGAATCTGGCTGGGATAATGGCAACGATCTTCATCCCTTTTTCACCTCCAGTGCGATTTTATAGATGACGCCCTTGGCTATGCCTGTGGCCTTACTCAAGGTCTCAGCCGCCTCTCTGACTGATGTCGAGGCGAGCATAAGGGAAACAGCGTCCCTTATGGCCTCTTCGCGGCCCTTGATATCCGGTTTGACAGGAGGCGCCCCTTCAGCAACAATGGTGATCTCCCCTTTTATTTCATTCGGCAGGTCTTTCATGATTTCACTTATATGGCCCGCCATAATAGTCTCATGCACCTTTGTTATCTCCCTTGCAATAACTATCTTTCTGTCCCCCAGCACATCCAGCATGTCCACCATGAGTTCGTGGAGCCTGTGTGGGGCCTCAAAGAGGACGAGCGTGCAAGGGAGGCCTGATGCTGCTTCAAGACTCTTTCTGCGTTCACCTCTCTTGGATGGCAGGAATCCGAGAAAGAGGAAGTTGTCCGCTGGCATACCGGCCACACTGAGGACGGTCGTGACGGCTGACGGGCCTGGGATCGGGATGACCGAAAAACCAGCCTTTCTTGCAGCTGCTACAAGCCTGGCCCCTGGATCTGAAAGCGCGGGGGTCCCTGCGTCAGTGACCAGGGCTGCGTCCTTTCCCTGTTCGAGTGTCTTCAAGATCACATCTTTTACTATAAGTTCGTTTTGCTGCCTGGAGCTTATGAGTTTTGGGTTGAGTCCGAGATGGCTTAGGAGTTTCCTCGCCTGTCTCGTATCCTCTGCAGCCACCAGATGTACCCTTGCGAGGGTCTCAATTGCCCTAATGGTTATGTCTTTGAGGTTTCCAATCGGGGTTGCGATTACATAGAGTCGACCCGGTTTAATGTGCGTCTTTTTGTCTGTAGACATGGATTATCCGCTGAATGGCGGTTGCGTGTGTAAAGACAGCGAGGATTATGAGCATAGGATAGATGAGATCGAAGATGAGCCCTACAACCAGGATGAGGATTCTCTCAAAACGCGTGAGGAGTCCGACATTGCAGGTAAAACCCAAGGCCTCTGCGCGGGCCCTTGTGTAGCTCACCAGAAGGGAGCCTGACATGGCGGAAAGTGTCAAGAGGGGTGCCCACCATCCCCAACCGTCTGTATCTGAGGATGTATGAATCATGAGCCCTACAAACAAAAAGAATTCCGCATAGCGGTCAACGGCAGAGTCAAGAAAGGCCCCGAATCGGCTCACCATACCGTTCTCCCGCGCGACAAGGCCGTCGACGGCGTCCAGGGGGCCGAATACGGCTAGCATTATCCCTGCCCAAAATAAAGATCCGAGACCAATCATGACCCCTGTCGCCCCATATGCCGCAAGTCCGATTATGGATATAGCATTTGGGCCAAGACCTATGTGAGAAAAGAGGCGTGCGACGGGCAGGAGAAGGGGCCTTGACCATCCCCTGGCCAGATCGCTTGGTGACTTCACGGCCGTAGTCCCCCTAACCGTTGAGCCCAAGGGCCCTGAGAACCCCTGAGCAGCGGCCGCATACATCTTTGAACGTAAGGTCTTTGCCTACGTCTTCGCTCCATGTCCAACACCTGGCGCATTTTTGTCCGGCTGCTGGTTCTACCTTGATGTAAAGGCCTGCTACCCCTTCGGCCTCCCGGATATCTTCCCTATTAGGGCGTTGTTTCGTATAGATCGTCTCAAGTTGGGAGACTATGGCTAGCATCTTCATGATGGACTCGTGTCCCTTCAGGAAGGCTTCGGTCTCCCCATCGCTTGTATACAACGTGACCTTGGCATCAAGGGCAAGCCCTATCCGCTTCTCTTTGCGCGCTGTCTCAAGGGCCTTTGTGACCTCGGCCCTTATGGACAAAAGCCGCTCCCATTCCAGTCTTTCCTCTTCACTTAGAACATTTGCATCAACATCCGGAAATCCAGCCAGGAATACGCTCTCTTCCTTATCGCCAGGCAGATAATCCCAGGCCTCATCCGCGGTAAAGGAAAGGACAGGTGCGATCAAAAGCATCAGATCGCGGACTATCCGGTAGATGGCGCTCTGGGCCGAACGCCTCAGCCGCCCGGCAGGGAGTTCACAGTAGAGCCTGTCTTTCAGGATATCGAGATAAAGGGCGCTCATGTCAACCGTGCAGAACTGGTAGGTCTGATGAAACACCATGTGAAATCTCATATCCTCATAGGCCTGTTTCACCTTGGCTATAAGGTTTTCAAGCCGCCACAGCGCCCAGCGGTCTATGGGCTCGAGCTCTTTCAAGGGCAGTGTGTCCCTTTCAGGATCAAAGTCAGAGAGGTTGCTTAAGAGGTAGCGGATCGTATTTCTTATCTTTCTGTAGGCCTCTGTCAGGCGCTTCAGAATCTCTTTGGATATCTTGATGTCGTCCTGATAGTCCTCGGCAGAGACCCAGAGCCTCAATATCTCAGCGCCATACTCCTTTATTACGTCGGCAGGCGGGATCACGTTTCCCACGGACTTGGACATCTTCTTGCCCTCTTTGTCCACAACGAATCCGTGTGTGAGGACCGCCTTATAAGGCGCCCTGTGCCTTGCGGCCACAGAGGTGAGGAGTGAGCTCTGGAACCACCCACGGTGCTGGTCGCTCCCCTCGAGATAGAGGTCGGCAGGGGCGTGAAGCCCTTCTCTATTTTCAAGGACCGCTGCGTGGCTTACGCCCGAGTCGAACCAGACGTCAAGGATGTCCATCTCCTTTTTGAGCGCTGTTCCGCCGCACTTCGGGCACCTTGTATCAGGCGGTAGGAGTTCCAAGGCGTCTCTCCTGAACCAGGCGTCCGCCCCTTCCTTTTCAAATATGGAGACTAGGTGCGCCGCGATCTCTTCATCCATCACCGGCTCTTCGCAATCTCCGCACAAAAATACAGTAACAGGCACCCCCCAGGCCCGCTGCCGGGATATGCACCAGTCAGGCCTTGACTCGACCATGCCGTAGATCCTTTCCCTTCCCCACGATGGGATCCACCTTACGGTGTCTATGGCCCTTAACGCCTCTTTCCTAAGGTCGCCGGCTTCCATCGATATGAACCACTGGGGCGTGGCCCTGAATATCACCGGCCTTTTGCAGCGCCAACAGTGAGGATAGCTGTGTGTTAGGGACTCGCTTGATACAAGCGCGCCATTGCCTTGAAGGAGCTCGATTATCTCGTTATTGGCGTCAAATATGTTTTTGCCGTGGAAAAGCGGGACATCCGCGGTAAAACGGCCCAGGTCGTCCACAGGTGAATAGACCTCAAGGCCGTATTTGAGACCGCTCTCGTAGTCGTCCACCCCGTGACCGGGGGCTGTGTGGACACAGCCTGTACCTGCCTCAAGCGTTACGTAGTCTGCAAGTATGATCCTACTCGACCGATCAAGAAACGGATGCCTCGCAGACAATCCCTCAAGCTCAGCGCCCTTGAATCTACCCAAGATCCTTGCATCCGTCTGCTCGAGACCGCAGAGTGCAAGGATCTGCAGGAGCCGCCCTTCGGCAAGGATCCAGACCTCGTCTTTTACTTCTACGACTAGATAGTCAAATTCCGGGTGAAGAGCGATCGCCATGTTCGCCGGAAGCGTCCAGGGCGTGGTTGTCCAGATTAGCACAGATGCAGGGCGAGCGAGGTCTTTGATGCGCGCCTTGAGCCAATCTGTTAGGTCATCTTCGGCCTTGAACTTTACGGTGATGGCAGGGGAGCGGTGGTCTTCATATTCGACCTCGGCCTCTGCAAGGGCCGTTACACAGGTCGGACACCAGTGTACGGGTTTTTTGTTCTTTATCACGTGGCCTTCGTTGAATATGCGGCAGAACTCCCTTGCAATCGACGCCTCATAGTCAAAGGTCATGGTGAGATACGGGTTTTCCCAGTCGCCCAGGACGCCAAGCCTCTTGAATTCATCTCTTTGAACGCCTACAAATTTTTCAGCGTATCGGCGGCAAAGGTTGCGGATATCAAGGCGTCCCATCTCCTTCTTTTTGGGGCCGAGTTCCTTTTCCACGTTGTGTTCGATGGGGAGGCCGTGGCAGTCCCAGCCAGGGATATATGGGGCGTCAAGGCCCATCATCTGACGCGACTTTATGATTATGTCCTTCAAGACCTTGTTGACCGTATGGCCGAGGTGGATATGCCCGTTTGCATAGGGAGGGCCGTCATGGAGGATGAATTTAGGGCGTCTCTTGCCCTGTTCCCTCAGGAGTCTGTAGAGGTCCATCGCCTCCCAGCGTTTGAGCATCTCCGGCTCCTTCTGCGCCAGGTTGGCCTTCATTGGAAAGCCTGTCTTCGGGAGATTCAGCGTGTCTTTATATTCCATTTTTTTAAATCCCTTTCTTTGACAAATTGCAGCCGTTCGATCAAACAGATAGACAGAACACCCAATCGTATGCCAATTCAATGGGCAAGATGGGGTAAAATGCGTAAAAGTTGCCATTAAGATACATGAAATATGAAGAAATGACTACATGGCTTTTGCCCTGGTCGTTGTTTTGAGATGGATTTTGTGGTACAAATGAAATCCATGGTTTACCCTGATAGCAGCCCCAACGTGGTCATTTCCTTGTTTTTATCTTTTTTAAGGCTCGGGCTTACGGCATTCGGCGGCCCAGCTATGGTTGCGCATATAAAGGAACTTTCGGTAAGGCGCAAGGGGTGGCTGGACAGCAAGACCTTTAACGATGGCGTCGCCCTCTGCCAGTCCATACCTGGTGCGACCGCCATGCAGATGGCGGCCTATGTGGGGCTCAAGGTGAGCGGCATAACCGGGGCCTTGGCGTCCTACATAGGTTTCGGCCTTCCGGCCTTTATCCTCATGGTGGGGCTTTCGATTGGTTATATCATATCCCACGGGGTTTCGTGGACTGCATCAGTCTTTGCCGGACTCCAGGTGATCGTGGTTTGCATCGTAGCTAACGCCACTTTCGTATTCGGCAGGTCTATATTGAAGGGCGCCAAGGCTGTCTTGATGGCGGTTGCATCCGCCGTGTTCTTCTGGCAAGGCATAAGCCCTTTTTTTGTTGTGATTGGCTCTGGAGTGGCAGGATGTTTGTTTTTCAGCACCACTGAAGGTACGGACCTCCCAAACCCCCGCGGCGAGTCAGTCTTGTCTGTCGTCAAACGCGATATTGTTCTTGTTGCAGCCTTGTTTTCAGGCCTTTTTGCCCTTTATGTCTTAGATGACAAATTTTTTCACCTCGCCCTTCTGATGATGAAAATAGACATGTTCGCATTTGGAGGGGGCTTTGCCTCTTTACCGTTGATGCTCCATGAGATTGTAAACGTAAAGGGCTGGCTCGACGGCAAGACGTTTATGGATGGAATAGCTCTAGGCCAGGTTACGCCAGGCCCCATCGTCATTACGGCTGCATTTGTCGGATATTTGTTATATGGATTTGCAGGTTCAGTGGTTGCAACTATAGCGGTCTTCACGCCGTCATTTCTGATATTGGTCATGGTCGTCCCGGTTTTTGACAGGCTGAGGTCATGCAGGTATTTCCTGCCGGTTACAAAGGGAATCCTTTCGTCTTTTGTGGGGTTGCTCTTTTATGTAACGTTGAAGTTCGCCTTTGACATCCATTGGGATGTCGTGAGAGCGTTGTTGGCGTTGGTGGCCTTTGTTGCATTGTCCAAACAGATAGACGTCCTATATGTTGTAGTTGCAGGGGCCGTTGCCTCTTTGATTGTGTTTTAATCCTATCGAGAGTTTTATGATTTTATGATAGGATAGCCCCTAGGATCCCTGCCCCGACGATCACGAAAGACGGATCTGTCTTGGTGAAGGCGATTACAGCAAAGCTTATAACGGCGATCCCTAATGTGGGAAGGTCCACAAGCGCTGTATGTCCAAGCGAAACGGCCACTACTGACAACAATCCTATAACGGCTGGTTTTATCCCTTTGAAGCCCGATTGAACGATTATCGATTCCTTGTAATCGTAATAATATTTCGTCACAAGCGTTGCAATTATAATGCACGGCAAGTATGAACTTAGCATTGCCAATATAGCCCCTATCAAACCGCTGATTTTGTATCCGATAACGGCATTCATAACGGTCATGGGGCCAGGGGTGATCTGCCCGATCGCGATGGCATCCAGAAATTCCTGGTTGGTAAGCAGATGATTCTTTTCCACGAATTCTCTCTGGAGCATAGGAAGCATCACATAGCCACCTCCTATGGTGAGTGCGTTGATGACGATAAGCAACCAGCACAGTCTTAGCAAAACCATCATATACTCCTTCCATAGACAACGAAGCCGAGTGCTCCTGATGCCAGGATAAGGCCGATGGGATTCAATTTGAACAATATGAGGGCAAAAAAGGCGGCCAAGGCAAACAGCGCCGTCTTGTAATCCCTGATAGTGCTTTTTGCCATTTTTAGAATGATTGAAAGCAGCAATCCTATTACGGCTGCTCCAACGCCTTTCATGGCCGAATTCAGCAGGACATTGTCTCTGTTTTTTATATAAAAGATCGCAAGTAATATGGCCAGCACGCTGCCTGTAAACGACTGGCCGACGGTTGCGGCAAGGGCGCCTTTTATCCCTCGCAGCCTGTAACCTATGCAAATACCAGTATTTACTATGGGCGGACCGGGCGTCATCTGTCCGATGGCTATGCTTTCAATAAATTCTTCATGTGTCAGCCATTTGCGCCTTTCAACCAGCTCCCTTTCAAAAAAGGCAAGCATGGAATAGACCCCTCCGAAGGAAAGAGTACCTATTTTAAGGAAGACCAAAAATATCTTTTTCAAAGAGATGGTCGCCATGACAATCCTTTACATTAATTTTCAAATCTATTTTCGGCGGAATTCGTTCTTTGCCTTGTCACAATCTTGTCACAATTATAAACCGTCTTGATGCCGAATATTAAGGAGTCGGCTGATCGTTCCGTCATAGAGGATTGCGGCTTGACATATCATTATTTTTTTATATATAATTAATTATATATGTCTAAAAATTATCCTTCAAAGATATTCGGCTATATATTTAAAGATTTCGATCTACTGCCCCTCATGATGTGTATGATAGATGAACTCCATTTATAAAATCTATGATGGCCATCCTAAAAAAACAAGAGCTCTTTTATTAAAATCCGGCATGTTTACAATATAACAAGATTAAGGGAGGTAAAAATGGATAATCTTACCAGGCGTCTCAGTTTTCTTGACAGGTTTCTAACCATGTGGATATTCCTTGCGATGGCGGCAGGGGTGCTAGGCGGTTATTTTTTTCCGTCGGTAAAGGACGTTATAGATCTTTTTCAGGTCGGGACGACAAATATCCCAATCGCCATAGGCCTTATCCTCATGATGTATCCCCCGCTTGCCAAGGTGCGCTATGAAGAGCTTGGCAAGGTATTCAGAGACAAAAAGGTCTTGACCCTTTCCCTTGTGCAGAATTGGATCATAGGGCCGATCCTGATGTCTTTACTTGCAGTCATCTTCTTAAGTGGCTATCCACACTATATGTACGGCCTTATCATGATAGGGCTTGCCCGCTGCATAGCCATGGTGATAGTATGGAATGATCTTGCCTGTGGAGATCGTGAGTATGCAGCAGGCCTTGTGGCGTTTAACTCCATATTTCAGGTACTGTTTTATTCCCTCTATGCATACATATTCATTACAAAATTTCCGCTGTTGTTTGGCCTTAAGGGAATAATCGTTGAAGTAAGCATGTTAGAGATAGCCAAGAGCGTATTTATCTATCTTGGCATACCTTTCACGGCAGGCATTGTTACCCGTTTTGTCTTTTTAAAAATCAAAGGCAGGGAGTGGTATGAAAGGTCTTTTATTCCAGTCATAAGTCCTGTTACCCTTATCGCCCTTCTTTTTACCATAGTTGTTATGTTTGCCCTTAAAGGCGAGTATATTGTAAGGCTTCCGCTTGATGTACTCCGTATAGCGATACCACTGCTTATCTATTTTGTCAGCATGTTTCTTGTATCATTTTATCTTGGAAAGCTGTTTGGGGCTGGTTATGAAAAAACAGCTACCCTTTCCTTTACCGCAGCCAGCAACAACTTCGAACTGGCCATCGCCGTAGCCATCGCGGTCTTCGGGATAAATTCAGGCGAGGCCTTTGCAGCAGTAATCGGTCCGCTGGTCGAGGTGCCGGTCTTGATCAGTCTTGTAAACCTGGCGCTTTATTTTCAGAGAAAATATTTTACCGATCAATACTGCAAGGTCAGCGAAATAGAACAATTATAAAATAATGTTTGGAACGGCAATGATTATGAAGCCATACCATCGGATGCGATAAGAAAGGCCGTCTGTAACATTGCAAGATGTTGTTAAAATAAGCAAAAGATTGAAAAAGGAGTCTCTAATGTCAGCTTTAAAAAAACACCAGACCTTTCCATCAGCCCTCTTTTTGACGCTTGCCCTTGTCCTTTCGGGTTGCGCAAAACCTGCCGTGCTGATGACCTCAACCCATGAATTAGGGATGGCAAACGAGAGTCGGCTTACGGTGCTCGGTTCCCCTCAGCCAAGCAGGGACAAAGATACCCTTTGCAGAGGAGACCTCAGTAAGATCATGACCTCTGCTTCGCTTGATCCGGATCAGCAGCAGAAGCTTCATTCATTTATATGCGGAGGCAAGGACTCAGTCAGCGCGCTTAACCATTTCTATTACGGCCTTCCCGATAACCAGCGTCTGAAACTCAGGCAGGCCTTCGAACACTATGGATATGACATACAGAATTTCGGCTGTTCCTGTGGTTTTTGATATATTTTTGGCGCGCACAACGCACAAACACCTATAACCATGTCACAGAGGTTGTAATGGCGCCTCTAAAATAAAAGGAGAAAATATGATCGAGAGAATTCGCTTCAAAGCAGCCCTTACTGTAATCACGGCGTTTTTTTTGACCGTGGCCTTTGTGTTGACGCCATGGGCGTCAAAGGCTGCATGGGCTGCGGATGCGCGCCCTGTCGCACCATCAGTCATCGCCTACTTTTTCCACGGCACGTACCAGTGAGTTACATGCAGAAAGATCGGCGATCTTTCAAAAGAAGTCATCACAAAGGATTTTGCTGATTACATCAAGGCAAAAAGGCTCAGTTTCGAGGTAGTTAACGTGCAAACCCCTGAGGGCGAGCACTTCATAAAGGATTTCGGGCTCTTCACCAGCTCCCTTGTGCTTGTGGAGCAGGAAAACGGGCGCTCAGTGCGCTACAAAAACCTCGCCAGGGTCTGGGAACTGGCAAGTGATGACACCGCACTTAAAAAATATGTGCATGATGAAACGGCCCAATTTCTGAAGGCTGCAAAATGAGGACAAGACCCCATGGATTTTAACAGCTCCTATCCGGCATTGACCGCCCTCTGGCTCGGCGTGCTCACATCCATCAGCCCATGCCCGCTTGCAAGCAACATAACCGCCCTCTTTTACATGGCTGGCGGCGCCGGTGGCGCAAGGCCAGGCAGGGTATTTTTTAAGGCGCTCTGTTACGCCGCCGGCAGGGCCGTGGCCTACACCCTCGTGGCATGGCTTCTGGCCTGGGGCGTCCTTTCAGTGCCGGCCGTTGCGAATTTTCTCCAGACCTATCTGAACCAGGTCCTTGGGCCGGTGTTATTGATAATTGGAGCGGTGCTGATGGGGTGGATCAGGTTTCCGGCCATAGGGCTTTCAAAGGGGGATAGGCTGAAGGGCCTCGCGGACAGGGCCGGGACCGGTATGGCCGGCGCTGGGTTCCTCGGCCTCCTCTTCGCCCTTTCCTTTTGTCCGGTTTCGGCGGCCCTGTTCTTCGGAAGCCTCCTTCCCATTGCAATAACAAAGCAAAGCCCGGTGATCATGCCAGTCTTTTACGGCCTTGGCACGGCCCTCCCTGTGGTGGTTATCGCCATCCTGCTCTCCCTGGGCATGGATGTGACAGGCAGGCTCTTTTCCACGGCCAGGGTGTTTGAGACCTGGATAAAAAGCCTTACGGCAGCGGTATTTTTTGCCGTGGGCGGCTATTATACATGGTCTTTTCTGCTCTCTCCCATATTCCATTGAGTCTTAATGACCTGATTCTCCTGACAAGGATAAAATATGATATATAATTTGAACAAGGGCTGGATGCAGACTTGCGCGCATAAACGGGTCCAATATCCGATGCTTTCGTAAAAAATCCGGAATGTGATGGCCAAACAGGGGCGAACCTTACCAGAAGGAGGATGAATTATGTCTGAGCAGAGTTGTTCAATAACCTCCCCCGACCTTTCGCAGATAGAGGTTGTAGTCCTGAAGCCGGAAAGCAGGGTCAGTGATTACCAGGAGGCCGTGACCCTTGCCAGGAGCCAGGCTGCGCAGCGGTTCGAGGAGTATATGCTCGTTTCCTGGTATGACAGGGATCGGGATTTCGAGTCACCGCCCAATACCACCGAGTGTCCGAAGGCCTGTCAAAAGAATGGCTATATCTTCTATGGCCTGAGCCATGGCGCAAAACTCAAGGTGGATATCGAGAACGGCCGCTTTGTCTTTTTCTTTGCCCCGGTGGAATAATAATCCCTGGTACAGTATACCTGATGCAGGGACGAAACCATTTCGTATAAGTCGAGTCATATCTGTATGGAGCGCGTCTGGATCAGGATGAACTCGGTCGTCGCTCCAGCATTCTACAGCGCCACAGACTCGAGCTGGGCACCTCTTTTAGCCTTTTTTCATGCCGGTTGTTGTTTTGCGGCCATGTCTGGTGTTACGTCACATGGCACCTCAAGCGAATCGGCGATACTCATAAAACTCTGGAACAGCTTCACCGCCATCATCGCCTCGCATATCTCCTTCTCGGTGGCTCCGGGACATAAGGCCATGGTCTGGTGCGCCAGATGGCAGTATTGGCATCCCTTCATTACCGAGACCACCATAGCGATTATCTCCTTTGTCTTGCGGTCCAAACTACCCTCCCCAGCATGATCCTCTTCACCCGAAACCAGTTCAACTCGGCCCACTCGGGATCCACCGCCGCCTGTGCTTTAAAGAAATTGGGTATCATGCCAAAATTTGCCTTCATATCGTCATAAACTCCGCCGCTTTCCCTGTAGCCTGTTCCTCGTGTAACAGCTTGCATCCCGTTGTGTCCTCCTTAGCAATGGAAATTTCCCCCTTGGCCTTCCGGATTCACGCCTGGTCCATTGGAACCAAGAATATCTCTCCTGTCATCCGCAACGCCTCATCCTCTTCCTCGGCACATCTTTCTTTGACCACTCTTAGAAGCCTTCCAGCCGCTGTCTTATTCCAAAACCATTGTTTGAACGCCGAAGCCCCGGACAATCCGATCGAGCCTGGCCGGGCCAGCACTGCCTCGTAGTAAAACGTCCTGAGGTCAGTTGCAGCAAGGCGAAGCGCGGTAGCCAGATCGAAGTTGTGCACTGGCACATCAATTGCCTCTCCCAAGGCAAGGCGGGAAAGCAGTTCCAAGGCGTCCTCCGGCCCGAAGTATCCGACCGTCGAACGCCCGCGCCTCTTAAGATTCAGGTCATACCACGGCCGCAGTTCCGCGACCTCGCGCCTGAAGGCGGATACGAGCGCCCTCTCACCCGTCTCGTTTCCCGGAGGCGGAGCGAAACTGGCGGGGCAGGCCAACCCTTTCTCTCCGTATTCCGCTCCGGGTCCATCCCCAGGCGCTTCTTCGGTGAAGTCCCGGAGCACCGGCCCTTCCGAGGTCTCCAGAAGTTCAAGGGCCTCCAGGAGCACCCTGCGCTGGAAGTCAGCGGCATCAGGGGCGCCCAATGGGCGGCCGAGTTCGAAGGGTACCCAGAGCGCCCTAGGTGGGCGTATGATTTCCGTATGTTCACGGATAAGGCTGATCTGTGTGGTGGGAATGCCTTCTGATTCGAGGTAATGCGCCAATGCGCCCACGGCGCGGGTGCAGAGCGGTCACACCGGCACCAAGAGGGCTGCGTCCACGCCGTCACCCTTTAGAATAGCGGCCATGTTGCGCGCTGACGGCTCCATTTCTGCTGGATTGGCCCCTCCCATAAATGAATAATGGTAATCGGCCACGCTTCCGATGACGCCATCAGCTGCTAGTTCATGGAGCCGATCCAAAGGAAACACTACATTCCAATCCCGCTGGAAGCCGGTGCGATCGAAATTGGTCGATATGTGGGTCATCACCAGATCCATGGCCTTCGTGTCCGCCGGGATTATACGGTACTCCCCGCTCATCCCCACGAAAGGACGGTCGTCACGACGATGCAGTCCGGCGGTGGATATTAAGGACACCCGCCGTTGCGATAGAGGCGACCCCTGCACCCATGGCTCGTCCTTAAATGAAGGACAGGGAAGGTCCGCTATGTGAGAGCGAAGAGGTTCTGGTATTTTTTCAAGTCTTGCCATTTAAACTCCTTTTCCGTTATGCATTGTCTTCCCGGGTCCTGCGTTCCGGCAAGGAAAGATATCCGGCTGCGCCCGATGCCCAATACCCTAATAAGTTGTATATGCAACTCTATGGACAAAAAAATTATTTATTTTGGATAGTTCCCATCGGCCAAAACCTTTCCGTCAGCTTCATCAACGCATTGGCTCCATCCCGGCCGAGACAGCTCAATGTATCATCCTGCGCCTTCGCCCAGGCAAGATACGCCTTCTCAAGGACGCTTTCGCCTTTGGGGGTGATTTTGACAACAGCAAACCCGCTCCCACCTTCTTTGATGGAGTCTATCCAATTATTTTTTTTCATGCGCTCGATATTCCTGCTCAGGGTTGATTTCTCCATATGCAGAATCCTGCATATGTCACCGTATCTAGCGCCGCCTGTAATAAGGATGATCGTCAGGATGCTAGCCTGATTGAGGCTTATGCCATACGGACGCATGGCCGTATCATATATATTTGTTATGATGCGATTTAGCAGTCTGACCCTGACGGCAATACAGTCTCTTGAGATCAGCTCCGCCTGCTTGCGAAGATTAGAGTTTTTCATGTATATGTCTCTATGTTGTATATACAACATATCTAAAATAACCCAGTTTGTCAAGGATGGCTTCCTAGCAATCACCACTTTACCACATTCACCAGGGCCGGGCCCCGCTGCACGGTCCGGTGGTATTCCACCGCCGGTTCGCCAAAGGCCATCGCATACCCCAGGGTGTGGTTTTCGGGAATGCCGAGCCTGCCGGCCACGTCGGGGCAGGCGGCAAGTGCCATCATGAAGATGCCGTCCCAGACAGTGCCGACCCCGTGGGCATGGGCGATCAGCTGGAAAGTGGTCAAGGCGATAAGGGTATCCTGTACCGGACAGGGGGCGTCCGCCGGTGCGCTGGTGATGATAAGATGCGGCGCTCCCCGAAAAAGAATGTCCTTGCCCTCCTGCTGCCAGGCAATGACAGCTCGGCCGAGGTACTTGCCGGTCAGACCTTCCGGTAGTCTCCCTTCATCTTGAAGTTGCGCAAGGCGGCTAATCAGATGATCCCGTAGCCTGTTCATCACGGCCCGCTCCCTGACCACGGTGAAGAGCACCGACCTTGAGTTGACCCCGGTGGGCGCATGGCAGGAGATTTCAAGCAGCTCGTCGATCAGCTCCGGGGCCAGATCCCTATCGCGATAGCGGCGCACCGACCTCCTCCCCTTGATCAGGGTCGCAAGGCCTGCCGGATCCGGCATGTTTCCCTTGAGCACGGTGCCCGCGTCAGGGTCCTTGCCGAGGATCGAAACGGCCGCGGTCGGGCAGACGGCAAGGCAGTGCTGACACTGGAAGCACCCCGCTTCATTGGTCATTTTAGGGTAGCCATCCATGACGATGACACCCGCCGGGCAGTCAAGCGCACATTCGCCGCACTGGATGCAACGCTCCTCATCGATGTGAAACTCAATCATGGTATCCTCCTTCAGGATGCTCATCCGCATACATCTGCTCTTTCCCCTCCCTTCTTATCCCTCACCCCAGCCCTCTCCCACAAAGGGAGGGGGGGATTTTTGCCTTCTTTAACCTTAATTTTTTATAGAGAACCATTATTTAATATATCATCTCCGGCCGTCTTGGCAAAATAAAGAGACCAGTTCTTTTTTAGCCTTAACTACTTGATTTTCCTAAAAAGACCTTGCATAAGATATTTTTTATTTACCGTTTTTGTGACATAGATCACAATCCTTTGTGAGCGGCGTCATTGAATCGATCTGACGCTATCCCTTAGTGTGTTTAAAAAAACAAGGAGGGTTTGTTATGTCAAAAAAGGGGATAGTGCTTTCTGTCTTTTTGTTTTTGTCTGTGTTTTGCCTGAGTAAACAGGCTAACGCAGGCCCTGCGATTGATTTT
Source organism: Dissulfurimicrobium hydrothermale (assembly GCF_022026155.1). Classification (NCBI taxonomy): domain Bacteria; class Deltaproteobacteria; genus Dissulfurimicrobium; species Dissulfurimicrobium hydrothermale. The sequence goes on along the minus strand of NZ_CP085041.1, from coordinate 1,997,643 downwards.
GGGGACAATGGGGGTTACTTGCAGATTGATGTAAAATTTCAGGGCATCCTGGACCATACTGATTTTGGGGCAGGAACCGATAATAACAAATCTCGCAATGACCTCTACTTAAGAAGGGCGAGGCTTGTCTTTACCGGAATGTTTAATGACACCTGGGGCGCCAAATTCCAGACCTGCGGCGGCACCAGCGCAACCCGCAACCTTGGAGGCGGCGGCTATGAGCTTGCCAAGTCGAACACCAAGGCCAACTCCCAGATAAGACTGGTCGATGGCTACTTGATCGGTATGCTCAGTGACCAATTTAATCTGAAAGTCGGTCTGACCAAGATCCCTCTTACAAGGGCGAATCTGGATGAGTGCTTCAGCCCGCTTTCCACAGAGAGATCGGCCTTTGTCTATTCGCCCTTCGGCACGGACGCCACCAAGAACAGCAGAGACATGGGCATCGTGGTGCACGGCAATTTCTTTGAAAATCAGATGAAATACTGGCTTGCCGTAATGGAGGGCAGGGAGGGATCAACCAGTTATGAAAATACATTTGTTGATAAAACATTCAAGTCAAGCGCTGCGCCAAGGAGCTATCTTGAGTATGTCGGCAGGGTGCACTGGTCATTTCTGAAACCAGAGACAGGACCTAGTGGCTCAGGCTACATGGGCACATATCTTGGCAGGAAGGGCAAGATACTCACCATCGGCGCTGCCGCCGCATATCAGCCGGAAGCCGCATACAAATACACAAAGGCCGACCCAAACAACCCGCTTGACGCCGTGGTATTAAATAAGAATGACACCGTTGATTATAAGGCGTATACAACGGATATCTTTTTTGAATACCCGTTTGATAATGGTGGCGTGGTGACCGCCACAGCGCTGTATCTGCATGCAGACCTGGATGATGCCTACAAGACCGCCCTTGCCCCGGCGGATCAGGCCACGATAGTCGCTGGTCTCCTCGGGCAGAAAGAGGGCTGGTACACAAAGCTTGGCTATATACTCCCTGTGACAGTCGGGCCAAAGGGCAAGTTACAGCCGTTCGGACGCTATGAGCACTGGAATATGGCATCCATATTTAACGTAAAGAATCAGCATATTGACCAGTTTGGTGTTGGCGCTAACTACTTTGTCATGGGAAACGACTCGGTCAGATTCAGTTTGGAGTATCAGAGGACTGATTTTGACAAAAAGACAATGATCGGCGATTACATGGACATGTCAAAGAACCATAAGCTTTACGATGGTTATGATGTATATACTGCAATGTTCATGGTCGTATTCTAGGGCGTGATTTTAAGTAACCCCATGTCTTAAAGAGACAGGGGGTTACTTTTATAAATTAAGGGGAAAAAATGAAAAAAATAGTCGTTTTCTTCGTCATAGGCATGGCCTTTTGCGCGGTCTCTTTTGCAGAGGAGCTGGTGGTGAATCTGAAATCAGGCAATACCATAGTAATAAAATATACAGGAACCATTCAGGGGGTGACGCTTAAGGGTACAACCGACGCCATAGAGGCCATGAACATACAGGGCGTCCCTGATGGAGCGGCCGCGCAGCAGACAGGCCAGCCTCAGGCTCAAAGGCAGGGCCAGGCCCAGGGCAAGGTCGAAAAGGCCAAAGACAGCAATGATGGCAGCTGGTTCAAGTTGAGATGGGCCGCCCCCAAAAGGGAAGACTAGCCTAGGCCCTTAAGTCTAATGGCGATGTCGAGATGGATCCCCATGAAGCCCTTTCCCGGGAAAGGGCCGGACGGAGAACCCTGCGCCCGTCGTTCAGACTTGGCAGACCTGGCCATACTGAACCAGTATCTGGAGCGTTTCACCAGCATGTCAAAGCGGCTGAGCCATCTGCCCGGTCAGGGCCGGGCATGGATCGCCCACGTTGATGCGCTCAAAAGCCTTGTAGCCATTTTGTTTGTTGGCAGAGGCGATTTTGAAACAATAGATCAACTTTCCAGCGATCGTTTTTTTGCCGAGTCTCTCGGGCTCAAAGAAATCCCTTCAGAGTCCGCGCTAAGGCGGCACCTGGAAGAATATGCCGAACCCCTCGGCGCTGTTGCAGATATCTGTATTACTGAATTTTTTAAACGCGCAAGTATCCCTCTTGATACCTTGCCGGATGGCCATGTTACTTTGGATATCGGCGTGTTGCCCATGGCTGACCCATGCTCCTTCCTGGGAAGGGCGCGGTGGGGCCATGTCTGCAAAAATCTTCGAGATTTAATCCCTGTGGTTGCCTGTCTGTCCATGAGGAAATGGGCCCTGACCACAGGGCTTCTCGGACGAAGCAATGACGAATTCGCCGCATTTCTTGCCAGGGTGATTGACAAGGCGCAAGGGCTGACAGACGCCCCTCTGCTTATTCGCATGGACGATGTCTGCGGGGCGTGGGATGCATGCAAGGCGCTATCCAAATGTAACCAGGCGGACTACATACTGAAATGGAATTGCCACGATCAAAACCTGCCCCTCTGGTACCGCCGGGCCTTTACTGAAGGCAGGGTCAACACATCCTGCCCTGGCAAAGAGGTGGCGCTTTTAAGCGTGGAAGATCAACACAGCCGGGATAATGAAGACGGGACCCAGCACAAGGCCGGTGCGCGGCTGGTGATAATGGTGACCAAATACACCACTGATAAGTCAGGGGCGACACTGTTGGTGCCAGAGGTCAAACTTGAGGGGTGGTGGACCTCGCTGCGGCTCTCTGAAGAGGCTGTCATCGCCCTTTATCAAGATCACCTGGCCCAGGGGCGGCACATAAGTAGATTTAAAAATGAAACAGGCCTGGATCGGTTCATCTCTTCCATGCCATCTGTGAACCAGGTGATTCTGGCCAGTGCTGCGCTCGCCTGCAATATCCGGCATCTCATATATCAACCGGGTTTTATGATTGAGGAACCATCACCATCCGCGGAATCAAACGCCCCCTGATCAAACTTTAAATCTCTCCTTTTATTCAACTAATTGGCAATAGACCCTGCTATATTTTATAACCAGACCCCCGATAAGGGCGTTCAGGAGTAACGAATAAATTATTTTTGATAACATGTTGTATAAATTTTTGTTTATTGTATCATATTGACACATATTTTAATTTTTAATATAAAATTTTTTGTTGCGCAACAAAAAAACAACCCTTTGTAGTCAAGATCAAATTGGCTTTTATGAATCTGATTATTAAAAATAAATCGCAGTTAAAGAAGGATTGCATCGATGATTTTCTTGTAAGCATCCCCACGTTTGCAGGTCTAAGCGAACAGGCTTTAGCTGAAATAAAGGCGCACCTATATAAAAAAAATTTTTCAAAGGGAAAACTGATATATCAAGAGGGAGATGCGGTCAATATCCTTTATATAGTTGAAATGGGCAAGATAGAGATATATAAGACCAATTCCGACGGTAAAAAATTTACGATCTGGTTTATCAAGCCCAGGGAATTTTTCTGTCTTGCGATGATGCTGTATGGGGTTGCCTTTGCAAATGTAGAGGCGGTGCAGAATACCATGGTGTATTGTTTAAACAAAAAAGATTACGAGGCGGTCATAAACAAATATCCAGAGATTTCAGCCAGACTTTTGCAGTGTCTTGCCGGCAAGATGGTCGCCTATTCAGGCCTGGTGGAAAAGTCGGTATTTTTTAAGGCCCAATCCCGTATTGCATCGATACTTATCAACCATCATTCTATTGACAAACAAGGCGTACCTGTTTGTCAGCTCTCCCAAAACGAAATCATGTCCCTCGCAGGCATAGCCCGTGAAACCGTCTCTCGAATGTTGAGGAAATTCAAGGAAGAGGGCCTGGTAAGCGTAAGCCGCTGCAATATCCACATACAAGATATGGAGCGGCTGAAGAGTAAATTGCTGGAGGGAAGCGGGTCTGATTTATTTTAAAAATGTGTCTTCTGCACAAGCTCAAGAAACTCATCCTCATTTATAATTTTGATCCCGAGCTCCATTGCCTTTTTGAACTTTGATCCAGGATTCTCGCCGGCCACAAGATAGGAGGTGCCTTTGCTTACTCCCGATGCGGTTCGCCCGCCAAGCCTTGTCACCAGCATCTTTGCCTCATCCCTGGTAAATTTGGATAGTTTGCCTGTAAAGACAAAGGTCTTTCCCTCAAGCGAGGGTCCTCCTGTCGTGCCTGAGTTTGAGAACGTTATTCCGGAGCCTATTAGCCGTTCGACAAGCACGCGGTTTTTTTTGTCGGAAAACCACGTCCTTATGCTGGATGCCGCCTCGGGCCCAATGCCTTCCACGGACGTCAGTTTCATTTCATTTGCATCAATAATTTGTTTGATTGAAGTAAAGCTATTTGCAAGCACCTGGGCCGTGGTCTCGCCTACATGTCTTATGCCAAGGGCGTAGATGAAACGTGCGAGTGTGGTCTTCTTGCTCTTTTCTATGGCCGCCAAGAGATTTCGCGCTGATTTTTCAGCAAATCGTTCAAGCGAGGTAAGGTCGCTCAGCTTGAGCGTATAGAGGTCGGCGACCTCTCTGACAAGCCCGGCCGTTATCATCTGTTCCGCCACCTTTGGGCCGAGCCCGTCTATATCCATCGAACCCTTGCCTGCAAAGTGTACAAGCTGTTTTACGAGTCTCGGGAAGCAGTCAGGATTAGGACAACGCCATACTGCCTCCTCTGGTCTTTTGACAAGCCTTGAACCACAAACAGGACAGGTCGAGGACATCTCGAATATCCGCTCAGCGCCGGTCCTTCTTTCTATAAGCGGGCGGACGACCTCCGGGATTACGTCGCCGGCGCGTTTTATTATAACCCAGTCGCCTATACGTATGTCTTTTCTGCGTATTTCGTCTTCATTGTGTAGGGTAGCGCGACTTACCATCACCCCACCTACCCGTACAGGTGCCATTATGGCTATCGGTGTGACAGCGCCTGTGCGCCCTACGCTTAATTGGATGTCCTTGATCACAGTCACAGCTTGGGCAGCTTCGAACTTGTAAGCCAGCGCCCAACGCGGACTTTTTGCCTTTTCTCCGAGCCTGGTCTGGAGTTCAAGGCTGTTTACCTTGATCACGATGCCGTCTATCTCATAGCTCAGGGTGTCCCTCTTCTCTCCGATGCGTCGGTGATAGCGTATGGCAGCCTCTATACCTGTTATTTTCTCCGCCAGCGGATTTACCTTGAGCCCCCATTTTTTGAGGGTAGAGAGTATCTCCCATTGTGTCTTGAATGTGCGGCCCTTTACTATTCCAACGCCATAGAAAAATACGTCGAGCGGGCGTGATGCGGTTATGGCAGGGTCAAGTTGACGCAAAGAGCCAGCCGCTGCGTTTCTAGGGTTGGCAAACAATGGTTCACCTCTGGCCTTTCGTGCCTCATTTAATGCATTAAAGCCGTCTTTGTTTATAAATATCTCCCCTCGCACCTCGAGTCGATCCGGCAGGGGCACCTCGTGCCCAATCAGTTTCAAAGGCACCGCCCTGACCGTTCGTATATTATTGGTTACGTCTTCGCCTATGTAGCCATCTCCCCTGGTTGAGCCGAGGATAAAGATGCCGTTTTCATAGACTAGTTCGATTGCGAGGCCGTCCATCTTAGGTTCGACTGTATATTCGATCTCTTTCTCTGTCCCCAGAAACCTCCTAATCCTTCTGTCGAACTCGATCACGTCGCCCTCGCTGAATGCATCGTCAAGGCTAAGCATCGGGACTGTATGATGGGCCGTGGCAAATTTGTCAGACGGCTGCGCCCCTATCCTTTGGGTGGGTGAGTCTGGTGTCACCGCCTCAGGATATCTGGTTTCAAGGTCTATGAGCTCGTGCATAAGGGCGTCATAGTCTTCGTCGCTTATGATAGGCTGATCAAGCACATAGTAGCGGTAGTTGTGGTAGTTGATCTCTTGTCTTAATCTGCCTATGCGTTCAAGGATATCCTTGTCGATCACTTTTTATCCGCCTACTACTGTTTTGTTGCAATTACTCGCCCTGCTTGATGCAGGCCGTTCTTCAATTACCTCAAAATTTATGTGTCTGCGTGCGACATTTACCTCTTTTACACGTACCTTCACTATGTCGCCGATTTGAAACGTTCTCTTATGCCTTTGACCTACAAGCCTGTATCCCGCCTGGTCAAATACATAATAGTCGTCCGTAAGATCGACAAGCCTGACCGCCCCTTCGATAAAGACATCTTTGAGTTCAACAAAGAAGCCGAATGACGCAACCCCTGAAATGACGCCTTCATACACCTCTCCAATCTTGTCTGCCATAAGTCTGACCTTGAGCCTGTCTATCATCTCGCGTTCGGCCTCCATGGCCGTCCGCTCCTTCTGCGAACAGTGTCGGCCTAGATCAGAGAGGACCTCTTCCGTATAGAGAGGCGTCTTTTTTCTGCGTCCCATATTGGCGGTGAGTATTCTGTGAACTATGAGGTCAGGATAACGGCGAATGGGCGAGGTGAAATGCAGGTAGTGGGTCGAGGCGAGGCCGAAGTGCCCGATATTTATCGGCGAGTATACGGCCTGCTGCATGGAGCGTAAGAGCAGCGTATTTATTATGTATTCAATAGGCGAGCCAGCTGCCTTTAGCAGTACCTCTTGACACCACCTTGGGCTCATCTCATCTGGAAGCGCGATGTCAAGGCCGATACCTCGGGCGAATGAGACAAAGTCGTTCAGTCTCAGCCTGTCGGGTTCAGGATGTACCCTGTAGAGGGTCGGGACGTCGTTCTTTGCAAGATGCGCGGCTACAGCCTCGTTTGCCGCGAGCATAAACTCCTCTATTATACGGTGGGCGATGTTGCGTTCGCGCCTTACTATATCTTCGAGGTTGCCTTGAAGCCCAAGGATTATTTCTGGTTCGGGCATGTCAAAGTCTATGCTGCCCCTCTCGACCCTCTTTGCATTGAGGATAAGGGCGAGCTCTTTCATCAACTTCAACATCTTTGCAAGCCAGCGATCTTCCTCTGCAATATCACTCGTCTTGCACCCCAATAGGCTGGTCGCCTCGGTATATGTCAACCTCCGATGGCTCTTTATCACGGCCTTCGAGAAAACGACCCGCCTTAGATTTCCCTGCCTGTCAAGGTTGAGCTCTATTGCAAGGACCAGGCGATCTTCACCTGGCACCAGGCTGCATAGGTGATTTGAAAGGGTTTCGGGCAGCATGGGGACGACCGCGTTTGGGAAATAGACACTTGTGCCCCTTTCTCGCGCGGCTTCGTCTATAGGTGAGCCTTCTTTTACGTAATGGCCTACGTCCGCTATGGCTACGATAATGACATAACCAGTCTTTGTCTTTTTTGCAAAGACCGCATCGTCGAAGTCCCTTGCATTCTCGCCGTCGATCGTAATAAGGGGTATGGCCCGCAGGTCCTTTCTGTCGCTGATGTCCTCTTGGCTTATGATCTTTGGCAGTTCAGCGGCCTGCCTGACAACATCGTCGGAGAATTCATGCGGCAGCTCGTACTTGTTTATGACTATCCTAGCTTGGACACCGAGGTCGTTCGGATCGCCGAGTATCTCTATCACACGGCCCTCTGGACTCCTCCCCTCCGGCAGGTAATTTACTATCTCCGCAACCACCACATCGCCGTTTTTGGCCTTCAGTGTGGCCTTTTTCGGTATGGCGACCTCAAATGCAAGGCGCTCATCTTCGGGTACAACAATTGCAATATCCTTGCCCTTATGGAAGGTCCCGACTATCCGCTTTGTCCTCCGCTCAAGTATCCTTATAACTGAGCCTTCTTGCCGTCTCCCCCTGGTCTGTTCTATCCGCACCACCACTCTGTCGCCGTGTATGGCCCCTTTTAAGGCCTTCGGCGGGATAAAGATGTCAGGACCTCCTGTCTGTTCCGGTGTTACGAATCCAAAGCCGTCAGGATGAACGGAGATGTTCCCTGTAACAAGGTGCATGAGATCTGAGAGCCCATATCTCTTGCCCTTGATCTGTAGGACTAGCCCTTTATTTATGAGGGCCTCCAGCGCGCTGGCGGATTCATGCCTCTCTTCCCTATTGAGATTGGCTGCCTTATTGATCTCTCTTAAGAAAAGAGGACGTCCTGCATCTCTCATCACCCTCAGGATGCGGATGGATAATGGATCTGTTTTGGATGTATGTTTAGGCTTTGTTGGGGGTTTTTTATCCAGCGTATTTTTTTTCTTTGTCATTATTAAAATTATACGGTCAATGTGGCATCCGGTCAATCTTTTGCGAATCCAAGCCGTTCCTTTCTCATGCTGAATGTCTCGGTAGGGGATGGGCTTTTTTCGACCGAGGAGTTCCGCCCCCCCCAAGGGGGTTTTTCGAATAATTTGAATAAAAAATCTACGGGAAGGTGCGATTTCGAGGCGGACACCTGCGAAATTCGCATACTGCATTTTGTTTTTTTTGGGGTCGTTTGTTTGAAAGAAGGAAGATTGTCGACACCGGTTCGGCAACGGCGTCGAGTGTCGGATTCAGTTCTTCAGATGGTCCGATGATCCTTGCGTCCATGGGGGCTTAAGGCCGAATTTTTTGATCTTATACCCCATTTGTCTCTGCGTTATCCCAAGCTCCCTTGCGGCCCTGACCTGGACCCAACTATGTTTGATCAGGGCCTCCTCTATCCTGTTTTTCTCGAGGTCGAGCAATTTCCCATATGTATTGGTGCGGCCTTTCCATGCATTGTCTGTACCGTTGGCCTTTTGATCCTGGTTTGTAATAAGTTCGGGTTCGGCCTGTATGACTGAGGGTATATCTGAAAGTCTGATGTATCCTCTGTCCGAAAGTATCACCAGGCGTTCTATGAGATTTTGGAGCTCGCGGACATTGCCCGGCCATGAATAACCTTGAAGGAATTGCAGGGCCTCACGTGATATTTTTACGTTTTTATGGTTGCGTGCATTACTTTTATCGAGGAAATGTCCTATTAGGGCCGGAATGTCTTCAGGGCGGTCTCTCAGTGGAGGCAGTTTTATCGGCACGACATTCAGGCGATAATAGAGGTCGGTCCTGAAAATACCATTGACGACGGCCTGTTCAAGACTCCTGTTGGTGGCTGCTATAACCCTCACATCTACCTCGATCGTTCTCTCTCCGCCAAGCCGTTCGAATCTTTGCTCTTGAAGTACCCTCAAAAGTTTTGCCTGCACATTAAGACCCATCTCACCTATCTCATCCAAAAACAACGTCCCGCCGTCTGCAAGCTCGAATCTTCCCTTTCTGGCGCTGAAGGCCCCAGTAAAGGCACCTTTTTCGTGGCCAAACAGCTCGCTTTCCAGGAGATTTTCAGGTAAGGCGGCGCAATTTACCTTGATAAAGCCCTTCTCCTTCCTTGGGCTTGTCTGATGGATGGCCCTGGCGACAAGTTCCTTTCCAGTGCCTGATTCACCCAGAAGCAGCACCGTCGCATTGGTGGATGCGACTTTCTCGACAATTGTGAGCACGTCGCGCATAGCCTTGCTGTTTCCTATTATATTGTGCCGGTTGTAAATGCTGTCGAGTTCCGCCTTGAGGGAACGGTTTTCATCAATCAAACACTCTTCTTTCAGATTTATCTCATCATTGAGTTGAAGAAACTGGGCCACCAACGTAGCCACGACAGTGAGGAACTTGACATCTTCTTCAAACGATATCTCCGGCCCGAAAAGACGGTCAACCGTGAGAACACCTGCTGGTTTTTGCAGGATCATTATCGGTACACCTATAAAAGATATTTGCCCCTTTTCAAAACGCGGCCTGGCGCCGGTCTTGTTGAGGAAAAGAGGCTCTTTATTGATGTCCGGTACAACAAATGGCAAAGAGGTCGTGAAGACCTTGCCTATTATGCCCTCATCTAGATTGTATACGCCGCGCATTTGTTCTTCGGCCGTCAGGCCGTAAGAGGTCCTGATGCGAAGCTGTTTCCCTGTTCTGTCAAGCAGCACCATCGTCGCACGCTGCATATTCAAGATCTTGTGTAGGATATGCAGTATCTCGGAGAGACTTTTTTCAAGCGATATAGCCGTGCCTATAAGTTTGGATATTTCATAAAGGGCAGCCAGTTCTCCATTGAGTATCTTTAATGTATCTTCAATGGATGGCTTTCTATTATGTATTGGGAAATAGTTCATGAACAGCTGTCTTATCTCTTTTTATTAATGCCCTATGCAGCAACCATAAGATTTTATGATTCTTACTTTTGCTGCAATTTTCATACCCAGTCTATAATCAATTTTTTATGAATTATAATAATAAGTTATAGCTTATAATACAGTTTTTCCACGAATTTATAGTACATTTTTGTTGAATGTCTTTTCATTTCTGTAAAAGAAACATTTCTTACAAAAATGAATAGAAGATTTCATTTTCGTATTTTTTATTGCAAAAATATTTTTCTCTTATGCCTGAAACAAGGAATTATATTTTTTTATTTTTAATATCAAATACTTATAAATAAAAAATTTTGGCATCGATGTTGCTTTTTGATATTTATCAAAGGCGCAATATCAGAAATCATAAAGTGAGGATGTCAAAATGAGAAAGATAGCTATTTACGGCAAAGGTGGAATAGGCAAATCGACAACAACCCAGAATACCGTTGCCGGTCTCGTAGAGATGGACAAGAAGGTGATGATCGTCGGATGTGACCCGAAGTCAGACTCCACCCGGCTTATCTTGGGAGGCCTGGCCCAAAAAACTGTTCTCGACACCCTTCGTGAAGAGGGCGATGACGTTGATCTGGAGGACGTTATGAAGATCGGTTTCGGCAACTGTCGTTGCGTTGAATCCGGCGGCCCTGAACCTGGGGTCGGGTGTGCGGGTCGGGGTATAATCACGTCCATTAACCTGCTTGAATCCCTTGGCGCATATGATGCCTCGCATCAGATTGACTATGTCTTCTATGATGTCCTCGGTGACGTCGTGTGCGGTGGTTTTGCAATGCCTATGCGTGAGGGCAAGGCGCAGGAGATATACATCGTAGTCTCAGGCGAGATGATGGCCATGTATGCGGCGAACAACATCTCAAAAGGCATCAAGAAGTTTGCTGATTTGGGCGGCGTTCGTCTTGGCGGGCTTATCTGTAACAGCCGTAAGGTGGACAACGAAGAGGCGCTCATAAAGGCGTTTGCCGAGGAGTTGGGCACACAAATGATCTATTTTGTGCCAAGGGACAACATAGTCCAGAAGGCTGAGATTCATAAGAAAACAGTCATAGAATATGATCCGGCTGCGGAGCAGGCCCAGCATTACAGAAATCTTGCAAAGGCTATCGATGGGAATCAGATGTTCGTTATCCCAAAACCATTATCCCAGGAAAAACTTGAGCAGATTCTTATGGATCATGGGCTATTTGACTAAATTTTTAAAAGTTTCCTGAATATAACCTGAATATAAATGGAGGAAAACAAGATGATAATGATACGGGCAATAGTACGTCCTGAAAAGTGTGATGCAGTTAAGGCGGCCCTGCTTGAGGGCGGATATCCAGCCGTTACAAAAATAGAGGTCTTTGGCCGCGGGAAACAACGCGGGCTGAAGGTCGGCAATATCACATATGATGAGCTGCCTAAGACAATGCTTATGACAGTCGTCCCTGATGAAGAAAAGGACCTCGTAGTCAAGGCAATCATGGAAAGCGCAAGGACCAGCGAAAAAGGGGCATACGGGGACGGCAAGATATTCGTGAGTCCTGTGGATGATGTATATACAATCAGCTCCGGTAAAAAGGAGGCATAGCATGAAAGAGGTCCTGGCGATAATAAGGCCAAACAGGATGAATGTCACTAAACAGGCCCTTGTTGGCGCAGGCATCCCAAGCTTTACTGCTGCCATGGTCATGGGGCGCGGGAAGCGAACCCTCGACAAGGAGCTTGTTGAGGCAATATATACAGGTTCTGTTGAATCTGATGAAATGCTTCCGCTTATAGCTAAGGGACCTGCTTGTATGCCAAAACGCATGATAAGTATGGTAGTCCCTGATCAAATGGTCTCAAGTGTTGTCAAAATAATAACAGAGATAAATCAGACTGGTAGTCCAGGTGATGGGAAGATATTTGTGATGCCCATGCTGGACGTAGTAAGGGTACGTACAGGGGAGAGTGGTGAGAGCGCAATAGACGAAATGAAGGGCATATAGGAGATAATAAAATGTATGATGAAACGGATGATAAGACAAGGGCAAGCGATACAAAAGAATTTATTGAAGATATATCCAAGGCATATCCGACAAAGGTTGCCAGAAAACGGCTTCAGCACATGATAGGTGTCAATAGCCTGGAAAAACAGAAGATTGACGCCAATGTGCGCACCATTCCCGGGATAATCACTCAGCGCGGCTGCTGCTATGCAGGCTGCAAGGGTGTGGTTATAGGCCCAATAGTGGATATGATTCACATAGTGCATGGCCCGATCGGATGTTCATATTATGCCTGGCTGACCAGGCGAAATCAGGGCAGAGCAAGAAGCGACGGCAAGAACTATCTACAGTACTGTTTTTCTACTGATATACAGGAAGACAATATAGTATTTGGCGGAGAAAAGAAGCTGAAGGCAGCAATAGAAGAGGCATATAATATATTCAAGCCAAAGGCCATATCTGTCCACGCAACATGTCCAGTAGGTCTAATCGGAGATGATGTGGTAAAAGTGTCAAAGGAGATGTCAGAAAAGCTTGGAATAAATATATTTGGTTTCTCTTGCGAAGGCTATAAGGGAGTAAGCCAGTCTGCCGGTCATCATCTTGCAAACAATGGTCTTTTCAAGAATGTAGTTGGCATGGATGACACTGAGGAAGAGGGTTTTACAGTAAATATCCTTGGCGAATACAATATAGGAGGTGATGCGTGGGAGATAGAGCGAATATTTAACAAGGCAGGCATCAAGGTCATCTCCAAATTCAGCGGCGATGGTTCCTATGATGAGATCGCCAAGTCTCATACTGCAAAGCTGAATATCATACAGTGCCACCGTTCGATTAACTACATGGCAGAGATGATGGAGACCAAGTTTGGCATACCATGGATAAAAATAAATTTTATAGGTATCAAGTCCATGTCAAAGAGTCTAAGGAAGATAGCAAGATTCTTCGATGACCCAAACCTGTCAGAGAGAATAGAGAAGATAATAACAGAGGAGGAGGTGGAGGCTGAAAACGCCATAGCGCCATACCGTGAACGTCTCAATGGCAGGACGGCCGCCATTTTCGTGGGCGGATCAAGGGCGCATCACTATCAGGATATTTTTAAAGATCTTGGGATGAAGGTGATTGCAGCCGGTTATGAGTTCGCCCACAGGGATGATTACGAAGGAAGGGATGTCATCTCTGACATCAAGGTAGATGCAGACAGTCGCAATATCGAGCAACTGTATGTGGAGCCAGATCCGGCGCGTTTCAGGCTGAGGATATCACCTGAAAGATATGAACAGCTTAAAAAGGAGAAATTCCTTTCATACTATGAAGGGATGATAGGCGAGATGGAAAGCGGCTCTCTTGTCATTGATGACATAAGTCACCATGAGCTTGAGAAAATTATAGAGATATATAAACCGGATATCATCTGCTCCGGTATAAAAGACAAGTATCTTATTGAAAAATGGGGCATACCATCCAAGCAGTTGCACAATTATGACTACGGAGGGCCTTTTGCAGGCTATCGCGGCGCTGTCAACTTCGCAAAAGATATTGACATGAGGGTCAACAGCCGTGTCTGGTCATATATAACTCCCCCATGGAAAGGCACACCTATAATAAATGCCGAATTTGCGGCATAGAAGAAGGAGAAAGCCATGTTAGACATGACACCACCAGGAATAGCAGAACGCAGCGCACTCACGATCAATCCAGCCAAGACGTGTCAGCCCATAGGGGCCCTTTATGCAGCCCTTGGCATACATGAATGCCTGCCGCACAGTCACGGAAGCCAGGGTTGCTGTGCATATCATCGCAGTCATCTTACGAGACACTACAAGGAACCTGTGATGGCTGCGACCAGTTCATTTACAGAAGGAACCGCTGTCTTTGGAGGCGGCGCCAATCTGCGGCAGGCCATAAAGAATATCTTTCAGATATATAAGCCCAGGGTTGTGGCTGTGCATACAACATGCCTTTCCGAGACCATAGGTGACGATCTTTCCACCCTGATAGCCAAGGCAAAGGATGACGGACTTATACCTGAAGGCAGTTTTGTCATACACACCAATACGCCAAGCTATGTAGGCTCTCATGTAACAGGCTTCTCGAACATGACACGGTCCATGGTGAACTATTTTGCAGAGCCTGCTAAACAAAAGAAAGGGCAGATAAATGTCATACCAGGATTTGTGGAGCCATCTGACATGCGTCACATAAAGATGCTCTTGAATGAGATGGGCGTAAAGGCCGTCGTATTTCCTGATACCTCTGATGTGCTGGACGCCCCCCAGACAGGCAGCCACAGGTTTTATCCAAAGGGTGGCGTGACCGTGGAGGCGCTTAAATCAACAGGCTCAAGCAAGAAGACCATAGCGATGGGGTCCTTTGCATCCGAGGCCGCCGCCCAGGCCCTCATGGTCAAGGCCGATGTGCCGTATGACCTGATCGATCTGCCCATAGGCATCGCCGCCACCGACCGCTTCATGCAGTCTCTGATGGATATTACTGGCAAGGAGCCATCCGAAAGGATATTGGATGACAGGGGACGCCTGGTTGACATGATGACAGATAACCAGCAGTACTTCTATGGGAAAAAGGTGGCGGTCTTTGGTGACCCGGATCATGTGATATCCATGACCGAATTTCTGGTAAGCATGGATATGATCCCAATCCATATCTTGACAGGGACCCCTGGCAAGAGGTTTGAGCAGCGCATAAGAGAGATATTGAAAGATGTTGCGCCGGATGCAAGGGTAAAGGCCGCTGGAGACCTGTTTGAACTCCATCAGTGGATAAAGGCCGAGCCGGTCGATCTTCTTATGGGCAACACCTATGGCAAGCACATTGCCAGGGCGGAGGACGTACCGTTTGTCCGTTTCGGTTTCCCGATACTGGATAGAGTAGGGCACAGCTACTTCCCTGTCGTGGGCTATAGAGGCGCCATGCACCTGATGGAAAAGATACTTGGCGTCCTCCTTGACCGCAAAGACAGGGATGCCGCTGAAGAAAATTTCGAACTTATCATGTAGGAATGCCTGTGGAGGGCGGCATCTAAAATATTAATGCTGCTTGTGGGTTGCCCGCAGGCTTATGTCAAACCAGACAGGAGGAAACGGATGGCCTCTGCAATATTCAAAGAAAGGGAAAAACAGGTATATCTCAAGGGGAGCAGGCCCTTTGATCTTGAATGTGAAAAGGAAAGCCTCGCAGGGGCGGTAAGCCAGAGGGCGTGCGTATTCTGCGGTTCGAGGGTCGTCCTTTATCCCATAGCCGATGCGCTCCACCTCGTACATGGTCCTGTGGGATGCGCGGTCTATACATGGGATATCAGAGGCGCCCTTTCATCAGGCCCTGAGCTCCACCGCCTGAGCTTTTCCACCGATCTTCAGGAGAAGGATGTCATATTCGGCGGCGAGAAAAAACTCTACAGCGCGCTTGTCGAACTCATAGATCGCCATGCCCCCAAGGCGGCGTTTGTATATTCAACATGCATCGTTGGTATCATCGGGGATGACCTTGAGGCAATATGCCGAAGGGTGAGCGAAGAAAAAAATATCCCCGTGATCCCTGTCCAGTCAGAGGGTTTCAAGGGCAACAAGCGAGCGGGTTACAATGCGGCCTGCAGGGCCTTGTTCAGGCTGGTGGGTGAGGGCAGCACCGAGGGCATCTCTCCATACAGCGTAAATATACTCGGAGACTTCAACCTGGCCGGGGAACTATGGATCATACGCGATTACTTTAAGCGCATGGGTGTCCAGGTCGTGGCCAATATCACAGGCGACGGCAGGGTGGATGACATAAGGCGCGCCCATGGCGCGGCGCTCAATCTCGTGCAGTGCTCAGGGGCTACGATGGACCTTGCGGTCATGATGAAGGAAAAATATGGCACCCCGGTCATGAGGGTATCCTATTTCGGGATCGAGGACATGGCTGAGGCGCTCTACGGCATAGCCCGCTTCTTCAAGGAGCCATCTATCATGGAAAGGACACAGCAGCTTGTGAGGGAGGAGCTTTCAGCCCTCTATCCTGAGCTTCAGAGATACCGCAAGGCATTGAGCGGCAAAAAGGCCGCCATATATGTCGGCGGCGCATTCAAGGCGTTTTCGCTGGTTAAGGCCTTCAGACACCTTGGCATGAAGGTGGTGATGGTAGGTTCACAGACCGGCACACAGGAAGACTACAGGGAGCTTGAGGCGATAACCGACGACGGGACAATTATAGTGGATGACTCAAACCCGCTGGAGCTGTCGGCGTTTCTGCAGGAAAAGGAGGTCGATATCTTTGTGGGCGGCGTCAAGGAACGGCCCATAGCATATAAATTAGGTGTCGGCTTCTGTGACCACAATCACGAGAGAAAAGAGGCGCTTGAAGGCTTTGTGGGCATGCTCAATTTTGCAAAAGAGGTCTATTCCTCTGTCATGAGTCCTGTCTGGCGTTTTGTGCCTAAAAACAGCCAGGGGATGCTTGATGGACTCTCAAGCCATAAAGAGAAAATCCTGAGGTGCGTATCATGAAAAAACAGGAAAATAAATATGTCTCAACCACCAATGCCTGTAAGCTCTGTAAACCCCTGGGTGCGTGTCTGGCATTCAAGGGCATAGAAGGCGCAGTGCCTTTTCTGCATGGTTCTCAAGGATGCGCAACCTATATGAGAAGATACATCATAAGTCATTTCAATGAACCTATGGATATTGCATCATCATCTCTGGGGGAAAAACATGCGGTATTCGGAGGCGCAGCCAATCTCAAGAAGGGGCTGAAAAATGTATGCCGGAAATTCAGCCCCAGCATGATAGGCGTCGCCACTACATGCCTTACAGAGACCATAGGCGATGATGTCCCAATGATACTCAGGGAATACAGAAGCGGGATAGCGCAGCAGGGCGATCCGGCGCCTTTTCTGGTGAATGTCTCGACACCCAGCTATTCAGGAACCCATATGGAAGGTTTTCATGAGGCTGTGAAGGCCGTTGTCGAACAGCTTGCGGAGGGCGGCGAGCCGCTTGATTTCATAAATCTCTTCCCTGGTTTTGTATCTCCGGCTGATATACGTCATCTCTATGAGATCGTCTCTGATTTCAGTCTGGAGTGCACGATCCTTCCTGATTATTCAGATACCCTCGATGGGCCGGCCATGCGTGAGTATGAGAGGATACCCCAGGGCGGCACCCCTGTCTCGGCGATAAAAGAGATGGGCAGGGCATTGGGCAGCATAGAGTTCGGCCGGAACCTGAAGACAATGGTGACTGCCGGTGAGTTTCTTAAGTCAAGATTCGGGGTGGTTAACCGCCGGATAGGGACACCCATAGGGCTCAGGGAGACAGACGCCTTCTTTACGGCGCTTGAGGAGATATCGGGTATCCCTGCCCCTCAAAAATACATGATGGAACGTGCGAGACTCATCGATTCCTTTGTGGATTGCCACAAATATGTCTTTGGCAAACGGGCCGTTGTCTATGGTGAAGAAGACCTCGTGACAGGCCTTACCTCTTTTCTTACTGAAATCGGCATTCAGCCCGTACTGTGCGCATCGGGTAGCAAAGGCGGCGCATTCCAGGAGTCCATAAAAGAGGTGACAGAAGGCATCCTTACTGATGATCCTGATGTCAGAGACGATGCCGACTTCTATGATATAGCTATTGATGTCGAGTCAATGCAACCGGATATCATGGTCGGTCACAGCAAGGGCTATCCTCTGGCAAGAAAGTTGGGCATACCGCTTATAAGGGTAGGCTTTCCAATCCATGACCGTATAGGTGGGCAGCGCATTGTCCATATAGGCTACAGAGGCGCGCAGAATCTGCTTGATACAATAGTGAATGCAATAATAGAGAAGAAACAGGATGATTCATCCGTAGGCTATAGCTATATGTAGAATGAAAGGGGTAAAATTATGAAAAATATGATAAATATAACACCTGATAGATCAAGACATCCATGTTTTAATGCAAGTGTAAAGGGAAGCTGTGGCAGGGTGCATCTTCCTGTAGCGCCAAAATGCAACATACTTTGTAATTACTGCAATCGAAAATATGACTGCGTAAATGAGAGCAGGCCTGGTGTCACAAGCGCCATACTCTCACCTTATCAGGCGCTTGCCTATATGGAAAGGGTCATTGAGAAGGAACCGCGCATAACAGTTGCAGGTATAGCAGGGCCGGGAGACCCGTTTGCAAGCCCTGATGAAACCATAGAGACCATCAGGCTTATCAAGGAGAGATTCCCTGAGATCATCCTATGTCTTGCCACAAACGGCCTTGGCGTATCTCCTTATGTGGATGACCTCGCCTCCCTGGGCGTCTCTCATATCACTGTCACCATAAATGCCGTTGACCCTGACGTGAGCCAGAATATCTATGCCTGGGTTAGGGACGGGAAGGTGGTTTACCGCGGCAGGGAGGCAGCCGGACTGCTCCTTCAAAGACAGCTTGACGCCGTCTCGAAGCTCAAGGCCAGGGGTATCACGCTCAAGATAAATACGATCGTTATCCCAGGAATAAATTATGATCCTGAAATCAATGGTGGCCATATAATTGATATTGCAAAGAAAATGGCAGAGATGGGCGCTGATGTGCTGAACTGTATGCCCATGTATCCCAATGCCGGCACCGCCTTTGAAAACATCAGGGAGCCAGACAAGAAGGAGATCAGAATCTTGCAGGACAGGGCAGGGGAACATATCGCCCAGATGAGACACTGTACCAGATGCCGTGCTGACGCCATAGGGCTTCTGGGTGAAGACCGCTCAACTGAGATGCATGGATGTCTCTCCGCATGTGCCAGTCTTCCAAAACCCCTTGCCGGCAATGAACGGCCGTTTGTCGCGGTGGCGACACTTGAGGGGATGCTGGTCAACCAGCACCTTGGTGAGGCGGAGAGGCTTCAGATATGGGGCAGGGGCAAAGATGGTTTCTACCTGGTTGAAGAGCGCAGGACACCTCTCCCTGGTGGCGGGCCTAAAAGATGGGAGGCCCTTTCAGAGATGCTCAGGGACTGCAGGGCGATACTCGTGGGCGGTATCGGTGAAAACCCCCGAAATATTCTTTCAGGGGAAGGCATTGAGGTCTTTGAGCTGAACGGTTTTATAGAGATGGGGCTTAAATCCGTATTCATGGGCGATGATATCTCCTTTCTCAAGGTGAGAAGGAAGGGCGGGTGCGGCGGTTGTAAAGGTGCGGGTCTTGGTTGTGATGATTTGTCCAGCTTGCCTATCTTTTAGGTCGGTTGTCTCGTAGCGATTCTGTTTTTTAGGGTGGATCAATTAAAGATTGACAATGCTTTATCTTATATGTTATATAACGCACGTTATATTAAACTATGTATAGCGAAAGGAGGAACTATATGAAGATATTTAAAAAAGTAGTTATGACTGTGCTTGTTGTAGGGTTTTTGGCCATGTCATGTCTTCCCAGGGATGCCTTTTCGGCTGAGAGGCTTATGGTCTTTGCTGGTGCAGCCTCAAAGCCGCCGCTTGAGGAGGCTGCAAAGGCCTTTGAAAAGAAAACCGGCGTTAAGGTGGATATCAGCTTCGGTGGTTCAGGGACTGTCCTTTCCCAGATGATCCTTGCAAAGGAGGGGGATATCTATTTTCCTGGCTCATCTGACTACATGGAGCTCGCGAAGAGGAAAGGGATGGTGTTGCCTGAGACGGAAAAGATAGTGGTCTATCTCGTCCCTGCCATAAACGTGCAGAAAGGCAATCCCAAAGGGATCCATAGTTTGAAGGACCTTACAAGGCGTGGGCTCAAGGTCGCCATCGCAAATCCTGAGGATGTATGTGTGGGCGCCTATGCCGTTGAAATAATTGAAAAAAACTTTACTCCCCAAGAAAAGGAGGCGTTCAGAAAGAACCTCATCAACTATACTGAGAGTTGCGACAAGACTGCCACCGCCGTATCACTTAAGATGGCGGACGCGGTGATCGGTTGGCGGGTTTTCCATTACTGGGATCCGGAAAGAATAGAGAATGTCCGGCTTAAAAAAGAAGAAATCGTCCGTGTAGGTTATATCCCAATAGCTATATCTAAATTCACCAAAAACAAGGCCCTTGCCCAGAAGTTTATAGATTTCATCTTGTCTGACGAAGGAAAGGCGATATTCAGAAAATATCACTACCTCATGACCCCTGATGAGGCCTTTGCCTATATTGGCGAGAAGAAACCCGTCGGCGGGGACTATGTGGTGCCGCAGGAGTGGTTGAAGAAATAAAAGATAAAGCTATGGGATTCTATAGCCGTTTAAAACAAGAGCTTGGGTATTTAGTCGAAAAGCATGATCTTTTTAAAGAACATATTACAATTACTGCAAAAACCTTAACACCGAAAGAGGCTATCGGTGAGCCGGAAAGAATGGATTTTCCGCTTCTGAAGGGGAAAGAGGTGATGATTGAGGCTAGATTTCTGGATAAGAAGGGCCAGGCATACACCAGTATGCCTGGCGATTACCAAGGGACAATAGAAGATATCATCAAACTTTCTCTATCCAACGATTTTGAAAGGGCATGTCTGATATCCAGCTTAAATGCCGTTATGAGGCATCTTGGTAGCATTGAAAAGACAATCCATTGCAGGAATAGCGATCCTGAAAGGTGTGCGACCATGTTGCCTCATTATATTCAGAAACGCTTTGGAAAGCCCAAAATAGCATTTATAGGATTTCAACCCGCAATGATAAATAGTCTATCAGGGTCATTTGAACTAAAAGTCATTGATCTTGATGAAGATAATATCAATAAGGAAAAATATGGGGTGATAATAAATGGACCTGACAAGACAGATGAGATAGTATCATGGGCTGATATTATTATTGCAACAGGGTCAACATGCGTAAATGCTACAATTGAGAAATTTATCAAAGATAAACCAGTTATATTTTATGGTGTATCTATAGCTGGAATAGCAAAGATTTGTGGATATGAAAGGTATTGCCCATGTGCATATTGAATCCACCGCACAACTTTCAATACTAAAAGCAATACTAAAAGGAAGCTAATATTGCGGCGTCGCAAAAGGTCGCCAACCGCGTTGCGCTGCATCTTTTTCGTCACTGCGGCGTATAAGTATGCCGCATTCCTCAGGATCTGCGCGCATTTTTGCTTAGCCATTAATGACTTTTTACGAGATCATCAATATTGAGAGGGAAGATAATGAAAAGAATAAGTTCGAAGATCTTGATCTATCTGGTGATGCTGCCTTTTATCATACTGAATGTATTATCCATTGCATGCGCTGAAGAACTTATGGTCTTTAGCGGCGCCGCCTTTAAGAAACCCTTGGATGATCTCATACAAAGCTACGATAAGGCAAAAGTGAGCGCCAATTATGGGGGCGTGACGGCTATACTGACCCAGCTGAGCCTTGGCAGACAGGGTGACGTCTTTGTCGTCCCGTCACCTGATGTCATGGAGCAGGCGGTTCAAAATGGGCTTGTGAAAAAGGAGAGTGTAAGGAGTTTCGTCTATGCCGTTCCCGTCATGGTTGTCAAAAAAGGAAATCCCAAAGGCATACACAGCATCGAGGACCTCCTCAGGCCTGACGTCAGGTTTGCCATGGCGAATCCAGAGATGGTATATATAGGACGGCTTGCCGCGGAGATTTTCGATAGAAACCTCCCCCCTGATAAAGTTGATGCCTTGAGGAAAAAGGTGCAGACCTATGTAGATGACATCTCGAAACTCTTGAGCTATCTACTGATGGATCAGGTGGATGCGGTGCTGGGATTTGATTTTCTCAAGGGGTGGGCCCCTAACAGGGTGGATATCGTAAAATTAAAACCAAATGAGGTCATTCGCATCGGAAACGGTCAGATAGGTGTCACTACATCTTCAAAAGATCCCCAGGGGGCAGAGAAATTCATCGGGTTTGTCTTATCGGGCAAGGGACAGGAGGTGTTTAAAAAGTATGGGTATCTCACTTCTCTTAAGGAGACATATGCCTTTTTAGGGGCCAAAAAGCCGGTAGGCGGCGTTCCGCAAGTCGGCCAGGAATGGATTAGCAGATAGATGAATTTGAAAAGACTTAGCATCTTCTGTGCCTTTTCGACATTTTCAGTCTATGCAGGTCTTGTCCTGTCGATGTGCTACTTTCTGAGCGGCCGTCTCTTTGTGGAGACCATTTTGTCTGGAAGGACGCTTTTTTCCATAAGGTTGAGCCTTCTTTGCGCAACCATCGCGACAGCGCTTTCCGTGTGTCTTGCGGTACCGTCAGCCTATGCCTTGAGCAGATTTGATTTCAAGGGCAAGGACATCCTCGACACCACCCTTGAGTTTCCAATGGTCGTCTCGCCAGCAGCCCTTGGCGCCTTGCTTCTGATCTTTTTCAACACCCCATTGGGCGGGTTCGTGCAGAAAAATACCTTTCAGTTCGTCTTTGCCTTTGCAGGCATAGTGCTTGCCCAGTTTGTTACTACTCTGGGTGTTGCAACCAGGCTTTTAAAGGCCGCTCTTGACGAGATCCCGCGACGATATGAAGATGTTGCCAGGACCCTCGGCGCATCCCCTCTCTCAGCATTCTTCAGCGTCACTCTGCCCCTTGCCAGACGCGGGATCCTGGCGTCCATCATCCTTACCTGGGCAAAGGCCTTGGGAGAGTTCGGCGCAACCATTATGGTGGCGGGCTCGATGGCCATGAGGACAGAGACCCTGCCTGTCGCCATATTTATGCGGCTTGCAAGCGCCGATATCGAGGGCGCAGTTGTGCTCATCCTGATCTTAGTCTCTGTTGGTTTCTTTGTGCTGTATGTCGCCAGATTTTTAATAAAGGCACGAAGGCATGCTTGAACTCGAAAGACTTACCATCAATACAGGCATGTTTTCTGTAAAAGATGTGAGTCTAAAGATCCAGCCAGGCAGCTGCAATGTGCTTGTAGGGCCTACCGGTTGCGGCAAGACCACGCTTCTTGAGGCCATTATTGGTATACGAAGGCCTGATTCGGGAGTAATTCGATTGGAAGGCAGACGAATCGATGACCTGCCTATTGAAAGGCGTGGTATAGCCTATCTGCCTCAAGACCTCGCCCTTTTCCCACACCTGACCGTTGAAGGCAACATCTTTTATGGCCTTAAGCATCAAAAAAGGTTGAATGAGCGCCGGCGCGATTTCGTCCTGGAATTGGCGGAGACCTTGGGCATAACCCATTTGCTTAAGAGGATGGTAGACCACTTAAGCGGCGGTGAGCGTCAGCGAGTGGCGCTTGTTCGGGCCCTTGCCACAGGAAGCAGGTATCTGTTGCTCGACGAGCCCTTATCTGCCCTCCATGAGGCCATGAAAAAAGACCTCTGGTTCCTGATTGCCGATATTAAGGTGAGGTTTGGTCTTGCCATAGTCATGGTTACTCACGATATGGACGAGGCCTTCTTCATGGGGGATGAGATAGCTGTTATGATAGACGGTATGATTCGCCAGGCTGGCCCAAGGGGTGAGGTATACGGACATCCCATAGACATAGATGTTGCAGGATTCTTCGGGATTAAGAACCTTTTTTCAGCGGAAGTTATAAGAATGCGAGGGAAATGGGCTGAGGTGAGATGTAATGAACTCAACACCGACCTCATCGTCCCGGCCTGGAGACATTCAGGCACCACCTCCATCTTGCAAGGACTCCCCTTTATTATCGGGATAATGCCGGAGAATGTAATGCTCATCAGACCTGATCTTAATAGACGGGATAATGACAATCTCCTCGAAGGGGTTGTTTATGAGATATTTTCGAGGGGTCGGTCTAACACTCTCCTGTTTGTGCCGGATGGGTCAGACAGGGTTATCGAGATAGATATTCCTGATTACGCCATGCGGAAAATGGACATTACAAAGGGTGCAAAGGCCGTTGTAGCCTTAAGGGCGGAAAAGATATTTACATTGACCGCAAGAGCGCCTCACGCAGCCATTCCTCAACCTTTGCCTTTGTAGGGAGACGGCCTGAACATAAAACTTGCCCGTTTATAACAAGGGCAGGGGTGCTTATAACCCCATATCTCCAGATCTCGTCCAGGTCTTTTATATGTTCGATGTCAGCGGCTATGTCTTTCTGATCGAGGGCCGACCTCACGATCTCTTCAAGCCTATTGCAGCTTACACATCCAGGCCCCAGGATGCGGATGGATAGGCCAGACTCATTTCCATCGATGGTCCCGTTCCATAACTTTTTAATGGCCTCGATATAGGCGTCCCTTGCAGACAGAGGTATGTAGTTTTTCTTCTCGATAATATGGAGCACCTCAATAGCGGCCTCGTCAGAGGTCTTGCGGCCAGTCGGATCGGATGCCCTTATTTGTGAGATGGCCTCATCAAGTCCTACAATCCCTATATTTACACCGCCTATATTTATAATTTTGCCCGTCGCCATACCATATTTTCTTTATTTGCGGCGTTCTCTTTCTTTAAAGATAAAATGGATTGGGGTATGGATCAACCCCAGCTGCTTTCTGAACTGGTTCAGCATAAAACGCAGATAGTAATTAGGTATGAGCTCGGGATAGTTGGCAAAGACTAGAAATGTAGGCGGCGCGGTTGCCACCTGTGTCGTATAATAGAGTTTTAGGAAATGCCCCTTAATAATCGGCGGGGTCTTTAATGCCATGGCCTTTTGCAGTGCTTGATTTGCCTTCCCTGTGCCTACCGAGGCTGTAAATTCTTTATAGACGCTGTCGATGACTGCAAGGAGTTTATTTACATTTCTACCCGTCAGGGCCGAGAGGTTGACATGCGGTGCATAAGAGATAAACCGTTTGGCAGATTCAAGTTCCTCCGTTCTTAGACGTACCAATAATTTATCGCCCTGGATCAGGTCCCATTTGTTGAATACTGTCACAACCGCTCGTTTGTATTCCTCTATATAGCCTATGAGCCTTTTGTCCTGGTCAGTTATGCCTTCTGTTGCGTCCAGGACTACAACGGCC
The DNA here is from genome assembly GCF_022026155.1 of Dissulfurimicrobium hydrothermale. Lineage (NCBI taxonomy): Bacteria > Deltaproteobacteria > Dissulfurimicrobium > Dissulfurimicrobium hydrothermale. The sequence continues at coordinate 1,972,704 of NZ_CP085041.1, read as the reverse complement.
GTGTCGCAGGTCTTTAAGGCCTCGATCGCCTTTATGACACTGAATTTTTCTATCTTGTCGTCTATCTTGGCCTTGCGCCTTATCCCCGCCGTGTCGGTAAACAGGATGTCTCTGTCCCCGTTTCTCTTGAGCAAGGTGTCTATGGCATCTCTGGTTGTGCCGGCCAAATTACTGACTATCATACGCGGCTCTCCAAGGAGGCGGTTCAGGAGGGAGGATTTTCCGACATTCGGCCTACCTATGATGGCTACTTTTATCGGTGCATCTATGTGTGCCTGAGGTCTTGATTCGGCCACAGGGTTCGATTCGGTCCATGTGGTGAGTTCTGCGTATGATCCAAGCCGTTCCTCCGGCTTGCCGAATCCGAGTGACATGGCCGACTTTGCAAGTTTATCCGTAAGCTCTGATATATTCCATCCGTGTTCGGCGGAGATAGGGTTTATCTCAGCCATGCCCAATTCATAAAATTCTCCAAGAGCCGCTTCCTGCGCAGGGTCATCCATTTTGTTGACTGCAATTATGACGGGCTTTTGGCTGACCCTCAACATCTCTGCTATATCTTTGTCGCTGCCGGTCAATCCCTCCTTGGCGTCCAGTATAAACAGGATGATGTCAGCCTCGTCAATTGCCTTTAAGCCTTGTTTCAAAACCAGCGTTTCCATCTCGCTGTCCCGGCCGGATGGAAACGCAAGTCCGCCAGTATCGATGACCTCCATCGTCATGCCGCAGGCGGCGGTGAAGCGCCCGTAGTGGCGGTCCCTTGTAAGGCCAGGCATAGGGGCCACAAGGGCACTTTTTGATCTTGTAAGCCGGTTGAAGAGTGTTGATTTCCCGACATTCGGGCGCCCTATCAGGGCTATTTTCGGCATTTTGCTCATTTCAGACGGTCAGGTCCTTTTCCTGCTCTCGATCCTTGATGCCATCGGGCAGCTTTTTTTCTGGGGGGCCTGTGCCCTTTGGCCATAAATATCCTTGTATGGTCTTTGATGTCTATAGGATCCACCTCTTGTATCTCATTGTAGCCGCAGGTATCGAGTTTGTTTCCGAACGAGATATTTAGGCAGGCGGCGAGGACCTCGACAGGGTCGGCGTCTTTTAGAAGTTCTGCGGCCATGATTTTGAAAGTCCCAAGATCCTTGGACTGCATAGTCGTTTTTATCTCGTTTTTAAGGCGGTTTCTTCTAGATTTTATGATGTCGTCGATTTTTGGGACGCTCCCTTTGCGGATCGGGGCGCCGGAGACCTTGCGTATCAAATCTAACAGGCGCAACTCCCTCGGCGCAACAAAGGTGATGGCTGCGCCCCTCTTGCCTGCACGACCCGTGCGTCCTATACGATGTATATAAGATTCAGGATCTTGCGGCAGCGCATAGTTTATTACATGGGAGAGATCGTTGACATCAATGCCGCGTGCGGCCACATCAGTGGCGACTAGTATGTTCGTCTGTCGTTGCCGAAAGCCGCGCATCGTCTTTTCACGCTGGCCCTGGTTGATTTCACCGTGTATGATCGCAGCTTTATAGCCCCTTGAGATGAGCCTGGATGCGACGTTCTCTGTATCGGTGCGTGTCCGGCAAAAGATCAGGCCGTAGAAGTCTGGTTCCATGTCTAAGATTCGGCACAAGGCCTCGAATTTATCTTGCTCACTGACCTTGAAGTATATCTGGTCTGTAAGGGTCGCAGTCTGTTGTCTCTGGTTGTCGGAAATGGTCTCATATTCGTTCATGTAGCGCCTTGCAATCGAAACTACAGGTCTCGGCATGGTTGCAGAAAAGAGCATCGTCTGTTTCTCGGCCGGCACAAACTCCATGATTTCATTAATTTCGTCGATGAATCCCATGTCCAACATCTCGTCCGCTTCATCGAATACCAGAAAGGATATCTTGTCCAATCTGAGCGAACCGCGTCTCAGATGGTCTATAGTGCGGCCTGGCGTGCCTACGACTATATCGACGCCCTCCTGCAGGTGTTTCAGCTGCAGCCCTATAGCTTGACCGCCGTAGATGGGGGCGATCTTGAGTTTTTTGGCACCCTTGAGACTATTTAGTTCTTCCGCGGCCTGTATGGCAAGCTCCCTTGTTGGCACAAGTACCAGGGCCTTTACGTGCCTGGGGCGGGCCTCTATTTGTTCGATGATAGGGATGCCGAAGGCGGCCGTTTTGCCGGTGCCGGTCTGCGCCTGCGCCAAGACATCACGTCTTTCATTGAGCAGGAAGGGGATGACCTTTTGTTGTATGGGGGTTGGCGTCCCAAAGCCCTTTTTGCGCATCACGTCCAGCATGTTTTCCGAAAGCCCGAGTTGTTCAAAATGATCCATAAGTTCTCCTTTTGTTTGCATTGTCAAAAATCTTGCAGACACAGGAAGAACCTCAGAGATGACCTTCCGGATGACGCCAAGAATTTTTCAAATTATAAACCAATCGGTATAAAATATCACCACCCAAGGCCTTTGCATGATCGACTACATGACCATTTGACAGGGCCTGCCTTGCCGCCGAGAAGGCCGCCGTTGGCCGAAGCGGTGAGGCGCAGGTGGAGGATGATGGGGGGTGATTCCATATGGTTTTACATCTCAACCTGGGTGATCACCCCGTGCATTTTATTCGGTGGAAGCTTATAGAATTGAACAAATGTCGGGGTAAGTTTTTTTATGATGGCAAACAACTTCCATATAAAATTTGATGTGATTATGTCTTCAATGCCATAAAATATGACCTTTTCATCTATGCCGGCCTCTTTTAACAGATCTTCCACATCTATGACCTCCATGTAGCCGAGTTGAATCTCGAATATCCGTAGGCCATCCGCGAGTTTATCTTTGAAATATCCCATCACCCCGAATGGAGTGTCACATTTTACAATAGACACTATGATATTATCTTCATAGACAATATTGTTGATGAACATCGTATGGACGATATATGGAGGGAATTTATCTGTAACCTTTGCGAAGAAAAGGGCCGTCCCTTTTATCTTATTTGTATTTTTATACAGTTCATTGTAACCCTTGAGAAAGATGTCCCTTTCCAAGGGTTTGAGCGTCCTGTAAAGTTTTTTCTGTCCCGATGTATATACAAGGATTGTGCTGAGCGGGAAGGCGGCTATGATGATCGACCAATAGCCGCCATGCGGGATCTTGTATAAGTTAGACAAGAGAAAGGTCAGATCGACAAGGGTTACAAATGACGACAGTGCCGTCTTTGCCATATTATTTTTTAAATAAAATATCCACGTCAGCATAATACCCGTCAGGGTCATCGTGCCCGTAACTGCCAGGCCGTATGCGGCGGCGAGACGATTGGATTCCCTGAATTCATACATGATAAATAGTACGGAGAAGAGCAGAAACCAATTGACCGAGCCTATGTATATCTGCGACCTCAGTCTGGTCGATGTGTATTCAACCTTTAGAAGGGGCATGACACGCGTAGTTATGCCTTGATAGATTATAGAAAACATGCCGCTTATCATCGCCTGTGAGGCGATGACCGTTGCCGCAATGCTAAGTATCAGAAACGGGATGTAGAGCGCCTGGGCCTGTCGATAGACCATGCCGAACAGCACATTTTTGACCTCAGGATGCCGTATGACGAACGCCCCTTGCCCAAGATAATTGAGCAACAGGGCTGCGAATACGATATACCAGGCCCTGATGATGGGCATGCGGCCCAGATGCCCCATGTCCGCATACAGGGCCTCTCCGCCTGTTGCGCAGAGTATAACCTCTGAGAGCACGAAAAAACCAGCCACGCCGTGTTCCATAAGGAATTTAATGGCATAGTGCGGGCTCAGGGCCTTTAAAACCGATGGAGCATGGATTATTGAGACTATGCCTGAGATTGCGAGGGCTAAAAACCACAGGACCATCAAGGGGCCAAAGGCGACAGCCACCTTTTCTGTCCCCTTTTTCTGGAATAAAAACAATGTGACAGCTATGACGCCCGCTACAAGTATGAGCACCCACTGCGGCGTATTTGAAAACTGCGGGACCAGCAAAAGGCCTTCCACGGCGCTGAGGATACTTATCGCAGGGGTGATTACGCCGTCCCCCATAAGAAGGGATATGCCTATAAATGAAAGGTATGTGACGAGTACGGCATTTCTCCTCGACCTGAGCAGGGGAACGAGTATCTCTTTCAATACGATGGTGCCACCCTCGCCTTTTTTCCCGAGGCTCATGGCAAGCCAGGCGTATTCTATGGTTACGAGTATGATCAGCGTCCAAACGATCAGGGATAGGACGCCCATTATGTTTTCTTGGGTAGGTTTTGTGATTAAAAATATTGTTGCAATGGTATAGATCGGGCTTGTGCCGATGTCGCCGAAGACAAGGCCGAAGGATTTTATTATGCCTTTTATCAAAGAATCTTCCTCGGCCATCCGATCCCCTCAAGTGCTATTTGTAAACGCCTTGCAGTTTCGCCTATCACCCAGACGCATTCCTTCCGGCGACCGTCAGGGTCTTTTTTGAAAGACTTTACCTGCTCCCTCTCTTTCCAGTCGACCCTTGCTATATTGCAGCAATCCTGCCCTCCGTATGCGGCTGTGAGTTCTTTGAACTCTTCGGCCATTTTGTGACCCAGACGCCACATGTCCTTGTGATCTTTATGTCCTGGCACCGTCTTTCCCATGACAAGTCCTATGACCGCCATGGCACCCGGCAGTGCGCCGCATAGCCCGCCGCTGCACCCGATACCGCCGCCGAATGGGGAGAGGGCCGCGATCACCTCTTTCGGCGGCGTAATGCCAAGCGCCTCCGCAACAGCTGCAAAGACCGCTTGGCTGCAGTGAAAACCTGAATCAAAGAGCTCTCTTGCCCTTTCCGCCGTATCTTCAGGCGTTGCCATGACGTGTATTCTCCTTAGATTCTTAACCGCCCTGTCTTCAGACAGCCAAAAATAACCTTATAAATAAAGACGTTTCAAAAAGCAAGCCGAAAAATACAGCCGATGCCTGGTATAGGAGTCTTACCGCCTTGTCTATGTCGTCTGTGCATGGGTCCCTGCCTGACGGGTTCAAAAATGGCCTGTCAATATACCTGTCTTTATACCATGCCGGTCCGGAAAGGCGCACATCGAGGGCTGCGGCGAACGCGGCCTCTGGAAGGCCTGAATTGGGGCCGTCATGGCCTGCGCCATCCTTCACCGCTGCCATGAAGATGTCAATCGGTTGTCTATGCCCTTGTATGACAGCTGCTATTGCAACTATCGGTACGGAGAGCCTTGCCGGTATATAATTCGCTCCATCGTCCATTTTAGCGCCCCATGTCCCGAATCTCAGATATCGTGCATCCTTATAGCCGATCATGGAGTCGAGTGTATTTACCGCCTTGTAGCACATGGCAAGGACCGGTCCCCCGATGGCAGCATAAAAAAAGGGCGAGATCACCCCGTCCACCATGTTTTCCGCCACTGTTTCGATGACGGCCATAACAACGCCTGTTTCGTCGAGCCTGGCTGTATCCCTGCCGACTATTCTTGAGACCCGTATCCTTGCCGCCTCGAGACCGTCTCTTTCCAGCGTTGCCTTTACGGCCAACGCCTCATCGGCTAGACATTTCAGGGAGACGGCATAGTAGATGAAGGCTATAGACGTCGCCCAATAGGCTGCAAACAAGATATGGGCCAATCCTCGAAGGGCGGCATATACGGAAAACCCGGTAATCGTCGTGATGAATATAGCAAATACAGCGCCCTGGGCCTGTTCTTGCACGGGGATGGATCTAAAATATGGCTCGAGCCTGGATATCGCCTTCCCTATCAGCCGTATAGGATGAGGAAGGGACTCTGGATCCCCTGCTGCAAGATCAAGGAGTAAGGCCAGGGCCAGTATCCACCAGCCTTCTTTTGTCAAGATGAATAAAGATGGCGTCATTTTAAGCCGATGAGAGAAAGGAGTGCAGGGATGTCCGAATTATCCCTGAACCAGTCTGCCAGGCGGTCGAGCTGGGTCTTCCTGAATTCACCATATGAAGATACCTTTCCGATGGTAGGTAGGCCTTTTTTGTCCCTTAAATAGTCCAAAAATACCCTTCTGACGAGGTCGTTTTCGAAAAAACCGTGCAGATAAAGACCCATTACCGACTTGTTTGTATCGATCGCTCCGATGTCGGCCTCGATATCCGGCCCGAGGGGGCTGAACGTCCCGGTCGCCCTCGTGTGCCCCATGTGTATCTCATAACCAGCGGCCTTGATTGGCCTGGTAAAGATCGGCGGTGAATCCAGCATGATGCTGGTATGCCTGAGTTGTTTTTCAGCCGCGAATTCAGTTACGATTGGCAAAAGACCAAGGCCTTTCGATGTCCCGGGCTGCCCTTCAATGCCGTGCGGATCGGCGATTTCCTTGCCGAGCATCTGATAGCCGCCGCAGATGCCGAGGATAAAGACGCCTTTCCCCAGAAACCGCTTTATTGCCGTGTCCCAACCGGATATCTTGAGAAAGTCCAGGTCTGCTCGCGTGGTCTTGGTACCCGGTATGATAATGCAGTCGCACTCTTTAATTTCGTAAGGGCGACGGACGAACGAGACCGAGACATCTTCTTCAAATGCAAGCGGGGCAAAGTCTGTGAAGTTGCTGATCCGCGGCAGATGGATGACTGCGAGTTTGACCTGGGCATCGCGTTCAGGTGCTGTCGCATGGACATAGACCCCGTCTTCTTGATCCACGGTTATATTGTCAAACCATGGGAGTACGCCGAAAAATTGCAGCGGAACGATGTGCCTGAACTGGATGAGGCCAGGGGTGAGGATCGATGCGTCGCCTCGAAATTTATTGATAAGAAAACCTACTATCCTCGCCCTGTGTCTGTCCGGTACCAGATCATAGGTGCCTTTGAGCCAGGCGAAGACCCCGCCTCTGTCTATGTCGCCTATGATTATGACCGGTGAGTTGGCATAGGAGGCCGTCTCCATATTGACTATGTCCGTCGCCTGGAGATTTATCTCAGCAGGGCTTCCAGCCCCTTCTATTACAATTACATCATATTCCCTTGCCAGGGATCGGTATGCATCTTTTGCAACGGCGAGATGTCTGTCTCTTTGTTCGTAAAATGAACGCGCAGAGAGGTTATAGGCCACCTTCCCCATGAGGATCACCTGGGAGCGGGTGTCTCCTTGTGGTTTCAAAAGTATCGGGTTCATCCTGACGTCGGGTTGGAGTCCGCAGGCCTCTGCCTGAAAGACCTGGGCCCTGCCCATCTCCAGTCCATCTGGTGTTACAAACGAGTTTAAGGCCATATTCTGTGCCTTAAACGGTGCCACCTTTATGCCCATTTGCCGCAGGACCCGACAACATGCTGCGACCACGATGCTCTTCCCAACACCGGAGCCGGTACCTTGAAACATGATTGATTTTGAATCGATCGACATGGTTCGAGAATTTATGACCAAATGGAAATGCATGCAACATTTTATTTATTTTGCATTGCTGCAAGTTATTCATTGACATCCGGTTTGTTTAGAAGCTATATTCAAAGATAATTCTAGAACAAGGAAGGGGGGATTCCTTTGGCGATTGTGGTGGACGTCCAGGACGATAATCTGGAGAAGGCCCTTAGAACCCTTAAAAAAAAGATGCAGCTTGACGGGATTCAAAGGGAACTTAAAAATCGTCGTTTTTATGAAAAACCAAGCGTAAAAAGGCGACGTAAGATGCAAGACGCCGAAAGAAGGCGCCGCAAGGCTCGCCGTAGGCAATATTGATGTCATTTGATGGATAAATTAGTAGGGGTCAAGGTGTTTTGCCAGTCTTGGCCCCAGGCCATAGTTAGCTCCCTCCAACCCGTCCACACAGATTGAAGCAAATTAATACTTAGTGGATTATTGCCGCGCCGGCGGTAAAATATAAAAAGGAGACAGCTTATGAGGACAGTGGTGAATGGTGATATAGTAACCGTGCATTATACGGGTACGCTTGATAACGGCGAGGTGTTCGATACCAGTATCGGCGGGGAGCCGCTCCAGTTTCAGGTTGGATCGGGCCAGATCATCCAGGGATTCAACGATGCAATAATAGGTATGGAGGTCGGCGCTGAAAAGACCTTTAGTCTTGATCCAGATATGGCTTACGGTTACAGAGATGAAGAGCTTGTCCGGAGCATTCCACGCTCCATAGTGGGCAGTCAGTTCAAACCCGAGGTTGGCATGACCATAGGGATACAGATGGAAGACGGCACAAAGATGCCGGCAAGCATTACAGAGGTTACCGAAGAATCGATAACGATAGACATGAATCCGCCGCTGGCTGGCAAGACATTGAATTTCAAGGTCCAGGTTATAGACATCGCTGACGCATCTTCATGTGGATGCGGGTGCGGCAGCAGTTGCGGTTCGGGCAGCAGGTCTCCTTCGTCTTGCGGCTGTTGCTGACGCCGTATTTTTTCAAGTCCGCTGCCCTTGAAAAGTCGCCGACGTCTTGACGGGTTAAGGCCTTGAGGGGGGGGGGGTGGCGGACTTGAGATTTCTGTCATGATTTCATGGCCGCGAGGACCCTTGCATTGCCGCTGTAATCGCGCAGCATCTTTATATTCATGTAACGGTTGGATTCCTCGACCATTCTGATGACAGCCTCTTCTTGATTCCATCCGATTTCGCAGAGAAGCCACCCGCCAGTCTTCAAGACATTGGGACAGCCCGTTATAAGCCTTGATATATCCTTGAGACCGTCCATACCGCTGAAGAGGGCGGTATGTGGCTCGTATGCCGTTATGTCTCTCGGCAGAGCATCCTTTACGTTAAGGGCCACATAGGGCGGATTTGAAACGATCATGTCAAAATAAGGGCTGTTTTCTTTGAATGCACTGAGCCAGTCGGCCTGAATAAAGCTGATCCTGGAGGCCACGCCGTTCCTTTCGGCATTTCGCCTCGCCACCAGGAGGGCACCATATGAGATATCAGTCGCAATAGCTGTGATGCAGGGCAGCTCATAGAGGAGGCTTATGGCCAGGACGCCACTCCCTGAGCCGAGGTCCAAGATGCGCATCGGGCGGTTTGAATCGCTTGTGAGTATAGAAAGGGCGGTTTCTATGATCAGTTCGGTCTCGGGCCGAGGGATCAATGTGTCTCTGGTCACTTCAAAATAAAGAGACCAAAACTCCTTTCTGCCAGTGATATAAGCAAGGGGTTCGCCATTGAGCCTCCGCATTGTCACCTCTTCATATCTTTCGACGAGATCGAGTGGAAGCTCCTTCAGATGGTTTAGATAGAGCCATAATCTATCTTTTTGAAGGATGGAGGCAAGGAGCGCCTCTGCCTCCATCCGTGGATGCTCGATGTCAGGGATGCGGCAAAGTCGAGATGTCGCCTTTTTTAGCGCATCGGCTACATTCATGTCTCCCTTGACCCTGCCAGGGCCTGTGTTTGATAGTGGGTGCCAAGGGCCTCGATCATCTCGTCTATATCGCCATCCATAAAGCTTTCGAGTCGATAAAGGGTTAATCCGATCCTGTGGTCTGTCACCCTGCCTTGTGGAAAGTTGTATGTGCGTATGCGCCCGCTCCTATCGCCTGTGCCTACCAGGTTACGGCGTTCTTCGGTCAGTTGTGCCTGTTGTGCCGCCTTTTTCATTTCAAGGATGCGGGCATATAGGATTTTCATGGCCTTTGCCTTGTTTTTGTGCTGCGAGCGTTCATCTTGGCACTGTACAACGATCCCTGTAGGGATATGAGTAAGCCGGACCGCAGACTCTGTCTTGTTTACGTGCTGCCCTCCTGCGCCGGAGGCCCTGTATACATCCACTTTTATCTCTGAAGGGTCTATATCGACATCCACTTCATCGGCTTCAGGCATCACCGCTACTGTTACTGCCGATGTATGGATGCGCCCCTGGGACTCGGTTTCAGGCACACGCTGGACGCGATGTATCCCACTTTCGTATTTAAGCCTACTATAGACCCTGTCGCCGGATATAAGGGCGATGATCTCTTTGAAACCGCCTATCCCTGTTTCGTTGGAGCTCAAGATCTCTACCCTCCACCTTTTTCTCTCGGCGTAACGGCTGTACATGCGAAAGAGATCGGCGGCGAATAGTGCCGCCTCGTCGCCGCCGGTCCCCGCCCTTATTTCAAGGATGATGTTCTTCTCATCGTTTGTATCTTTTGGGAGGAGCATGAGCGTTATTTTATGGAGTATCTTTGCGGCCTTTTCTTCGAGCTCGGTTAGCTCCACCTTGGCCATCTCTCTTATCGCGGGATCAGGGTCATTGGCGGCAAGGGCTTTATTGTCGCTTATCTGCCTCAGGAGGTCCTTGTAGTCGTTGTATACCCGCATTATTTCGCTTATGTCGGCGTGTTCCTTGGCGAGTTTTCTGTATCTTTCACGGTCTTGAGCAACTTTAGGGTCGCTCATCTCCGACTCAAGGGAAAGGAATTTTTCTTCTAACTCCTGGAGTTTAGATAGCATTATTCTTTGCCGCCTATTGATTATTCAATCGATGGATTGATCATTTTCCATCTTTAAGGCCCTCTTCAGTGCCTCTATCGCCACTTCAAGCTGATCGTCCGTCGGGTTGGAGGTGGTGAGGGTCTGTATGAGAAGACCTGGGTAAATAAGTGGTGCGGCAAACCGCCTCATTGCATCTTTGTCGGCAAGGCGTGTTATCTCGTAGGCGATACCTGCAATCGGGAGCATCAGAGATATTTTTGTGAGTATAATCTCACCCGTGACATACCATCCGGTCCCGCTGAACGAGATCAGCGGAATGACCGTGGCAAAGACGCCTATGCTTACAAAAACTACTACCATGATAAATGCCGTGCCGCACCTCGGGTGGAGGGTGCTGTAGCCCTTTGCATTGGCTATACAGAGTTCTTTATTGGCCTCATAGGTATAGATAGCCTTGTGCTCGGCGCCGTGATACCCGAACAGTCTTTTTATATCTGCCATCCTGCCGATAAGCAGGATATAATTAATAAATATAAGCATTTTTATGAGTCCGTCCAGGGCGTGGAATGCAAACGACCTGACGCCGCCTCCAGCGCCCAATATCTTGAGCAGGAAGCTGCTTGCAAGATGCGGGATCACCAAGAACAGGCACAGGCCGACAGCTACGGATGACAACATGGCCAAGGCGATCGCCTTATTGGATAAGTTGTCAGCGTTTGTTCTTTTGCCGTCGTTATCGATGCCGGCCAGTGCCTCCTGCGCGGAGAAATTGAGGGCCTGTATCCCATTTATCATGGCCTCTGCTAGCACTACCGAACCTCTTATAAAAGGCCACTTTAGAAATGTTAATTTCCTGCCGAACGAGCGCCATTTTCCTTCTTTCACAAATATACCGCCGTCTGCGCGGCGGATCGCTATTGCCATCGCCTTCGGGCCCCTCATCATCACGCCCTCGATTACGGCCTGGCCGCCCACTGCAATAGGGGCGCAGAGCGAGGCCGTCACCAATGATTTGAGGGCGCTTCGCCGGTTATTTCTTTTCAATGAGGCCATATTTGCGCTGGAATTTTTCAACCCTGCCAGCGGTATCGATCAGTTTCTGTTTGCCCGTAAAAAATGGATGGCACTGCGAGCAAATTTCAACCCTGATCTCGTTGGCGGTCGAGCCTACCTCGAATTCGTTGCCGCACGCGCAGCGTACTTTTACCGTCTGATATTTTGGATGTATGCCATCTTTCATTTTTGTTCGCCTCCGTAGTCTATGTTATCGTTCTTAATTTAAAGAAATCACTAATCATGCCGTTGGTCAACAGGTTTGGACGTCTCACCGGTTCATTGATGCCAGGAATTCTTCATTATTTTTGGTATGTTGCATCTTATCCAACAAGAACTCCATGCTATCGACCGGATTCAACGGAGAGAGGAGCTTCCGCAGTATCCAGACCCTGGTCAATACATCTTTGGGCAGTAGCAGTTCTTCTTTTCTCGTGCCGGAGCGGTTTATGTCTATTGCAGGAAATGTGCGCTTGTCAGCCAGCTTCCTGTCAAGGTGTATCTCCATGTTACCCGTGCCCTTGAATTCCTCGAATATCACCTCGTCCATGCGGCTCCCTGTATCAACAAGGGCGGTAGCTATAATGGTAAGGCTTCCACCTTCCATAATGTTTCTCGCCGCGCCGAAGAAGCGTTTCGGCCTGTGAAGGGCGTTTGAGTCAACGCCGCCCGAGAGTATCTTGCCGCTTGGCGGTACAACGGTATTGTATGCCCGGGCAAGCCTTGTAATGCTGTCAAGGAGGATGACCACGTCTTTTTTGTGTTCCACCAGGCGCTTTGCCTTTTCTATGACCATCTCAGAGACCTGGATATGGCGCTGGGCAGGTTCATCGAATGTGGAGCTCACCACCTCTGCCTTTACCAAACGCTGCATATCCGTAACCTCCTCCGGCCTTTCGTCTATCAGTAGGACTATCAGGATTACATCGGGGTGATTTTTGGCTATGCTGTTTGCAATGTTTTGAAGCAGCATAGTCTTGCCTGTCCTTGGTGGGGCCACGATAAGTCCCCTTTGTCCCTTGCCTATAGGGGTCATGAGGTCCATTATGCGGGCGGAATAGTTGTCAGGCTCTGTCTCGAGCTTCAGCCGTTTGTCAGGATAGGTCGGCGTGAGGTTGTCAAAGTTTATCGTGCCGAAAGAGGCCTCTGGCGGGTCAAAGTTTATTGACTCGACCTTCAAGAGGGCGAAATACCTCTCTCCCTCCTTAGGAGAGCGTATCTGCCCTGAGACCGTATCACCGGTGCTCAAGTTGAAGCGCCTTATCTGAGACGGCGATACATATATATCGTCCGGGCCAGGGAGGTAGCTGTAGTCCGGGCTTCTTAGAAAACCGAACCCGTCTTGCAGTATCTCCAGGACGCCTTCTCCGTAGACCCCGCCATTTTTGTCTGTTTGGGCTTTTAAGATGGCAAAAATCAATTCTTGTTTGCGCATCCCACTGGTGACCTCGACGCCGAGGTCTTTTGCCATCTGATAGAGCTCGGTTATGTTTTTTTTCTTGAAGTCGGCCAGATTAATGGATTGATTGCCCTTGGTTTGTGCAGTGGATGATTCCTTTGCAACAGATTGTTCACTATTTTCTTTCTTTGTTCTAGGCATGTATGATATACCTCTTCGGATTCAAGGCGATGATCTCCGCTCCAGGTCTTAAGAACATTATTTTTAAATCAAACAGGATGTTTTAAACGAGCCATCTTTCATCAACAGGATTTTCGCATCTTCACAAGGGAAAGTCCTGCATTTTAGAAGGTTGTTAGCCTGAGATTTGCCCTGGCTTGAGCGGCTGGATCGTTGATTTCACAGAATCATAATGATGATGATGAAAAATAGCCGTCTTGAGGTATGCTTGTCAAGGGCTCTTTTTAAGAATTTTTATTTTCGACGCCGATAGTGGTGGGGCGGGCCGCTAAGGTCTAGCCGGTCTTGTCCGTACCTGCGGCCGTTTTAGGGAAATAGAGAAGTATGCTTATCCGCCTGTTCCTTGGATCTTTGGGATTGTCCGGTATTAGCGGCTCAGTGTCTGCATAGCCAGAGATGGTCTTAAGCCTGGATGGGTCTATTCCCATTTGCTCGATTATCTTTCGCGTGGTAAGTGCCCGTTCGGTCGAGAGTTCCCAATTGCTGTAGTTGCTTGTCTTGTATGCAAGGGAGTCTGTATGGCCCTCTATTGATATCGGGTTTGTGGTGGATTTTATGTTTTCGGCTATCACACGCAGTATGCGAAGGGCTAGGGGGGTAGGTTTGGCGGACCCGAGATCGAACATGGGTTTCCCCTCTTTATCAACCAGTTGGATACGCACCCCACCCTTGAATGTATCTACAATGATTTGGTCCTTGATGTCGCCCAGTTTTTTTTCTATCGCCTGTTTAAGAAGCCTTTGGAATGTCTCGGGACTTGTCTCTTTCCCCTCGTTTGATGACAATGTGGCCTTGTTACCTTCTAGCTCAGGTTCGACCTTTTCCTCACTCTGGCTGGGTTCTGTCAGTACGGCGTTTTCGTGTTCCAAAAACGATGTGCCGCTTGACTCGAATATGCTGAAGTATTTGAAATAGGCGGCAATGGCAGGTCGTTTTTCAGGGGATACCATGGTGATCAGCCATAGGAGCAGAAAAAAGGCCATCATGGCGGTTACGAAATCCGCATATGCAACCTTCCAGCTCCCGCCGTGATGCCCGCCGCCGGATACCTTTTTTATCTTTTTTATAATGATGTTGCCTTGCTGATCGCTCATTTGGCCCTGCTTTTTACGTATTTTTCAAGTTCGTCAAAGGTTGGCTTTTCCGAGTCAGGGATGGCCCTTCGCGCGAATTCCACTGCGATTTGTGGCAGTGCGCCGCCTATATATGAAACCAAGGCCCATTTGATTATCTGAAGATATACCTCATCATCGTGCGCCTGGTGTTCAAAGTTGATGGACATTGGCCCTACAAAGCCATAGCACATGAGTACGCCCAGAAAGGTCCCGACAAGGGCTGAGCCGATACTGTGCCCAAGCTCAGCCGGTGGTTTGTCGATCTTGCCCATGGTGATGACGACGCCAAGGACGGCTGCGACTATACCGAGGCCAGGAAGGGCATCAGCGATCTTTTCTATGCTGCGCGCTGGTATCATGGCCTCGTTGTGGTGTGTTTCTATATCGAGGTCCATGAGGCTCTCAAGTTCGTGAGCAGGCAGGTTTGTAGAGATGACTACCTTCAAGTTATCGCAGATGATATTGAGTGCATGATGGTTCGCCAGGATGTTTGGATATTTGCTGAAGATCGGGCTTTTCTCTGGATGCTCGACGTCCGACTCGATTGCAAGGAGCCCATGCTGTCTGCTTTTTGCGAACAATTGATAGAGCAGTGCCAAAAGCTCTAGGTATTTTTCCTTGCTCGGCCCCTTGTATGTCAGGAGACTGGAGAAGCCTTTTGCTACGACCTTGACTACTTTCATGGGGGAGGCGATGAAAAAGGAGCCCAGTGCAGCACCGAATATGATTATGACCTCCGCCGGCTGGACAAGGACGCTCAGATTGCCGTGCTCCATGAGATAACCGCCTATGACGGCTGTCAAGACAACACATATTCCGATCAATACAAACATAAGGCCTTTTTACTTCTCCTTTTAATTAAATTAAATTTAACCCGCCAAGCCGTATCTAGTAAAGATGATAGATATAAATCTTGTCTATTATTGGGTCCATTTCATGGATGTTCTTTAGCCTTATTATGTGTGTGTTTGTCAGGACGGAGTCCTTCGCCATGAGCATCCTGCCCGACGCAGTAACTATATCCCTGCTCAACTGCATGCCAGCCTTGAGATCGTCAATGTTTATTTGTTTCTCACCGCGGACTGGAGGTATGGATTTTATTATGTCTTCGAACACCCTCACTATTTCAGGATCCAGCGCGGAGCCGGCAAGCTTCCTTAGACGTTTCAAGGCGTTTTCCTTGTCCAGATCCTGCTGATGCAGATAGTTGTCATATGTGCTGACGACATTTATTATCCTAGCCCCGAGGGGTATTGAGACGCTAGGAAGACCAGATGGGAAGCCCATGCCGTCAAAACGCTCGTGGTGGCACATTACTATCACTGCCGTCTGTCTGAGAAATTCGATCTTGTAGAGCAGTCTATAGCCTATTTCGGGATGGGTCTTGAAAACCGCCTCCTGGGCCGGGCTGAAGCCGGACGGTTTCCAATGCCAGAATTCTTTTGGGACACCCATCAGTCCTATGTCATGCAAGGATGCGGCCATCTCTATGAGGTCAAGATCCGCCCCCATGATGTTCATCTTTTCCGCCAATTCCTTTGCAAGCATGCCTACGCGTTTTGAGTGACCGCCCAGGAATGGATCATACAGTTCTATGAGATCGACAAAGACACGGACGGTGTCTTTGAAATTGCTCTGGAGTTTCTGGTATAGCCTTGCCAATTCCTGATGCTTTTCAAGCAATTGGCTGGTACGCTCATCAACCCTTTTTTCGAGATCGGCATTCAGCTCTTCGAGTCTTTGATTCTGTTCCTGTGTAACCCTCAAGAGACGTTTGTTTTCAACAATAAGAAAGTGGTGGAAGATGGCCTGCCTGATAATGGTCTTCAGTTCCTCATCATCCCATGGTTTGCTTATGAATCTGAATACCTCGCCCTTGTTTATGGCCTCTACAGCGGCCTTTATGTCGGCATAGCCTGTAAGGATTATTCGGATGATGTCGGGGTCGATCGTCTTGGCCTTTGCAAGGAGTTCCGTACCAGTCATCCCGGGCATCTTTTGATCAGAGACGATTACGGCCACATCTTCGGTCTGCAGGATCTCAATCGCCTTTTCGGGATCGGTGGTAAAAAGCAGTCTGTAGTTTTCATTGCGCAAAAGTCGATGTACGGCCTTTAAGATATTCTCTTCGTCGTCTACAAAGAGGACGGCATCTTTTTGAGACTGCCCTGTCTGGGTGCTTGGTTCAGGTGTCTCCATGGCTGGCGCCCTTTTCTTTCAAAGAGGATATGGGATGGTCGATGAAGATCAATAAATAGCCGTAAGCCCCATCCGGATACCTTACCACCGTGCCACGCATCTCGATCGGATCGTTCATCCCGTCGATATCGACGGTCATTGATAGAGGACCTTCCCCATGTGTAAGGCCATCGAGCCTAGAGGCCGCATCCGTACCAAGAACCGCCTCGATGTCTTGATCCAACAGATCCTTCAGTCTGCCGATGTGTACGTAGGCCCAGTTGTTTGCAAATGCGATCCTCTTATCATCCCCCAACCCAATAAAGCCTATCGGCATCTGGTGTATGATATAGTGAAATCTCTCGAGGACCATGTTTCGCATCTGGAGCTCCTGTGTCCTCTTTTCGATCTCATCTTCCAGATTGTTGTTGAGCCATTGAAGCCTTTCATTTTTTATCTTCAGTTCCTCGGTTAGCCTGTAATTCTCATTTTGGAGATGGGCGACGTTTATGGCCTCGCGTATGGCGGCCTTGAATTCCTCGTCATCCCAGGGCTTCAATATGAATTTGTATATATATCCGCGATTGATGGCCTCGGTGACGGTCTTGAGGTCTGCATACCCGCTAAGGATTATCCTTACGGACAGGGGACAAAGCCCTTTTGCGTGTTCCAAAAACTCTATTCCGCTCATCCCGGGCATCCTATGGTCAGATATTATCACATCCACTTGATGGTCGTTTAAGAAGGCGAGTGCCTCTTCCCCACTCACCGCCGTGCTGATTTCATAACTTTCCTTGCGCAGTAGGCGCTTTATGGCATGGAGGATATTTTGTTCATCATCAACTATGAGGATGCGGCCTTGCATCATCTTCTTCGGCGTCTCCTAGTTCATCTTCATTTAATATGGGAAGAAAGACTGTAAATATTGAGCCTTTTCCAGGTGTGCTCTCGACCCTTATCTCGCCCTTATGCCTCTTGACGATCTTGTATGAGACATGGAGTCCAAGCCCTGTGCCTTTGCCAACGGATTTTGTGGTAAAAAACGGGTCAAAAATCCTTGGCATGACATCTTCTGGTATGCCTTCGCCAGTATCTTTGATCTCGACCTCAACCCCACGCCTGGGCTTGTCAACCGCCCTGGTGGTCACCGTGATCTCTCCCTTGCCTTTTATTGCCTGAGCAGCATTTACAAGGATGTTCATGAATACTTGGTTTAATTGCTGGGGATATCCGATAATGGTCGGCAATTCGCCGTAGTTCTTTTTCAAGACGGCCTTGTATTTGATCTCGTTCCACACGATGGTTATCGTGCTCTCAAGACAGCGGTTTATATCTACATCCTTGAGTTCGGCCTGGTCCACATGGGAGAAGTCCTTCAAGTCGGCGACGATCTTCTTTACCCTTTCTGTACCTTCGATACTTTGGAGTATCAGGTCATTCATATCTTTCAGTAGGAAATCAAGGTCTATTTCTTCCCTTCGCCTTTTGATGGTCGCGATAAGTGCAATGGCGTCTTCAGGCACCCCTTGAGCCTTTGAGATCTTCTCATCTAGCGACAGGTAGAGCCTTATGATTTCGACCAAATCTTTGCTGTATGAAAGAAGGGTGTGGAGGTTGCTGCTTACAAAGCCGACAGGGTTGTTTATCTCGTGGGCCACCCCTGCGGCAAGTTGACCGATGGACGACATCTTTTCTGACTGTAAAAGATGGGCCTGGGTCTCTTTGAGGCTATTCAACGCCGCATTAAGCCTTGAATTTTTTTCCGTCAGATCTGCAAGAGTCTGCTTCAATTCTTGGTTTAGAAGCGTGACCTGTCTTTCAGCTTCCTTTTGAGAGGTGATGTCCCTTAAAAAAAGCGTGACCTGTCTTGTCTCTTCATTGTCGTCTAAGACCGGAAATGCGTGGGCGGAAAACCATCTGATCCGACCCTCGCTGTCTTTTAACAGCACATCTGTATTGAACATTCGTCCTGACTTAAAGGCGATCTCGGCAGGGCATTTGTCGCCCGACATCCTGGGGCAGGTCGTCTCTCTTGCGAAGAGTTCGCTACATGACAGGCCTATTACATCTTTTACGTCCTTGCCAAGCCATCTGGCTGCGGCCCTGTTTGCAGAGACTATTTTGTATTCTCTATCTATGCCAAGGATCAGGTCGGGTATGGCGTCAAATATATTTCGAAATTTGTCGCGGCTGTTCTTCAGCACCGGCAAAAGCCTGTTGATTCCCTCAAGGTCGCAGATATGCCCTGATATGTATGAAGCGCCTTCAACCTCTTCGAGACATGCAAATATATTTACGAATGTCTTTTTGCCGTCGCCGCGTCTCCATTCAAGCTCGAGACCGCCGACCTCTCCTTGCGTATCTATCTCTTTGATGAATCTATCCCACGCCCTTTGCGAAGGGAAAAAGACTGACAGGTTCGCGCCATCCGACGCTGGATCTCCAAGTCCGAGGTATTGTCTGCCATATCGGTTGAGATATAGTATCCGCCCGTCCCTTGTCATTCTAAAAAATATCCCACGCATAACGTCTTTTTTTATTCCTTCCTAACCTTATCATCTTTTCGGCCTGTCTTTTATAAATCTTTACCACCTCGTTAAAGACCGCCAGGTACTGCGTGCCGATCTTGGCCAGCTGAAGGCCCTGGCCCTTCCAAATCCCTTTGACCGCAGTATCTGTTGCAACTTGCCGTCATTCAGGGGCAACTCGATCTTGTCCGCCAGATCCTCGTTGTCGCTGGGATCTATATACAAGGCCTCAGCTCTGCATACCTCCGGTACGGATATGATCATCTTCCTTGCACAAATACCTGGTTCAGAGATAAAATTGGGCTGCCAATAGATATATTGACCTGTGGGGCAATGATCCTTGTGATACAGCAATGGCCTTGCGCACGATCTTTTTTATAAATTGATTTTTGACGATGATGTCTTTGATCTTTTTTGAAGCAGCTTCATCTTCATCTGGATGGATCAAATAGCGGTTGATATAGCCGTAATAATTAGAGATATTCATGTGTATCATCCGATCTTGCAAGCTCCCTTGCGATCTCATATGTGTAAAGTCCGATCCCGGTAAGGGTAGACAGGAGCAGGAGGGCATCTATCAGGATTTTAAGGTATGGCTAATCGCTCATAGTCTATTCAGTTTACAATGGCAGTCTGTTATTATGATCTATAACCTATAAATATAAAGGAGGTTGACGGCGATGTCGGTAGAGACTCTAAATGAGATCCAGGGTGCTGTCGGCTCTTTTGAAGAGCTACTTACCGAATCGGTAAGGCTCCACGGGCATCTGTGCGCAGGGCAAGTGATAGGGGTCAGGCTAGCTATGCTGGGGCTCAGGCTGCTTGGTATCACCGACCCGAAGGGCAGGGACAGGAAGAATCTGGTTGTCTATGTGGAGATAGACCGGTGCGCTACAGATGCGATCCAGTCTGTAACCGGCTGTTCCCTTGGGAAGAGGTCGCTTAAGTGGATGGATTTTGGCATAATGGCCGCTACATTTGTTCATCTGCCGACAAAAAGGGCATTCAGGATCCTGGCAAGGGAAGAGGCCCGTGAGATTGCCAAAAACTACTGTCCTGAGATAGAAGACAGATACCGTCAGCAGCTTGAGGCATATAAACGTATGCGCGACGATGAGCTTTTTGATGTCCAGGAGGTGAAGGTTGATATCCCGGAATGTGACCTCCCTGGTAGACCCTTGAGGCGCGTAAGGTGCAGCCGTTGCGGGGAATATGTTCAGGACTGTCGAGATGTGGAAAGAGATGGTGAGGTATTGTGTCGTGCCTGTGCCGGCAGCCGTTATTATGAGGCCGCATCAAAGATGTCCATCTGAGGTCGTCGATGGCGTTTTTTTGCTTTACAAACGAAAAATTGACGTTTTCATTATAAAGTTTAAAATATAATGGGCAAGTAAAGCTGGTATTGTGTCCGCCCATGCCCCGGATGCAGCGGTCGGTGCCGCGACGGACTTTTGCAGAGTTGTCAAAACAAAAAGCTGGAGGTCTTGAATGGCGATTAAGAAGGTCCCTGTCGACGATGCGGTCGGGATGGTGATCCCCCATGATTTGACCGAGATAGTCCGCGGAGAAAAAAAGGGTCCGGCCTTTCGAAAGGGGCATGTGATTACAGAGGCCGATATACCGCATCTGAAGCGGATTGGCAAAAATCATATCTATGTCATTGAGCTCTCCGAAGATGAAATGCATGAGGATGAGGCGGCGCTTTTTATGGCAAGGGCCATAAGCGGCCCGTTCATAAGTTATGATGAAAAACCATCCGAGGGTAAGGTCGGTTTCAGGGCCGCCACCCGAGGGGTGTTGAAGGTCGATCGTCAGGCCCTTTTTGAATTCAACATGCTTGGTGAGGTGATGATCGCAACGCTCCATGAAGATACCGTTGTAAGTGAGGGCATGGCGGTCGCCGCGGGTCGCGCTATTCCACTTGTGATCCGGCGTTCCGTAGTGGAGCGAGCGGCTTCAATAGCCAGGGATGCAGGCGGCATTGTGTCAGTAGCACCATTCAAGATAAAAAAGGCCGGTATCGTTGTCACGGGGCGTGAGGTCTATGAAGGCAGGATAAAAGATGCGTTTGGTCCGGTGATGAGGGAAAAGTTGGTCGGCATGGGCCTTGAAGTAGCATATTCGGCCATGGCACCTGATGATGTAGACCTCATTTCAGGCGAGATAAAAAAGGCCATGGATGCCGGTGTAGAGCTGATACTGTGCACTGGCGGCATGTCCGTCGATCCGGATGACGTAACACGTCTTGCTATTGCAAAGGCCGGGGGCAAGGATGTGGTGTATGGGTCCCCTGTCTTGCCGGGCGCTATGTTTCTTGTGGCATATATCGGCGATATGCCGGTCCTCGGGGTCCCTGCATGCGGCATGTATTTCAAGGCGACCGTGCTTGATCTCGTGCTTCCGAGGGTCATGGCCGGAGAAAGGATCGATAGGACCGCGATGGCGGCCCTAGGCCACGGGGGGCTGTGTCTGAACTGCAAGAGGTGCAGATATCCGGTCTGCCCTTTCGGCAAGGGATAATAAGCTTGTTTGAGGAGTTGTCATGTTCGTCCTGAGGCATTTCATAGAGGCTGTTGCGTCGGTTATAGATCTTGTACTTGGTTTTTATATGTGGGTGCTTATTGTCCGGGCTGTTGTGTCTTGGGTGAATCCTGACCCGTACAACCCTTTGGTGCGTATCCTTTATGGCATTACAGACCCTTTGATGTACCGCGTGAGGCGGTTTTTGCCCCTTGTATTCGGCAGCATAGACCTGACTCCTATGGTGCTTATCATTGTAATAGTGTTTCTTCGGGGTTTCCTCGTACCTACGCTTTACGATCTCGCAATACATCTTTACTGAAAAGGGGTTTGAAATGGGCGTTACACCAAACGAGATACTCGAGAAAGAATTTAAGATGCGCTTCAGGGGTTATGACCCGTCCGAGGTGCAGGATTTTCTCGAAGAGGTTGCGGCTGAGCTTACTGAGGTGATCAAGGAGAGAAATGCCTTAAAAGGTTATGTGGCAGGCTATAAGGCCAAGCTCGATGAATTTAAGAAGAAAGAAGATGAATTCATGTCGGCCTTGACTACCGCAAACAAGCTGGCCGAGGACATGAAAGCCCAGGCCGCCAAGGAGGCGGGACTCATATTGGAGAGGGCCAGGATGGATGCGGAACGAATCGTGGCGGATGCCCACCATGAGGCCGTACAGCTGGAGGAGCGCATAAGAAGGCTCAGACGTATGCAGCGCGAGGTCGTTTCCAAAATACGCTCGTCGATAGAGGGATATCTTAGGTTTTTGGACGAAGAGGCCTTGCCTCCGCAAGAGGTGGACGAGGTCTTGAGAGATATCGCATCAGAGGTGCGTGCGGTTCAATCCAACGGGGAGGGCGACCAAAAAGATGCTACGGAGGCCGATTCGTCCGCAAAAGTCGCAGGTGTTGCTAAACTGGTTTCCGCTGCCGACAAAGGTGAAACAGGGGCAAGGCTTGTTGAAGGCGATATCCTTGGAGATGAGGATTCAAAGATCTTCTCGTAGAAGGCATATGTAAGTGCGGTCAGCTCATCGAGTGATCGCGCCTTGTTGACCAGGCCTCTAAAGGTTGAGCCGTGCGGCAACCCCTTTGAATACCATGCAAGGTGTTTTTTTGCCATCCAGAGACCTATTGGCATGCCGTAAAAATCCTTGATGTATTTAAGGTGTTCAAGGACGACTGCACACTGTTCATCAATTGTAGGGCTGTGCGGCTTGATTCGTGGAGCGAAGCGGTCTTTGTTTGCCAGGCAATCGGCTATAGCCGAAAATATCCAAGGCCTTCCGAGTGCACCCCTTCCTATCATCACCCCATCGGCCCCGGACTCCAAGAGGCACTTGATGGTCGATGTCGGATCCCGGATATCGCCGTTTGCTATCACCGGGATCGATACAGCCTCCTTCACCTTTTTTATAGAGATCCAATCAGCCTGCCCTGAAAAGAATTGGTTCCTGGTACGTCCATGTACGGTTATTAGCGACACCCCGACCTTTTCGGCAATCATGGCGATCTCCCGCGCATTCTGCAGGTTACGATCCCAGCCGAGCCTGATCTTTATGGTGACCGGGATATTCACGGCCTTTACCACGGCCTCCATTAACCTTGCGGCCGCAGCTTCATCGCGCATGAGAGCGGCCCCGGCACCTGCACGTACTATTTTCGGCTGGGGACAGCCCATATTTATGTCGACGGCTGCCGCGCCAATAGATTCGTTCATCCTTGCAGCCTCTGCCATCGAGATCGGGTCTTTGCCCACGATCTGTGCCGAGAGCGGGTATTCTTTTGAGGCGGTGGCCGAAAGTCTAAGTGATCGTTCGACCCTTTTGGTCATCGCCTCGGATGATATCATCTCGCTTACGGCAAGCCCGGCGCCGAATCTGCGTGCCAAACGCCTGAACGGATAGTCTGTTATACCGGCCATTGGCGCAAGTATTATAGGGGTGAATTCAAGGGTTCCGAGTTTTATTGATTTGGCGCCGCTCATCTCTTCTCGATTATGAGCTCGATAAAGCCATGGCCGTGGTGTTCCTTTATGACCTTTCCACCGACAATATTCAGCAGACGGATCATCTTCGGCATGACATCGGGCATTATCAATACCTTGATCCTGTATTCTCTGGGCGTATTAGGGGATCTGAGGCGCAGACCTACGCCCACAAGTCCCTTTCAGCAGTCATCTTTGCTGTCTATGACCTCATCGATCCTCGTTGGGTTTGAGGTATTCATTTCCATCTGTCTATATCTCCTTTCTTTTTCCACCTTATCTGTATCGACATGTGCAAGGGGCAATGATAGAACTGGTGACGCTGCGGCGTAGGTCGCCATCGTCAATGCAAGGCCGTATGGCATAGATTTTTTTGCTATAGGCAGCATCTTCAATGACATATTAAGGACATATCGCACAGGACTTTTGAGTCTTTGAGTCAGTGTCTGTGGAGTATTAGGTGGTGGTCTCCAGGGATCAGCTCCCTTACCCTTGCCGATGAGCAGAATTCATCATGTGTCCCGTGAAAGACAAGGGTCTGGTTGAGGCATGCCACCTTATTGACATGTTTATTTACTATACCTATGTCGTGTGTAACAAGGACTATTGTAACCCCGCTGCGGTTGAGGTTGTCAAGCATTTCATAGAAGTCATCCTGTGCCTTTACATCGACGCCAGTGGTCGGTTCATCAAGAAAGAGTATTTCGGGACTGTTGACTATGGCCCTGGCTATGAATACGCGCTGCTGCTGACCCCCGGAAAGCGCACCTATGCGGCAGTCAACGTATTCACCGATCCCTACAAGATTGGCCGCCTGTCTTGCCGCATCCCTGTCTTTTTTGTCCAGCCATCGAGGGAATTTCTTGCCTGAAAGTCTGCCAAGGGCTATCACTTCTTCGACTGTTATAGGGAAGATCGGGTCTATGTGGGTGGCCTTTTGTGGGACATAACCGATCATGTCCCAATTGAAAAAGGTCCTGACAGGCCTGCCGAGGATGTAGATCTCGCCACTGTCAGGTGAGAGAAGCCTTAAAATAAGCCTTATGAGGGTTGATTTGCCTGACCCGTTAGGGCCTATGATGGCCAGGAAGTCCCCACGAGCGATATCAAATGTTATGTCTTTTAAAACCTGTTGTTCCCTATATGAAAAGTCGACGTGTTCGATCCGGACAAGGACGCCTCCCTTTTTAGTAGTGTTGGTTGTTGTATCCATATTTTATTATTTTTACGACTGATTTAATCCTGATCCACAGGGATCAAGTTTTTGATATTGAAGATATAGCTTAGGAATTTGTATATCAGCCTTGCAGCTAAGAAATCGGCTGCATGATAACCAGGGATCGGCGCAAGCTCCACGACATCGAATCCGACGACCATAGTCGACGCTGCGATGGCCTTTAAAAATTTTGTGATATCGCTCCAGGAAAGTCCACCTGGCTCTGGCGTACCGACTGCCGGCATAATCGATGGATCTAGACAGTCGAGGTCTATAGTGACATATGTCGGCTGTTGCTTGAGCCTTGAGATCGTCTCGGCTATTGAGGCCTCCCTGTCTTCGATGACCATGTTGGCCCAGATAGGTCGGCAGGTCGGCCAGTGTCTCTGCCCCTTTAGAAATTCCATTTCCTCCCTGGAGACGGCACGCACACCTATTTGTATTATATCGCCGAGTCCCCAAACACGCCTCATAACGCAGGCATGGCTGTATCGGCTTCCGAGATAGGAATCCCTCAAGTCAGTATGTGCATCGAAGTGGACTAGATTGAGCCGTCCCAGCTCGCTGTATATTGCCTCTATGGCACCGATGCTTACAGAGTGGTCACCACCGATTACACATGGTATCTGGCCTGAACGTACAATCGGGATTACAGCCTCCCTGACCTTTCGGACCATATTTTCAGGCGGCAGTTCAGGCTCAATCGGCGTAGCCGTGAAGATACCTTTTCTGAAGGCCTCTGAATCCGTCTCTTCATCATAGAACTCCATGTGTGGAGATGCCTCGATGATGCGTGCCGGTCCATCTCTGGCACCTGCCTTGTAGCATGTGGTGAGATCAAAAGGAACAGGGACCAGGATCGCTTTTGCCTGGTCCCTGTTCGGGCAAGATGATGAGAGTCCGAGGAATTGATCCACGTTAAATTGTCATGCCTGTCCTTTCGGCGCGCACAAAGTCGTGTACCTTACGGATAACCTTTGGAAATTCAAGCCCGCGGTCGAGTAGCTTGATCTCAACCTTTTTGATGTCAAAGAGATTTGTAATATATTTTATGGCCCCTTGAGTGTCAAAGGCCTTGCAGGAAAAGATGTCCAGACTCAGGTATAACTTTTCTGGAAAGGTATGGATGCTTATATGACTTTCGGCTATGAGCACAAAACCTGATATGCCCCAGTCTTCAGGGATTAGACCTGAATATTTGAATACATAGGGCGGCATGATCTTGGTCATGTTTATCTCTTCGGGATAACGGCTCAAAAAGTCATAGATCCCGTCTAGATCTTTTAGTTTTTCCTGGTCACATCCGTAACCATCCATCATCAGGTGCTGCCCGAAGCCGTATTCGATGTCTTCCATCATCTTTTTGTCCTCCTTGTTTAAAAAGTTGGTGGCGTAACCACCCACAATATCCTGGCCTCAGCCTGACCGGTGTTTTGCACGAAATGTCTTCTGTCAGCTGAAAAATAGAAACAATCCCCTTCTTCAAGCTCATGGCTCTGTCTGCCTAGACGCAGCATTACCTTGCCCGAAAGGATAAAGCCGAACTCTTCACCCTGGTGTTGCCTGTCCTCCCTTGTCTTTGCACCAGGCGCCAAGGTTACAAGTACTGGCTCCATCTCCTGCCTTTGAGAGGCATGTATCAAGAGTTCAACCCTTGCCTCCTCGGTGGAATCAGCCAATAACTTCCGATTCGAGCGTTTAAAGACCGTTTGTTCCTGCGGGCTCTCTTTAAAGAAATCAGCAAGATTTATCCCCAGCACCTCAAGGATGTCGCCAAGGGTTGCAAGCGACGGGGAGGTGTTGTCGCGCTCGAGCTGACTTATATAGCCTTTTGTAAGATCCGTCCGGTTCGCAAGCTCTTCTTGAGTCAGATTACTGGCGAGCCGCAGGCGCTTGAGCCTTTCGCCTATCTTGATTTCCATTATCTTTTGCTATCCGGCCTCGACCGGAATTGAGTTTACTGTTATTAAACAAAGTGATTTATGTTGGGCGCTTATATAAATGTTGGATCCCTGGTTGTCAAGGGAATTTTTTGTTGGAGTGGCTGCTCTAAAGATAATTTTTTTAAGATCAGGGAATGGTTTTATTATCCTTTTATTGCCTGTGATTTTTTGATAGACTTAAATAAATTGAATCTTTAAGGGGGCCTTGGAGAAACGCCATGAAGCACTACCGGAAGGAACTTTGGTTCAATGTGCCTGCTAGGATGGGGTTTGTTAACATTACCCCACTGGTTGAAGACTGTGTGCGCGAAAGCGGGATACAGGAGGGCCTCTGTTTGGTAAATGCCATGCACATAACCGCCTCTGTGTTTATTAATGACGATGAACCAGGACTGCACAAGGACTACGAAGACTGGCTGGAAGGCCTCGCCCCCCATGAGCCTATATCGAGATATCGGCACAACCTGACAGGGGAAGACAATGGAGATGCGCATCTCAAGCGGCAGGTCATGGGTAGGGAGGTGGTGATCGCAATATCGGGCGGCGGTCTGGATTTTGGGCCGTGGGAGCAGATTTTTTACGGCGAGTTCGATGGCAGGAGAAGAAAAAGGGTGTTGGTGAAGATTATAGGCGAATAAGTTTATGGCTTCCGGCCGGATGAGTTATGTTCGTGATTAAGCTTATCAGGCGCCTTGTCCGCCGGGTGTTTCATCCCGGTGTCTTCCTGAGAGACAGATACAGGGCATTTAAAAGTCTTTTGGAGAGTGACAAGGAGGCGCACGCAGTAATAGCTGGGCTTCAAGAGTTGGTTTACGGCAAAGATGCCGCAAGCAATGAGGCCGTTCAAGGCCTCTACAAAAGTCTCAGGGATGCGGTCGGCAACATGATTGAGTGTCTACTGGAGATGGTCCCAGGCTCTTATCTTGCTTTACCGTGGTCTTTTAAAAAGATAGACGACGACATCATGAGGCATATGTCGGGCCGTTTGTCTCCCTATCACGATTTCAAAGATATGATGGTCTTTATAGACCACTTGAATCTCTTGGATCCCTCTCATCACTCGTTCCGTCCGCAGGGTTGCCGTTCGATGTATGACATCATCCGTTTTGTGCACGAAAAGGCCATATACGAGATGTTTTCGACCGGCACTGATATTATAAGCGGCAAGATCAAGGGGGCAAAGAGGCTCATATCGGAACACCCTGTCAACCTTTATTTGTTGGATATGGATGGCGGTCTCTGCAAGGGGTGCGAGGGGCTTGAGGAGATTGACATATCGATGGTCTGTTCCATACCTATGCGCGCCTTATGGCAGGGGATCGTCTATCCTGACATCAAGCGGTCTGGACAGATGCCTTTTGATTGGCGGTCTTTCGGTGAGGCGGTCTCGGCGGGTGGCATTGCAAGCAGGGATTCCCCGACCTTTGCTAGTTATGCTGCCATATCTGCTGATTACATGAACATAAGTATAAAATTTGGATATCATTTTGTCGTTGTTGACGCCCTCTGCGGGGAGGATCTAGATCAAAACTACATTATGTTCAGCTTTACTGGGGGAGGCGGCGACTTTCGGGGAAGGACCTTGAGGGTAGCGTTTTTGGCTGGCGTTTTGAATGGATTGGATTTTGATGTCAGGACAAAAAAAGATGTTATAAACGCCCGCATTGATAGGCTTGGGCGGCTCGAAATAGAAGGGCGGCTCGATATTCTTGGACGTCTCCTGGCCGTTACCAGGCTGATGGATATGGATATCAAGGACGAGGCGACCGTAGAGAGATGGGTGGCGGAGTTTATGGCAGGGAGATATGATTTCAGATATGATGGTCCCGGCGGATTCCAGGTCTGATGCATGTTGTCATGTGAATTGAGGTAACGTCAGGATAGTATGGCTGAATACAGGCTTAACTGGATCACATCGCATCTTGCCGTAGGCTATGCACCCATGTCATATGAAGAGCTCGATTCGCTTAAGAGGCAGGGCATAAACGCCATCATGAATCTTTGCGCTGAATTTTGCGATCTCCATAAGATTGAGGAGCAGACCGGCTTTGAGGTCTATTATCTCCCTATCGAGGACGAGGGCGTTCCTGCCATTGAGGAGATGGAAAAGGCCCTCGCATGGCTGGACGAGGCGGTTTATCTCGGCAAAAGGGTGTTGGTCCATTGCAGACATGGGATCGGGAGGACCGGGACGTTTGTGACAGCATATCTTATACGTAGAGGTCTTGGGCTCAAGCTTGCAGTTAAAAAGTTGAAGCCCACATATGCTACTCCGGCCAATTACGAACAATGGCATCTTTTAAAGAAATATGGGAAAAAGACCGGTGAATTAAAGATAAGAGAGCCGATCTTGGAGTATAGGCACACTGTAAACCTTTCTAGTTTTTTTGCGCAATATGAGGCGGTCGTTCAAGGGTTTGAAGAAAAAAAAGAGGAATACAGGCGCAAGGTGCCGGGATACGAAGACTGTGGGCTCGATTCCGATTTCTGTTGCCATGATGGTTTTGAGGTAAAATTTATAGAGGCTGTTTATATAAACAACAAGCTCAACAGCACCCTCACAAGCAAAGAGCGGCTTGAGATCATAGCGAGGGCCGCAGGGCTTTCCGCTGCGATAAAAAAGGGGATGGCCGTTCAAGCGAAGGATGAAGATAGCAGGGTCAGACGGGAAGATCATCTGACGGATTTCCTGTGTCCTTTGAACGCAGCGGGTAAATGCGTTCTTTATGAATACCGGCCTTTGAGATGTAGGTCTTGCGGTATCCCCGTTGATGTCTCAAGTTATGGACTGATCGAAGACATGCTTTTGGGCGTTTCGAAAAATATGTTTTTTGCCCTTTCGGGCACATTCGCCGACGAGAATGTGTTGATATTCCCGTTTTATGATGTGGTTTCCGGTAGGTTTGTACAGACCTATTTTTACAGCCTCCTTAAGGCCTAGGACTTGAGCACCTGCGCGACCTTTTTCTCAAGTTCGTCTTTATCTATCGGCTTTATGCAATATTCGACTGCGCCGAGGTCGACTGCCTGTCTCGCGGTTTCTATGGTGGGGTAGCCGGTCAAGATTATGACCTTTATGTCCGGCATTGTCTTCTTCAGCTCTTCAAGGACCTCGATTCCGGTCAATTTCTTGAGCTTTATATCCAGGATTGCAAGCTCGACAGGATGCCCCTTTGCGTAATCCAGCGCACCCTCTTCTTCATCGAAGACATGGACATCATGTCCCTTTCTCTCAAGGATCTTTTTTATCATGATGCCTGCATCAATCACATCATCAAGCACCAATATCTGCGCCATACAGACCTCTAGCTTTTATCCTTTGAACGAAATTCCTCTGATTTTATGCCGTACCGCCTCATTAAACGCTGGAAGGCCTGCCTTTCAATCCCGCTTATGTTTGCGGCCTCGGTTACATTGCCCATAGTTTTTTCCAGCGCCCTTCTAATATAATTTCTTGTAAATAGGCTGACAACTTGTATTTTTGCTTTATTGTAGCTTAATTGTTCAAAGCAGGGAATATGTTGCCATGTTATTTCCTTTTCAGCTCCTTCTCCGTTTGCATATATATCAGACAGGTCTATAGTATTGCCTGAACTCAGGAGAACGGCTCTCTTTATAGTATTTTGGAGCTCTCTGACATTGCCGTTCCATTGTCTTCTCTCAAGGCATTTTATGGCCCTCGGCGTGAATTCAGTCACGTTTCTTTCATATTCCTTGGCATATAATCTTAAAAAATGGTAGGCAAGAAACGCTATATCTTCTTGAATCTCCCTTAAAGGCGGCATGACGACGGTTATGACGTTGAGTCGGTAAAAGAGATCCTCCCGAAAACTGCCTTCCCTGATCTTGCTCTCGAGGTCTTGGTTTGTAGACGCCAGGACGCGCACATTGATCTTGATACTTTGTGTCGATCCGAGCGGTCTTATCTCTTTTGCCTGTAGGACGCGCAGGAGCTTTGTCTGAATGGACAGCGGTATGTCTGCTATTTCATCAAGCAGTATGGTCGAGCCGTCCGCCTCCAAAAAAAGCCCTTTTTTGTCCTTGACGGCCCCGGTAAACGCCCCCTTTACATAGCCGAAGAGTTCGCTTTCAAGGATGTGTTCAGGCAGGGCTGGGCAGTTTACGGCAACCATCGGTCGGCTTGAGCGGCTGCTTAATTCATGCAAGGCCCTTGCGGCCAATTCTTT
Organism: Dissulfurimicrobium hydrothermale; assembly: GCF_022026155.1. Classification (NCBI taxonomy): domain Bacteria; class Deltaproteobacteria; genus Dissulfurimicrobium; species Dissulfurimicrobium hydrothermale. Next base: position 1,941,965 of record NZ_CP085041.1, on the reverse strand, counting down.
ACCAGTTCCACTTTCCCCGCGTATAAGCACCGTCACGTCCGTATCGGCAATCTTTGATATAAGATCGAAGACGCGGCGGATACGCGGCGATTGTCCGACGAGGCCATGAAATGCCTCCTGATCTTCTATTTTTTTTTGAAGTCGCCGGTTTTCCCTGAGGAGAAGCGTCCGCTCTATCGAGCGTCTGATGACATGTACAAGATAGTCGTTGTCGAACGGCTTCTGGAGAAAGTCATAGGCCCCTTCTTTCATGGCGCTTACCGCAAGTTCAATGGTCCCAAAGCCGGTCATTATGATTACAGAAATGGTTGGGTCAAGTTCTCTAGCAAGGGTCATCAGTGTTATGCCATCCATATCGGGCATCTTTACATCCGTAAGGATGACCTCCGGCAGGTCCTGTTTAAGCACCTCAGCCGCTTCTCTGCCTGATGATGCGAGAGTGAGTTCGCATTTGCATTTTCGCCCTATCACCTTGCCAAGGAGTGTGAGCATCTCCCTGTCGTCGTCTACTATTAAAATATGGGGCTGTCGGTGGCTATGGTTGATAATTTTAAAATCTTCTCTCATGCCCGGTCTTGAGGTAGCTAGAGGTTCTTGCAAAGGCCTAAGGCACATATTCTTGTTATTTTCGGCCGTTGCCATTTAACCCTCCCGTTGCCATCTCAACCGAAGGGATAAACCTTGACGGAATCAATGCAACGATTCTTCATTATTTTGTTCGGAACGATAAAATAGATCGCTATAAGGGACTCTATGTATAAATTACTTGGCCTGAGATTTTGTGCAATATATTACTTTGTACATCGAAACCGTCAGATAAAATTACTTAATAATATAATTTTTTGTCTTTCCGAGAGAATTAAATTATTATTAAAATATATGGATGTTTAAATTAGGGCATGGATTCGTGAAATAGTTTTTAATAAAAGCAAAAGCCTATCTTTCCCCGGTTCAGATTGTAAAATTGCAAATGGAGGGAGGTGATGCAGACCTTGTTAAAACTGATTCTTAGATGTGTCTGCGTGTTAAATACTTCCTTGAAGGCGGCGCAGGCCTTGGCCATGATACTCGGATTCTGGGCGATTTCTGCAATCTGGCCGTGTAGCGCCTTGGCCTTACAGGTCCATTCCGGTCCAGAGGGTCTGTACACCCATCAGATGGCCCATGTATTTTTCCTGGCCGCCATGGTGTTTTTGTTCTCCATCCTTTTCAGGCACCCTTTGGGCTATGGAAGGGCCTGGGTTTACTTGAGACTCTCCCTCCTGTTTTTTTCGATATGGAATGTAAATGCCATAATCACGCACAGTCTCGAATTGACCATCCCGCCAGAGTCGCTTGTTGTTCAAGAAGGTCCTCTACCTTGTTATATCTGCATGCCAGCGGTTTTTAAAAGTTGGGTATATTATGTAGGCAAGTTCGATCATCTCCTCTGCGTGCCGGCCATGTTCTTCCTTACCATGGCGCTTAAGACCTTCTGTCGTGAGGCCGAGCGCCAGGCAGAAGAGAAGAGAGATAAAGAGGCAGCCGAACAATGACACAATGTCTGCCGCTCCTCCCTATCTATGTGGTGGATTTTATAGGCGCAAGCCTTATGGTTGTTTTTTCCCTCACTGCCTTTTATTACTCCTGGAGACTTACAAGACTTGAGCCCAAGAGCGTCCTCTGGAGCTATTTTTTCTGGCTGTGCATGGCTATGGTGGCCTTTGCACTCTCGCGCAGTATAGGGCATATCCTCAGGTTTGTATTCATATTTATGGGATTCCCTAATATATGGAATTTTTTCGCCCCGTACAGCGGTGGGCTCAATACAATGACGTTTGTTTCGATCACCACGCTCACCTTTTATTTCCCAGGCGTTAGAAAGATAATAGGCCGAGTTAAGGAAGACGCAAAGAAGCTTGAGGAGGCCAGGATCGGACTTGCTCAGGCCAACAAATCCCTCATGGACTTGAATCAGACCCTTGAACAGCGCGTGGAAGAGAGGACTAGGGCGTTAAAGATATCTGAACAGAAGTTCAGGCACCTCTTCGAGAGTTCAAAAGATGTTATCTTTTTTTGCAATAATGAGGGGAGGCTCCTTGATATGAACGACAGCGGGGTCGAGCTCCTGGGATTTAAGGACAAAAATGAGATTATCGGTAAGACAATGGCAGAGTTTTTTGTAAATAAGGCCGATTGGGAGAATTTTTGCGCGACTCTCCATTCGGCGGGGCATATAAAAGATCTTGAGATAGAATATGGAAGACAGGATGGCTCCATCCTTTATCTCTTGGTTACGTCCGATCTCATAAGCGATGAAAACGGTACTGTGATAGGTTGTGAAGGCATTGCCAAGGACCTTACACGCTATAAACAGGTCATGGCAAATTTGATACAGTCGGAGAAGATGGCCTCGCTCGGACAGATGGCGGCAGGTGTGGCCCATGAAATAAATACCCCCCTTGGCATAATACTCGGCTATACTCAGCTCCTTGAAGAGGATTTCAAGGACCAGAAAGATGTATACGAAACCCTTGAGACTATAGAAAAACAGGCGAAGATATGCAAAAATATCGTATCCGATCTACTGAATTTCTCACGGGATTCCATAAGACAGGAAAAGGGACCAGTGGATATAAATCACTGCCTTGAAGAGGTCATGGCCGTGATTGAGCATTCGCTGAATATGGACAGGATATATGTCCACAGGGTCTATGGCGAAAATCTGCCTATGGTGTTTGCTGATAAGGAGAGGCTCAGGCAGGTATTTGTAAACATCTTGAATAATGCCCACCATGCAATACAAAAAGAAGGACTTGTAGGCATATGGACACGCTATAACCCAGCCAAAAAGACTGTTGAAATATTGATCGGCGATACCGGGCCGGGTATCCCGCCAGAGATTTTAAAAAAGATATTCGATCCCTTTTTCACCACCAAGGAGGTCGGTAAGGGGACGGGTTTGGGTCTTTCTGTATCCTTTGGCATAGTGAAGGATCACGGCGGCAATATAGACGTCGAATCCCCACCCAAAGAACAGGGGCTGATAAATGCTGGTATGGAGACGGTATTTATAGTCAGTCTTCCTGCTTATATAGAAGGTATCGATCAAGAGAAATAGTTGTATATAGATATACAATACATTGTCTTTGTGCATTTTTTCTCATTATAATCTTAAAGATATAATTGGCAAGTTATATATTTTTAGTATTTAAGACTTGATTTTTTCTTTCATTTGATTTAATCAATATATAGTTAAGATATTTGTGAACAATATTGCTTATGATTTAGCAGTTAAATTCTTTAAGGTTTTTAGTTCAACATCTATTTTTATTGCCAATAAGATGTGTGGAGGAAGATCATGAAAAAGACCGTATGGAGCATGTGCGGCATGTGTACCGTCAGGTGCCCTATAAGGGTGGAGGTAGAAGACAACAAGATAAAGTGGCTTGAAGGCAACCCCCATATACTTGGTGGGGCGTTGTGCGCCAAGGGGTCGGCAGGTGTTGCATTGGTTCAGGACGACGAAAGGCCCCAGCAGCCGCTCATCAGGATAGGCGGGCGCGGCGCTGGCCGGTGGGAAAAGGTGAGTTGGTATACTGCGCTCGATTATATAGCTGAAAAGATAAATAATATAATAAACAAATACGGCGGCAGAAGTATCATGTTGAGCTGTCGAGGGGGGCCATTTGTGGACCTTCCCAAGGCGTTTATCCATGCCCTTGGTTCTCCGAATTTTACAAACCACGACAGCGCCTGCGGCAGAAATGTCCATCACGCCAGCCTTTCCGTCTACGGGCTTGGGCGCAAGGCCTTTGCCTATGACATAAAAAACGCAAGACACCTGATACTATTCGGGCGCAATCTCCTTGAGTCGTTGAGGGTCGCCGAGGTAAATCAAGTAATGGACATGCTTGATGCTGGCGGGCGTCTTACCTATGTGGACGTACGCCAGTCAGTGACAGGACTTAAGGCCACGCGTTTTTTCCAGGTAAGGCCTGGGACAGACTATGCCCTCGCGCTCGGCATGATCAACGGCGTCGTAAAGAAGGGTTTTTATGACAAGGAGTTTATCGAGCACTATGTAAAGGATTTTGATGAGCTTGTGGCGTTTATCGAGCCTTATACGCCGGAATGGGCGGCAAAGGAATGCGAGATAAAACTAAACAAGCTTATGGATTTTATAGACGAGCTCGGCGAAGACCGTCCGAAGGTCATATTTCATCCAGGGTGGATGCTCGCCAGATATCACGATTCCTTCTATGCAAGCCGGGCGTTGCACATCCTGAATGTCCTCATGGGCAACGTAGAGATAAAAGGTGGTCAGATATTCGCCAAGGGTCCGGGAGACTGTGGGGTGAAAGGCCTTAGAAGTCTCGATGCCCAGGTGCCGAAGCCCACTGAGAAGCGGGCTGACGGCGTGGGCTGGAAGTACAAGCACTTTGACAAGGGGCCGGGCCTATTCCATCTCTTTTATGACGCCATCGAGACAGGGGAGCCCTATCCTGTAAAGGCACTTATAGCCTATAGGCATGATCCCTTTACATGTTTCCCCGATCCTCCGGCGCAAAAGAGGGCGCTTGACAAGATGGATCTCCTGGTCTCGCTTGATACCCACTACAGCGAGTTTGGTTGGTACAGCGATGTGATCCTGCCTGAGTCGGCATATCTTGAGAGGGAGAGCATCATTGCGACACAGAAGGGGCCCAAACCCCGCTTTATAGTCAGACAAAAGGCCCTTGAGCCGCGTTTTGATACAAAGCCTGCCTGGTGGATATTCAAACAACTGGCGGATAGGGTCGGCATCGGCCGATATTTCCCATACAATACTATAGAGGAGCTCTGGAACTGGCAGCTTGAGCCCACTGGTTACAAGATCGAGGACTTTAACGAAAAGGGTTTCATCGAACTCTCTGACAAGCCTGTTATGTACGACAGGGAAAAGCTGGATGACAAGTTTAAGACGCCGTCCGGCAAGATAGAGATTGTAAGCGGTGTATTGACAGAGGTGGGGCTTCCCTCCCTCAAGCCATATAAGAGCCCCATAAAGCCGCCGAAGGGTATGTTCAGACTGGTCTTTGGCCGTTCAGCGGTCAACACCCACGGGCATACTATCAATAACCCCCTACTTTATGAGCTATTACCTACGAATAGTCTGTGGATCAACAAGCGTGCCGCGGATAAATTGGGCATAGCCAACGGAGATTGGGTGGATGTGATGGCTGATGGTGCCAGCGGCACCATTAAGGCCAATGTGACCGAGTTTATCCATCCCGAGGCCGTGTATCTAATTCATGGCTTCGGCCGACAGATACCGCTTCAGACAAGGGCCTATCACGCGGGCATGAGCGACCAAAAGCTTATGACAGGGTGTTTCCTTAAAGACATGGATCAGTCCGGCGGCGGGCTTTGCCTGTGTGAGTGTTTTATTGAGGTAAGGCGGAGCCCCAAAAATCCGAAGAGGAGCGTTGAGCTATGAACAAATACATGCTTTATCTCAATTCAAAGCGTTGCATAGGGTGTCATGGCTGTGAGGTGCACTGCAAGGTCAACAAGGGACTCCCGGTCGGCCCTATTCTGTGTGAAATAAGCCATGAACCGTTGAAGGCCGTAAAGGGTGTGCCCAAGTCCGAGTTCCATTTCAGGTCCTGCTATCACTGTGAAGATCCTTTCTGTGTCCCTATCTGTCCGACCGGCGCCATGCAAAAGCGGTCGGACGGCATAGTTTTTGTGGATCAGGAAAAGTGCATAGGCTGTATGGCCTGCGCCGGGGCGTGTCCGTGGGGTGTGCCTCAGTTCAATCCGGCCACAGGAAAGGCGATTAAATGCGACTATTGCATGGACAGGGTCGATCAGGGGCTCAGACCAGCATGCGTGGCAAAGTGTACGACCCATGCCTTAAAGTTTGTAGCCCTTAAAGAACTCTGATAACCTTGACAGGCAGCTGAAAATCAACAGCCGCTCTCTTTGCGAAAACCGGAAAGGAGCGGCTTGTTTTTTGGTTGAACCGAGCGGCTACGTACCCATAGCCCACGATCCGAGATATCTTGCCTGCTCATCCGTCAACCGGTCGATATCGATGCCCATACTGATGAGCTTAAGCCTTGCTATCTCACGATCTATCTCTTCAGGGACGCCATAGACCTTCCGTTCGAGTTTTTCAGCGTTTTTTGCCATGTATTCCGCACACAGGGCCTGGTTGGCGAAGCTCATGTCCATAACGCTCGATGGATGACCTTCCGCAGATGCAAGGTTTATAAGTCGTCCTTGGCCCAGGACATAGATGCGTCTTTTGTTGACGATAGTATATTCCTCGACGAATGGCCTTATAGTCCTCTTGGCCTCTGTGATATCGGAAAGGTCATTGAGGTTCAGTTCTACATTGAAGTGGCCTGAATTTGCAACTATGGCCCCATCCTTCATTTTAAGGAAGTGTTCCTTTCTTATAACATGGATATCTCCTGTTACGGTGCAGAAGAAATCGCCGATCGGGGCCGCTTCGGCCATAGGCATGACGTCATAGCCGTCCATTACCGCCTCGAGGGCCTTTAGCGGATCAACTTCGGTTACTATCACCCTTGCACCCATGCCTTTTGCCCTCATTGCTACACCTTTGCCGCACCATCCGTATCCGGCCACTACAAAGACACTCCCCGCTATAAGTCTGTTTGTGGCCCTTATGATGCCGTCAAGTGTAGATTGGCCGGTGCCATAGCGGTTATCGAATAGATGTTTGGTGTTCGCATCATTTACTGCTATGATTGGATATCTGAGTACACCGTCCTTGGCCATGGCCCTGAGTCTTATGACGCCTGTGGTGGTCTCCTCTGTGCCGCCTATAATGTCTTCAAGAAGCCCTTCTCTCTCGGTGTGGAGTGTTGAGACGAGGTCGGCGCCGTCATCCATGGTGACATTCGGTTTTGCATCAAGTACCGCGCGGAGATGGGCGTAATAGGTCTCGTTGTCTTCGCCCTTTATGGCAAAGACAGGGATGGCGTCGTATTTTACCAGCGAGGCAGCAACATCATCTTGCGTGCTCAATGGGTTGGATGCGCACAGATATACCTCTGCCCCGCCTGCTTTGAGTGTCCGGACAAGGGACGCAGTCTCTGTTGTGACGTGGAGACAAGCACCGAGCCTCATGCCTTTTAAAGGCTTTTCAGTCTCAAAACGTTCCTTGATCTGATTTAATACCGGCATGCTCTTTGCCGCCCATTCAATGCGGAGGCAGCCGTCTTCGGCAAGTCCGATATCTTTTATGTGATGATCCATGTCTTCCTCCTAGAGCCCAGCCTGGTCTTTTAAAGTTTCCACCATGTCGAGACGTTCCCATGTGAATTCGGGTTCCATCCTCCCGAAGTGGCCATATGCGGCAGTCTTTTTGTATATAGGCCGCCTAAGATCCAGATATTCGATTATATCCCTTGGCTTAAAGCTAAAGTTCTTCTCTATGAGTTCAACTATGCGTCCCTGCGGTATCCTCTCTGTATTGTAGGTGCGCACGTTTATTGCTAGTGGCCTCGGCACCCCGATAGCATAGGCCACCTGGACCTCGCACTCACCGGCGAGGCCGGCTGCCACGATATTTTTGGCCACATACCTGGCCATATAGGACGGAGAGCGGTCTACCTTGGTCGGGTCTTTCCCGGAGAATGCACCGCCGCCGTGATGCCCGCGTCCCCCGTATGTGTCGACGATGATCTTCCTGCCTGTAACGCCGCAATCGGCAAGCGGTCCACCTACGACGAATCTACCTGTGCTGTTTATGAAGAATTCAGTCTCCCTGGTGAGGTGTTCGGGGGCCACGATCTTTTTTATTACCTCTTCTATAACGGCTTCTTCTATCTCTTTATGGCTCACTTGAGGTTCATGCTGGGCTGCTACCACTATTGAGTGTGCGGCGATTGGTTTGTGATCTTCATAGCGGATGGTTACCTGGGTCTTGCCGTCCGGTCTCAGGAAGGGCAATATCCCTTTCTTTCTTACCTCAGCGAGGCGTTGGGCCAGTCGATGCGCATACCAGATCGGCATCGGCATATAATCGGGGGTCTCCTCGCAGGCATAGCCGAACATGAGCCCCTGGTCCCCTGCGCCAATGTCGCCGTTTCTATCAACGCCCATAGCGATGTCGGGTGACTGCTTGTCGATGCTGGTCAGGACCGCACAGGTCTGCCAGTCGAATCCCATGCTCGAGTCGGAGTACCCGATTTCTTTTATAGTGCCGCGCACTACCTGCGGCATGTCAACATAGCAATCCGTCGTGATCTCGCCCGCGATAAGGGCAAGCCCTGTGGTTACCAAGGTCTCGCATGCCACCCTTGCATAAGGGTCTTTGGCGATGATCGCGTCCAGAATTGCGTCTGAAATCTGATCGGCTACCTTGTCTGGATGGCCCTCGGTTACCGACTCCGATGTAAAGAGGAAGTTGGGCATCATGGCTTGAATCTCCTAAAAAATAGACTTTTCACTTCTATAAAAAAACCGGCCGTCGCCGGTTGATTAGCCAGGGCGATTAATCCTACGCCTGTTTTCTGGCGGAGAGGGAGGGATTCGAACCCTCGGTACACCTTTCGGCGTACACTCACTTAGCAGGCGAGCACCTTCGGCCTCTCGGTCACCTCTCCAGGCTTTTCTTTTCGAGGTCTAATGACCTTGAAATTTTTAAGGTATGGCGGAGGGAGTAGGATTCGAACCCACGGTGCCTTTCGGCACAACGGTTTTCAAGACCGCCGCCTTAAACCACTCGGCCATCCCTCCCGGGATATTCATGACCCGTTGAAAACCTGAACAAGTTACTGTCACAGGCATATACTGTCAAGAAGGCTTGATGAATTCATTCTATTTCTTCTATGCCCCACTTCTTGAGTTTTTGGCGTAGCGTTTTTCTATCTATGCCGAGGATGCGCGCGGTCTCTGTGCGGTTTCCTTTGCTTGCTCTCAATACCTGCACGACATATCTGCGTTCCATCTCATTCAGGGGCATGAGTTCGTATGTCTCGTATGAGCCGCTTTCGGTTCCATCAACACCATCGATGCCATGTCTCTGGAAAGTGTCTTGGCCGCCTGCTGTTATTGGAAGTCCGCTGAGTTCGATATCGTCCGGTCCTATGGCCTCTTTGTCGGCAAAGATCACCAGGCGCTCCATGCTGTTTTCAAATTCCCTTACGTTGCCAGGCCATTGATATTGTGACAGGAGACGGATTACTTCTTCTGTAAGAAAAAGGCCACGGCGTCCATGCTTTTCACCGAATTTCTTCAAAAAGTATTCGGCCAAGGCTGGTATATCGTCTTTTCGTTCCCTAAGAGGTGGGGTCTTTATTGCAACTACGTTTAATCTGAAATAGAGGTCTTCGCGAAAAGTCCCGTTTTGTACGGCCTGCTTTAGGTCTTGATTCGTAGCCGCTATTATTCTGACATCCACTTTGGTGAGTCTGTTGCTGCCCACCCTTGATATTTCTTTTTCCTCTACAGCTTTAAGGAGCTTTGCCTGGCGCTCAAAGCCTATGTTTGCTATTTCATCCAGAAAGAGCGTCCCATGGTTTGCAAGTTCAAATTTACCCATCTTATTTGCATTGGCCCCTGTGAAGGCACCCTTTGCATGTCCGAACAGTTCGCTTTCAAACAGCGATGGAACAAGAGTAGAACAGTCGACCGGCACGAATGGGTGGTCGCGCCTTGGACTCAATTCGTGGATGCGCCTTGCAATGAGACCCTTACCTGTTCCGCTTTCCCCAGTTATCAATACTGTACTGTCGGTAGGTGCGAGTCTTGCCACCTGTTCCAAGAGGGTCTTTATAGCCTTGCTTTCGCCTATGATCTTGACCTCACCCTCTTTGCGTTTGAGCTCTTCTTTTAAAAAGAGGTTTTCCATGGCAAGTTGCCTGGCTTTAAGGTTCCGCTCTACAGTTATAAGGAGTTCGTCGGGCTCAAAGGGTTTTGACAGGAAATCATTGGCTCCGAGGCGCATAGCCTCTATGGCGTTTTGTATGGTGCCATAGGCCGTAATTATAACCACTGGCACGATCGGGTCTTTTTCCCTGATGGTCCTGAGCAGATCAAGGCCGTTTATGTCAGACATCTTGAGGTCGAGCAGTATGAGATCGTATTCATATCGGTCAAGGAGTTCAGATGCCTCCTTACCCCTCGAGACCTCAGAGACATCGAATTTTCTCCGCCTTAAGACCTGAGCGCATCCATCTCTTATGGCCGCGTCATCATCTATAATCAAGATGTCCTCTTTCATCTTATGGCTATCCTCCGCCTGAAAGGGGTATTTTTACCTCAAAACGGGTCCCATACCCTGGTTTGCTATTTACAGTTATCTTTCCGCCGTGCCTTTGTACTATGCCATGCGTTATCGAAAGACCCAGTCCCGTCCCCTTTCCGGCCCGTTTTGTAGTAAAAAATGGTTCAAATATCCTTGGCAGTAGATCATCAGGTATCCCTGGACCATTGTCTTCGACGGTAAGACATACAAGCCTCTGTTCCTTTGAAAAATCCGTTTCTATAATGAGTTTTCCCTTGTTGTTCAGGGCCTCCCCTGCATTTATGATAAGATTAAGTATTGCCTGTTCAATCTGGCCTTTGTCGCCCATGAAATGGGGCAGGTCTTTTTTAAAGCGCATATCTACCTCTATATTTTTCAGTATATGATGATCTTCGATGAGGGCGTAGACATCTTTTATAATTTGATTCAAATCGACCGGCGCATAGCTTTTTGAAGAAGACCTGCCGAAATTCAAAAGCCCTTTTGCTATGATACGGCATCTTGTCGCAAGCTTTATGATCTTTCCTATGTTTTCATATGAGACGTCTTCTTCGTTCAGTTCTTCTTTTATAAGGTTCGCATAAAGCAGTATCCCGCCAAGGGGATTGTTGATCTCATGTGCTATTTCGCCTGCAAGCTTTCCCATGGCCGTAAGCCGCTCAGCCTGAAGAAGCTTGTCTTCCCATGATTTGATCTCTGAGACGTCTTTGATGAGGCTCTGATGCAGTATGCCGCTGCTGACGGACAACGGTAGACATACGACCTCAATGTCTATGTTTGAACCGTCTCCACGCCTGCCCATGGCGCTTCTCCATCCAGGCCTGGGTGTATCCATGGGCCATGGAGATATGAAGTCAGCCATAGATCGCCCTGGCACGTCTTCATTTCTTTGTTGTCCGAAGAGTGTTGAAAAGGCCTCGTTTGCGACAATGATCGTATCTTTTATATGGATGACTGCCGGCTGGCTTATTTCCTGCCAGTATTCTATAAATTCCTGTGTGATTTCTTTCGCGGGCGGCGGATTAATTTTAGCCACTTTCCCTGTTGTTTGTATTAAAATAGACAATAGACATATATTTAAAATAACTATATTTTATAGACAATCTCATTCGTCCTTTCAAGGGCATTGAGTTAAAACTTGACAGACGGAGTCAGGATGAGATATTTTATTCTGAATGTATATTCATTCACAATAAAAGCCGTATCTATATAAAATTATATATTATGAAGATAGCCGACAAACACGAAAAGATCATCCAGTCTTCCATTAAGGTCTTCGCAAGAAATGGTTTTTTTAACTCGCGGATATCCGAGATAGCGAAAGAGGCAAATGTCGCCGATGGTACTATTTATCTCTATTTTAACAATAAATATGATATATTAGTTACAATCTTTGAGGAAGAGATAGGGAAAATAATTGCAAAGGTCAAACAAGAGCTGGCCTTGCTTGAGAGCCCAGAGGAGAAGCTGGAGCGTTTTGCTGCATTGCACTTAAGCCTCGTAGAAGAAAATAGAGACCTGGCGGAGATCATCCAGGTCGAGCTGCGTCAGAGCAGTAAATTTATGAAGGAATATCGCAATAAAAAGTTCGCCGAATATGTAAACATCATCTCCCAGATAGTAAGACAAGGGCAGGCGGCAGGTGTATTCAGGGCGGACGTGATGCCGGGCATATTCAAAAGGGCGTTTTTTGGGGCGCTGGACGAGATGTCCCGCTTTTGGGTGCTTTCAAGCCGCAAAAAATATAGTGTATCGACTGCGGCAAAACAGATAAGCGAATTTTTCCTTCAAGGGATACGCGAGAAAACACCTGGCCAGTAAAAACAGACTATTTCTTTTTCTTTAGCTGATAAGGGTGTCGTTGTATAATGGTTTAAATTTAGTTATATATAAGTTAATATAACGGAAAAAACCTAACGTGCCACAATGAAGCAATGAAGATAAATATTTATTCTGTGTAGAATGATATAGCCGAAATAATTTTTGATGATCTCGTAAAAAGTCATTATATGAGATGGCTAAGCAAAAATCGTAAATGCAAGGCGCGCAGATCCTGAGGAATGAGGCGTATTTTCTTGTACGTCGCGGTGACGAAGGATGCAGCGCAACACGGCAGTCGGCGACCTTTTGCGATGCTATCAACTTTTTATATCGTAAAAATATATAACGAATTTGGGTTGCAAAATATATTTTTTTCTTCTATCATCGTTTTTAGATGATCTAACTAATTAAAAAGTTTGAGAAATTTGTAACAAAATTTCACTTTTAAGTCTGTTTATGGAGACGATCCAGGCTAGGAAGGAGGTGATGGAGATAACATAATAAAATGCATCCGCAGTGATTTATTAGGAAAGAAAAGAGAAAAAGGAGGAATGTAATGGGAAAGAGGATTTATCTTGTTTTTTTTGTATTGTTATGTGTATCGGCATGGATCTTGGCCCTGTCTCTGCAGGTAAGGGCTGATGAAAGCGGGGATATAAAAGCGCTCAAGGCCCAGGTAAGGGAGCTTATGCAGCGGATCGATCAACTTGAAAAGAATAAAAAGGAGGCCCCCCCTTCCAACTTGAACGTCTACTGGAATGATGGTTTCCGTATCGAGTATAAAGACCCGAAGACCGACAATGAATACAAGTTCCGTTTCAGGACCGGGATCCAGCCAAGATACACCTATGTCTTTACAGACGATACCGTTGCCAAGAATACAGAAAATTACAGCAACTTCAATTTCCGCCGCATCCGTTTCTTTGTAGATGGCAGTGCACCCAACAAAGATTGGGAATATTTTGTACATGTCCAGCTTGAGCCCCAGAGTGCAGTCAATATCCACGATGCGACTATTCAGTGGCAGAAGTATAAATTCGCCAGGGTGCAGTTAGGCCGTATGAAAATACCATACAGCATAGAGTTTTGGCAGAGCGGTTTCATGCAAAACGGCGCTGACCGCACCATATTTACAGGGGATTCAGAGGTTACCAAGGACCAATTCGGTCAGACTACCTATAATTTCCCGAGTAATAATGCCCCACTAAACGTCTCCAACCAATTGCTTGCAAATGGGTTCCCTGCCGGCGGTATGGAGCTCTTTCGTTCCCAGGGCATAAACGTGAACGGCTATGTGGACATGCTTGGCCAGAAAGATTTCCTTGCCTACTGGCTTGGTGTTTATAATGGCCGCGATACAAGAGGATTTACTAATACGGACTCCAATATGCTGTATGTGGCACGGATAGGGATTAATTTCCTGCCGGGCTCTGATCCGAGAGGTCCGATGGGGCCAAGTGGGTTTAATCACTACTTCATGCAGGGCGATTATGGCTACAACACAAAACCGCTTGCAGCCCTCGTCCTTGCCAGCTTCACAAACAGAGATAGGGTGAACAACTACTTCGACACAAAGCTCGATACCTCCAACAACAATGCAGGTACTAAAAAGACCGGAATCCATGACGTCGAAAACTACGGTTTTGATTCGGCGCTTCTCTTCAGGTATCTGGGCTTTTCCACCGACCTTGAGGCCGGGTGGGAGGAGTTCAAGCAGGATCCTGGCGACTCAAAGGGTCTGGAGCAAACATGGGACCGCTGGGCGGCCAGGGCGAATGTCGGTTACTTTATCGTGCCTAAGAAGTGGGAGGCTGTGTTTAAGGCCGCATACTTCGAGCGTATTAACAGCAACAACCTGGAAAAAAGCCTCAGAAGTGGTCTCGGTCTTGTAAAACTCAGCGATGGCTACGCGGTGGAAGACAATCTTCAGCAGTATATATTTGGTGTAAACTATTATATCCATGGCTTCAATCAGTATGTATCGGCCGATGTCCGTTGGATGCGCCGCAACTTTAATGAGATCAGTGTGTCAGAGGCCAAGAGGCTCGGCTTCACCTATCCGATAAGCCATAATCCAAGCGATGAAGACGATGTCGGTGTAAGGGTTCAGTATCAATACTTCTTCTAGCAATGAAGAACTAGCAAGGGCATATTGTAGCCTCCTATTAAAAGAAAGGCCCTGCTGTTGCAGGGCCTTTCTTTATTCCAACCGTCTCAAAGATGTCATAAAAATAGTGGCCGTCGAACTGACAGTCACCGGTATCCTGATAAATCGGCCGCCGCTGGTTGCCTTTGCCCACGACCGAAATCTCAGGTATATTAAAAATATAAAATATAGTTGCGACATTCCTCCCATAAGGGCAGGGTAAGAATGGAGGACCTCCCATCAAATGGAGGACATCAAAGAGCTTCTCAGGCTTTGCGGCATTGAACATGGCTATTGGGATATCTGGGGCAAATGGCATGTTGCACAGGACGAGGCCGTGATGAATATCCTCCATGGTATGGGGGTATTGGACGGCGATGGCTATGAGGCCGCATTGTCGAGGCTCAAAGAGGACCTGTGGTTGAGGGTGCTTGAGCCGGTCAGGGTGGTATCGTTTGGCTCTCCTGTCGAGATATTGTTGACATTGCCGCATGAAAAGGATGGTTTCAGGTTCGAATGGGCGGTTTTGGAAGAGGCTGGGGTATCGCATGCCGGGGCGTTTAGGCCATCCGATCTCCAGGTCAAGGGATCGCATGAGATCAATGGCAGGCGCATCTTCCGTTATTCCCTTATGCTGCCTGTATCAATGCCCATGGGCTATCACCGCTTTTTGCTGTTTTCCGATGAAGAGCCAGGCGGTTTATCCATGTCTCTTATCGTGTGCCCCAAGAGGTGCTATGTTCCGGATGGGCTTTTCAGAGACGGCAGGACCTGGGGTCCGACCGTCGGGCTGTATGCCCTGCGTTCAAGGCGTAATTGGGGCATTGGAGACTTTGGAGACCTGAAGACGGTTATTGAGCGTTTTTCAGCTTTCAGTGCAGGGATTGTGGGTACAAATCCGCTGTGCGCCCTTTCCCCCTGCGATCCGTCGCACATAAGTCCTTACAGCCCGTCGAGCCGCCTTTTTTTGAATTATCTCAACATTGATATAGAGGCAGTGCCCGATTTTGCTGAATGCGAAGAGGCGAAGGCTTTGGCCGGGGGGCAGGCCTTTCAGGCCAGGCTTTCACATCTAAGAGAGGGCGGATTTGTGGACTATGAGGGGGTGGCGGGCCTGAAATTGGAGGTGCTTGAGGTGCTTTTTAGGCACTTTAAGAGAAATCACCTAGTAAACAACAGTCAGAGGGCCAAGGAGTTTTTGACGTTTAAAAAAGAAGGTGGCAAGGCGCTTAAATTATACAGTACATTTAATGCCATCAGCGAGTATTTCAAGGGACGGGACTCAGCGATCTGGGGCTGGCCGGTTTGGCCGGAGGCATATCAAGATCCAGATTCAGTCGAGGTTACAGACTTTGCATCAAAAAGAGGGGATCGTGTAGATTTTTATTGCTATCTGGAGTGGCAGGCCGAGAGGCAGCTTGCCGCTATTGGGCAACGCTCGTTCGAGCTTGGGCTCAAGGTCGGACTCTATTTGGACCTGCCGGTAGGCGTCGACAGAACAGGCTTTGATGTCTGGTACCACAAGGGACTTTTTGCACTGAATGCAGGCATTGGGGCCCCGCCTGATGCTTTCAATCCCAATGGCCAAGACTGGGGCCTGCCGCCTATAATCCCTATCAGGCTCAAGGAGTCTGCTTACTTGCCGTTTATCAAGATGCTCCGTAGGAACATGTGCCATAATGGCGCCCTTCGGATCGATCATGTAATGGGTCTTATGCGCCTCTTTTGGGTGCCTTGCAGTATGAAGCCTGACAAAGGGGTGTATGTGAGGTATCCATTTGAAGACCTCCTTGGGGTCCTTGCACTTGAGAGCCATAGAAACAGGTGTATGGTCATAGGAGAGGATCTTGGAACCGTACCTGATGAGGTGCGTTCAGGGCTTGGGGAGGCCGACGTATTCTCCACCAGGGTCTTTTATTTTGAAACCAAGGAAGACGGCTCTTTCAGGCCGCCTGCCGAATATCCGACCAATGCCCTGGTTTCGGTGACCACACATGATCTTCCGACCCTCTACGGCTTTTGGCAGGGGCGAGATGTGGAGATCAGAGACAGGCTTAATCTCTTTCCGACGAAAGAGATTAAGGGGCGTGAGATCACCTGGCGAGACAGGGCCAAGGCTTGGCTTTTTGAGGCGCTCAAAAAAGAAGGCCTTGTATCCAATGATATGTTGCGAGGCCATGAGATCGATGACAAGACCGGTCTGCCAAAAAAAATGACGCCACAGCTGGTCTTTGCAGTATATAGCTATCTTGTTAGATGCCGTTCGAAGATACTTGCGGTTCAGATGGAAGACCTGACTGGCGAGCT
This sequence comes from Dissulfurimicrobium hydrothermale, assembly GCF_022026155.1. Classification (NCBI taxonomy): domain Bacteria; class Deltaproteobacteria; genus Dissulfurimicrobium; species Dissulfurimicrobium hydrothermale. The sequence goes on along the minus strand of NZ_CP085041.1, from coordinate 1,925,445 downwards.
GGATCAGGCGAATCTGCCTGGCACGGTGAATGAGTATCCGAACTGGAAGAGGAGACTTTCAAAAGATCTTGAGGCCGTATTCGAAGATAAAGACGTCTTGCCCCTTCTTGAATGGCTTAGGCGTTCTTTTCAGTAGCCGCTCATACATTCATTTGGCCTTTGCGACCCGCTGAAGCAACACATGCAAGTACATCCAATGAAGATAGCAGATATTGACAAGACGGCCATTATTTATCAGGGAAGGGAGATCTCGTTTCCCTGGCTTCACGCCTGGATCAAGGCCTTTTCAGATCTCATTCCTGTTGGACATGGGGACAGGGTGGCTATTTTTTCCGAAAACAGGCCTGAATGGATATGTGCTGTCTATGCAGCTTGGCAAAGGGGTGCTGCGGTTGTCCCGATAGATGCCCTTTCATCTCCAACCGATATAGTGCATGTGTTCAACGATTCCATGCCGAAGGCGATCTTTACATCAAAGGTGCTTGAAAAGGTCCTGTTGGATGCCGTTTCTTCAGGTGCGAGACCCGGACATATCTTCGTATTCGAGGATTTGTCCAGCTTGGTTGTACATGGCGGGAGATTCAGCTCGGCCCTTTCGGACGACGATGCGGCCTTGATCCCATACACATCAGGGACTACGGGAAGACCAAAGGGTGTGGTGCTAACGCAAAGAAATCTCCTCTCAAACATAGAAGGCATCATAAGTACAGGGATCGCCTCAAGGGATGACCGACTGCTCTCGATCCTGCCATTTCATCATACATATCCTATAATGACGACTGTCCTGACCCCCCTCTTTCTCGGCGCCACTATCGTGATGGTGGACAAGCCGTCTTCGGATGAGATCATTACGGCCTGCAGGACCTATAAGGTTACCATATTTGTAGGGGTCCCCAGGGTCTTCGAGCTCTTTTATCGGTCGATAATGGGCCGCGTACGCAAAAATCCCATCCTTTTCATGTTTTTTATGTTGTCGAGATCCCTTGATCGGCTGGCTATATCCCGTTTCATATTCAGACGGCTTCGCGTTCGTCTGGGAGGTGCACTGAGGTATCTTGTAAGCGGCGGGGCAAGGCTCTCACCGCAGATTGCAAGAGATTTCGCTGCCCTTGGTCTCCCTGTGGTTGAGGGCTACGGGCTCACGGAGACCTCTCCCATCATCTCTTTCAATTTGCCCCGTGTCATTAAAATAGGTTCGGTAGGTAGGCCTCTCCCAGGAGTCGAAGTGAAGATCGAAGGGGGCGAGATTGCAGTAAGGGGCCCCAATGTAATGAAGGGCTATCTGAATCTGCCTGATAGGACTAGAGACGCCATAAGGGACGGTTGGTTCTATACCGGCGATCTAGGCGCACTGGACCAGGACGGTTATCTATATATCACGGGCAGAAAAAAGGACATGATCGTCCTTTCGAATGGCAAGAACATCAATCCCGAGGAGATAGAGGGTATGGTGCTTGCTACAGCGGCCTGTGTGAAGGAGGCGGCCGTTATGGAGAAAAATGGCAGACTTTTTTGTCTCGTGCGCCCTGATCTTGAGGCCTTAAAGGCAGCTAACATTAGCAATATAAACGAGTTCATTAAATGGAAGGTTATAGATGAATACAACAGGTCTGTCCCTGATTACAAGAAGATATCAGGTTTTGATGTGGTTTCATCTGAATTTCCCAAGACAAGGCTTGGGAAGATAAAGAGGCATCTGCTTGGTTCGGTTGTTACGGCGGCGAAGAGGTCTGAGAGAAGGTCAAAAGGTCCCTCTGATGAGGTATTCACTGCCTTGAGTGCATATCTCAAGGAAGTTTCCGGCAAGGAGGTCTTCCTGGAAGACCACCTTGAGATGGATCTCGGCCTTGATTCCCTTGGCAAGATTGAGCTTTTGAGCTTCATTGAAAAGACCTTCGGGATGTCTGTGACGGAAGATGAGCTCTCGCACCTCCTCCTTGTTAAGGATCTTTATGTCTATATAAAACAGGATGCTGTAAGGGTTGAAAGGGGTGAGGTCGGCTGGCGGGATGTCCTTGGTGCCGATGGGGTGGTCGATATAGATATATATGAAGGCGATTTGTCTATCCTGACCTTGAAGGCTGTATTATCCCTTACGGCCAGACCGTATTTCCGCTTCAAGGTCAGTGGCGCCGATGTCCTACCAGCGCGGCCTTTTATCCTTGCCCCCAACCATCAGAGCCTCCTTGACGGCTTTTTGATAATAGCGGCCCTTCCGTCGTACGCCCTGAGAGACAGTTATTTTATAGCCACAGAGGAATATTTTAGGTCGCCGCTTAGGCGAGCTATAGCCCCAAGGATGCATGTGATCCCGTTCGATTTGAACAGAAACCTTGCATCAGCCCTGAAAAAGGCCGCCGTCCTCCTTAGAAGGGGCAAGTCAATAGTAATCTTTCCTGAGGGTGCGCGTACAAGGGACGGAGGGCTTTTGCCTTTTAAAAAGGCCTTTGCCATCTTGAGCAAGGAGATCGGTGTCCCTGTGGTTCCGGTTGCGATAGACGGTGCATTCAGGGCCTTTCCATTAGGAAGCCTTATCCCAAGACCTTATGAGATACATTTGAAATTCTTGCCACCTGTCTTTCCGAACGGGATGGATTATGACGAGATCGTCGGTATAGTGAAGAGGTCAATAGAAGGTGCTATGAAAAAGGGCGTCGTGCTGTAAGTCTTTATCGTCGGTTTTTTTATTTTTTTATTCATCCTTTCTAAAAAATCTACTTCGGGGTATCATAGTTACGGTTTAATGAATTGTTTTGCATGTCGGTGGTTTATTTGTTTAAGGGAAATTTTATGTTGGTTAAAGTCATTTTCTCGGCGTTATTATTGATGGCGATAGGCGGGTGCGCTATCGTCGCCCCATCGAGTACTATTCAGCTTGGGCCGCTCAAGCAGATTTCGCTTCCCATTAAAGAGGCCCTGGAGCGTCAGACGAGGCTTCCAGCGGCCATGAGCGCAAATGCGCTGGTTCAATTTACCTTGAAGGGCAAGGCCCAGCCAAGGGTCACGGGTATAATAAACTGGGAGCGCGCAGAGAACGGCCTGAAACTCAGGGCGACAGGTCTTGGGGCTATGGGTGTTACTGTCTTTGACTGTCTGCTCACAGACGATTGGCTTTACCTCTACATACCATCCCATGGCGTCATCTATACGGCGGATCTTGGTGATGAGGCATTGCTGCCGGATGGCCGCATGTTAAATGGTATCGCCGATGAGGCTATGCTGGTCCTCGCCCCATGGTCAGCATACGGCATGGGTGGTGACAAAGATGTCTCGGAGTGTCCTGCAGGGCAGTGGGAAGGGTCATCAGTTCGGCCACTGTGCATAGGGTTTGTGGAAGACGGGCGGCGGGGCGTGGTAGGTCTTGACCCAAAGACCCTGGCCCCGCTTTATCTAAGGCTTGAAGGCCTCGATGTACGCTACAGTGCCCCTGACGGACTGCCTGACGGTTCGCCGTACCCTACAGGTTTTCATCTTGAGATGGCGGGTTTGGGGTTGAAGATCGATGTCGATCTTAAGAAGATCCTGCCCCGACGGCCCGATGTCTCTTTGTTTGACCCAGCGCCGTTTTGCCAGGGGAGGATATTGCCACTCTCTGTGCTGATTGACAGGATAAAAAACAGCTAAAACCCTATCGCTCTTTTTAACTCTTCAATGCCGATCTTCTCCATCAGCCTGTCCATCCTTGATTTTATCTTTACATGCCTTGAGAACATCGCGGCAAGCCTCTTTATTATCTCGCCCGCCTCTTCAGGCGACGAGATCCTGCCCACCTCGCATCCCTCCTTGGGTCTGCTCCCGCCATGGCCTCCGAGCATGACCACAAAGCCGCTCTTTCTGCCTGAAAAACCTATATCCACCATATTCGCCCATGAGCAGCAGGCCGGACAACCAGCCACCGCCACCTTCAATTTCGGCGGGATAGGGATCCTGGCAAGCTCTTTGTAGATATACTCCCCAAACGGAAAGGTCTTCTGCAGTGCAAGCTTGCAATATGGTTTACCTACGCACACCCTTGGCTGGGAGATATCCCTGGCCTTCCTTACGCCAGCCCCGCCTTCTTCCAGGAGCTCTATTGCCCTCCGGCCTGTCTTTTGGTCAAGCCCCAGGAGCATGATCTTCTGAGCAGTGGTGATGTGGACGGTTATCCCCAACTCTTTTACGACCCTTGATAATGTATCGATGACCTCAGGGGTTATAATCCCGTTTGGGCATTCAATAGTAAGGGCGTAGGAGCCGTCTCCTTGAATTACAAGACCTGGTATTGGGATTGTATTATCCATCAGACACCTCCTTCGTCGTTTTTTCTTATTTGATATCTTTCCACCGCCTTGTCGTGTTCGGCGAGGGTTTTTGAAAAATAGTGTGTGTTATCGTTTTTCGACACAAAATATAAAAAATCCGTCTTCTCAGGATAAAGGACTGCCTTTATGGAATCGAGACCCGGGTTTGCAATCGGGCCAGGCGGTAGGCCGTCTATGCAATATGTGTTATATGGCGTCTTAGTATGCAGGTCTTTTTTGGTAAGCCTTGTCGGCAGGCTTGGCCCTTTTCCAGTCCCTGATTCGGACTCCAGTTTGTCCAAGATACCGTAGTAAACGGTTGGGTCGCACTGCAGCGGCATGCCTTTCTTGATCCTGTTCCAAAAGACACTTGCGATTATTGGGCGCTCGGAGGGTATTGCAGCCTCCTTTTCCACCATCGAGGCCAAGATCAAGACCTCTTTCATGGTGACTCCAAGCGCATTGGCCCTTTCTTGGAGGCCATGTTTCCGCCAGACATCTTTCAGTCTCTCTACCATTGTGGCGATGATTTTCTGAGGAGGGGTATCTTTAGTGAAGAAATATGTATCGGGGAAGAGATAGCCTTCAGCCGTCCGGCCGTCGATGCCGAGTCTCTTGAGGAGGGCCTGATCTTTGGCGGCGTCAAGAAAACGATTTCTGGGCATGATCCCGGCGTTCTCGATGAGTCCGGCTATGTCATAGATATTGAATCCCTCGGGTATGGTCACGACATGTTTGAGCACCTTCCCGTTTACCAGGTAGTCTAGGATGTCATCCGGGCTTTGGGCCGGAGAAAGCTGGTATTCGCCGGCCTGGAGCCTGCCGCTCATGCCTTTTATCCAAGCAAGAATGGTGAAGCCCGTCTTCGACCTAATCAATCCCTCGCTTTCAAGTAGGTTGGCCACCTCTGAGAACTTCATGCCAGGCGTTATGTTGATGATTTTTGACGGGGCGGCTGTATTTTTAGGTGTCATCCAGTAGTTCCAGGTGTTCCATGCCTCATAACTCCCTAGAAATACGACATAGAAAAGTAGGAGCCACCAGAGGTCTTTTAAAAGACGCATCAGCAGATGTCTCCATCTAGTGTCCCGGAATATACAAGCACAGCCTCGCCTTCCAGGAATACATCCCTTGCCTCTCCACCGTTCAGATCGAAATAGACCTTCAGGACCTCTCCACTTCTTGTTTTAACCCTTAAGGGTGGGGCAAGCCCGATTTTGACCGCCGCTATAATGGCCCCTGCCACTGAGCCGGTACCGCATGCAAGCGTTTCACCTTCTACGCCGCGTTCGTAGGTGCGGATAAGGACATCCCGGCCTTCAAGCTTGATGAAGTCTACATTTGCACCTGCGGGTTTAAAGCGTTCATGAAATCTTATCGCCCTTCCAAGTCCTACAACGTCGCATCTTTTGAGGTCGTCCACCAAAACCACTGCATGCGGCACGCCTGTATTTATGAAGTGTGTTGTGACTCGGTCGTCTTTCACATCAATGGATATGTTCAGTTCCATGTCGGCTGGGGCTGGAAGTTCAAGCTTTACCTTCGCACCTTTCACCTCGGCATGGATCAGCCCGGCCCCTGTCTCAAATTTTAATTTCGGTCCGGCGATCCCTGTAAGAACTGCAAACCTTGCAGCGCATCTGCCGCCGTTTCCGCACATCTCAGCCTCGCTTCCATCAGCGTTGAAGAAGCGCCATCTAAAATCAGCCGTTTCTGACCCCTCGATAAGGATAAGGCCATCCGCCCCGATTGAGAATCTACGACGGCATAGACGCCTAGCCAGATCATGGGCCGTATCTGCTTGAATGAGACTGGTTCTGTTGTCTATCAGGATGAAGTCATTGCCGCTTCCGTGCATCTTTTTGAATTTCAACGGTTCCATTGCGTTACCTCCAGGCCTCCCAGATCTCCTCGCCCCTTATGAGGTCTTCATAGGTCTCCCTTGTCCTTATGACCTTGAATCTGTCTCCGGCCACCAATACCTCAGCTGCCCTTGGCCTCGAGTTGTAGTTGGAGGACATGCTGAAGCCGTAGGCTCCGGCGCCCCTTACTGCAATGAGGTCGCCGTTTTTCATGGACGGCATCGGGCATCCCCTGGCCAGGAAGTCGCCTGTCTCGCATATAGGTCCAACGACGTCAGTCGGTTTGAGCAAGGCGGCCGTTCCGGCGGTCGGCCCGGTCACCGGCACGATCTCATGATATGCCTGATAGAGGCTCGGCCTTGCGAAGTCGTTCATGCCTGCGTCCACTATATAAAAACGTCTTTCCCCAGAGTCCTTTGTGTAGAGGAGCTTGGTGACCATGATCCCTGCATTTGCACATATGGCCCTGCCTGGTTCGAGTATCAAGGTCTGCGGGAGCGATGATATCTCTTGGATTACTGCGGCGAGATATTCCTCAGGTTCAGGCGGTGTTTCATCTTTGTATCTGACGCCGAGCCCGCCTCCCAAGTCAATGAATTTTAGCCTTATGCCTTCTGTCTCGAGCCCTTTTACGAGGCTACCTATCTTTTCGGCCGCAGCTTTAAAGGGACCAGTCTCTGTGATCTGTGAGCCGATATGGCAGCTTACGCCGATCGTTTCGAGCCAGTCCATCCCAGAGGCAAGCCGATATGCCTCAACGGCTTCTTGAACCGGCAGTCCGAACTTGTTTTTCTTGAGGCCCGTCGAGATGTAAGGGTGCGTCTTTGGATCGATATCCGGATTTACACGGAATGATATGCCAGCCCGCTTTCCCATCCTTGCCGCCGTCTCGCCGATTGTGTAGAGTTCGTCTAATGACTCCACATTAAACATCAAGATGCCGGCCTTGAGGGCGTATTCGATCTCCCGTCTGGTCTTGCCTACGCCTGAGTAGGTTATCCTGTCGGCGGGTATTCCGGCCTTCAACGCCCTGAAGAGCTCCCCACCTGAGACTATGTCGGCACCAGCGCCGAGACGGCCAAGGATGTTTAACACAGCTATGTTGCTGTTTGCCTTGACGGCGAAACAGATGATGTGGTTGCGGTGGACAAGGGCCTTTTCAAAGGCCTTGAAGTGTCTCTCCAGTGTGGCCGTGCTATATATGTAAAGCGGAGTGCCTGCCTCTTCGGCTATTTTCTTTACCGGTATATCTTCACAATAAAGTTCGCCGTTTTTGAAAACAAAGTGATCCATATAGCTACCTTTCAGTCGGAATCAATATATCTCGACACTTGCCGGTTTCGACGGGCGACTTTCGTTGGGGGGGTGCGCCCGATCAACGGCCGTAACCCAGTATTCGTAGATACCAGGTGACAGCCGCGTAAAGTCGATGAACTTGGGGATTGGGATCGGTGAATGGTTCAATTTGTCGATAAGGCCGTTTTTGTTGCGGCGGTAAACTATATAGCCCGCAAGGTCAGGCTCGGAGTTTTCCTGCCACAACAATTCGACGCCTCCTTCACCGCCGCTTCCTGCCAAGGCCTTCCTGTAGACCGCCACCAGGCCTTCAGGGGGCTTAGGTGGTGTCAGGTCAATTGGCTGGGCGGTTATTTCACGGCTGCGCCGGCCTTCGATCTCCGTGCCGTGATAGATGAGGACGGAGGATATGGAATATTTATATGTTACACCTTTTTTCACGGATGTATCAAAAAAGCCTGTTGAGTCAACCGGAGGGCCGATCGCCTTCCATTGCCCTTCAACTGCCTCTGCCTTGTATATCTTATACGAGATCTTTTTATCTATTGGGCTTCCATCCGCCCATGTTCCAGGTGGAACCCATGATAGATATATGCCATCAGCCGAAGGTTGTGCCGAAATCTGTGAAGGCGGCGATGCAGGGACATGCCATGCAAAGGATATCCTGTTTGACGGGTCACTTATGTTGAGCCAGCCCTTGACTGTGCGCACTTCATAAATATACCTCATTCCCTGGTGCAGCGTGCGGTCGTCGTAATACATCTTTCTCGCCTCTTCTGGATGGGCCTCAAACGGTATCTCTATGGGTGGTCCAAATCTTGGGGGACATCCGTCGCAGGTCTCATTCACAGACGCCTCTGCCTTATAGATCTCAAAACCCTTGATGCGTTCTATAGGGCTTCCGTCCAGGTTTCTGATCGGGACGGTCCAGGACAGTTCGGCGCCTTCAGGTGTTATCGTGTATGAGAGGTCTTTTATCGCGACCGGACGGATAGTGCCTGGGGGGACAGGCGCCCCCTTTCTTCCGCAGCCCGAGAGCATAATCAAGCCGCATAGGGCGGCGAGGAAAGCAAGGTAGTTTTTACAAGATCGTTTCATTGCTTATTAAATCCATTCAGTTCTATCTCGGCCCGCCTCACGGCCTCGGCCACTGTCTCGGGCGCCGTGCCGCCAATAGAGCACCTGGACCTTAGAGAACCTTCGACCGTCAGGACATCATACACATCTTCTTCGATGAGCGGCGAGAACGCCTTGAATTCGTCGAGACTGAGGTCTTTGATATCCCTGCCTGTCTCTATACACCTTGCAACTATCCTGCCGGCGACTTCATGGGCGCTTCTGAATGGAAGTTCTTTTTTTACAAGATAGTCAGCAAGATCGGTAGCAGTCAGAAATCCCTTTTCAAGAACCTTTCCTATGTGTTCTTTCTTAGGCTCAAGTCTGGAGATGATGGCTGTCATCATTTCTAAAGATGCACTTACTGTGTCGATTGCATCGAACAATGCCTCCTTGTCTTCTTGGAGGTCACGGTTGTAGGTCATGGGCAACGCCTTTATAAGTGTCAGCATGGCCATCAGGCAGCCGTATACCCTGCCGGTCTTTCCCCTGATGAGTTCCGGTACGTCAGGATTTTTTTTCTGCGGCATTATGCTCGATCCTGTGCAAAATGCATCAGGGAGTTCTATAAAGCCGAATTCAACCGTTGACCACAGGATAAGCTCCTCGGAAAGCCTGCTCAAGTGGGCCATGATAATGGAGAGTGCGGCCAGGAATTCCACCGCGAAATCCCTGTCAGCTACGGCATCCATACTATTTGCAGAGATGTCATCAAAGCCTAGTTCATTTGCGGTAAATTCCCTGTCTATGGGAAGGCCGGTGCCTGCGAGCGCGGCGCTTCCAAGTGGACAGATATTGATACGCCGTCTGCAGTCAGCGAGTCTCTCCTTGTCCCTCTTGAACATCTCATAATATGCAAGCATGTGATGCGGCCAGAGTACAGGTTGCGCCCTCTGAAGGTGTGTATATCCAGGTATTATGAGTTCAGGGTGGCGCTTTGCCTGTGACAGCAGGGCAAGTTGCAGTCCATGAATAAGATCGCTTATTCTGTCTGTCTCATCCCTCAGATAAAGCCTTGTATCAGTTACCACCTGGTCGTTGCGGCTCCTGGCCGTATGGAGTTTTTTGCCCGCATCCCCGATCCGTTCCACGAGGGCTTGTTCGATGTTCATGTGGACGTCTTCCAGCGCCTCCTGCCAGACGAACTTCCCGGCCTCGATATCATGCTGTATCTCGTCTAGGCCGCGGACGATCGCCATGCCCTCTTCGGGGCTTATGATACCCTGTTTCACCAACATAGTGGCATGTGCCTTGCTGCCAGCTATGTCTTGTCTGTAGAGCCTTTTGTCAAAATGGATCGAGGCTGTAAAACGCTCAACCAGCTTGTCTGTATCCTCGGCGAATCTCCCGCCCCATGGTTTCTTTACGGTTTTTTTGTCGTTATTCATAGCCATTGCATATTTTTTATTTATCATTTGGCCGAACAGTGCAATATGCGGGCAGTTCCCGCCGGCACACATACATTTATTTATGATGGCGATCTCATCCGATAAGGGCCTTTAAACCCCATGGCCGGAGCCCTATCGTCTTCAGGCCGATGACCAGCTCGGTGAGTAGTTCCGGCATCAGTCCGGCCATGTCGTGCCGCCCGCCCCCCTGTCCGGCGGTCAGGTAGGAAGGTATGAGGATTATGTCGCCCGATCTCACCTTGAGTAGTAGCCTGGATATCGCGCCCGAGATCGACTTTGCCGGATCTTGCCTGGCTTGCATGCCTGCCGCATATGGGCGGAGGGGCATGATTTTAAGGGTGAGCGAAGGGTTTACTACAATAAGTCCAAGTTCGTGCGCTACACGCATCAGGCGCAGGTCTTTAAAGCCATAGGGCGGCATGAAGTATCTCGCACCTTTGTCTTGGAATTCTCTTACAAGGAATTGGGTTGATCTGAGTGAGCGCCTTATATCCTGTTCCTTTTTGAATATGAGAGGTCTGTAGTCCTCGCCGTGTATGCCTATTTCAAACGCCTGAATATGGTCCATTGCCCACGGAAGGCTCCTGGCCTTTTTGCCTTCAATGAAAAATGCAGCCGGGATGGATAATTCATGCAGTCTTTTGCAGACAGCGGCTGTGGCCTGATTTGGGCCCTGATCGAACACGATCCCAACCGCATTGGTCGTCCTCGGCCCGTGGGTTATCACCCTGCCAAAAAATTCGGCCTTTGGGCAAAAAATCTCATACGCTGCACCAGCGGCCGCCCCCGTTCCGGCCAGGACGGCTAGTCCTTTTATTATCTTAGATCTATTTAAGCCCATTTTGCATCCTTATTAGCTCTTCATATTGCAACGCATAAATTAAACAGATTTATTTCCTACGCTCAACCACAAACCTTGCAAGCCTTTTCAATATCCCGGCTGTTTCCGATGATCCGAATATATCGAGGCCGTTGCAACCTATCCTTATGAGTTCTTCGGCTTTGTCTTTCGTGTATTTGAAGGCACCCTTGGTCTCGAGAAGGTCTTTTATCCATGCAAGCTCCTCAGGAGAATGTTTATCCTTTTTCAATATCAAAAATATCTCACTCTTTTCTTTGGGAGAGGCTATGCTGAGCCCGTAAACCAGGGGCAGCGTGAGCTTTCCTTCGGCAAGATCTGCGCCGACGGCCTTTCCGAATTCTTTTGTGTCAGCGGTATAGTCCAAGAGGTCGTCTATCATTTGAAATGCCTTGCCCAGACAAAGGCCGTAGTTGGAAAGGGCATTGACCCTGGTGTCATCCGCCCCGGCAAAGAGCGCACCGATCTTGCATGACATCGAGATCAGTGCAGCCGTCTTTCTGTATATAATATCCATATAGGTCTGTTCATCAAAAAAGTCCGGGTTCTTTGAATGCAGGAGTTGCATGACCTCGCCTTCGGACATAAGGGCCACGGTCTCGGCGGTGACCCTTGCTATGCGGATGTCTTCGAAGCGTGTGGCCAGCTCTATGGCCCTTGCATATAGAAAATCCCCTGCAAGGACCGTAGCCTTGTTTCCCCAGATAGTATATGCAGGCGGTTTGCCTCGCCTTAATTTCCCGTCATCGACTACATCATCATGCAAGAGGCTTGCCGCATGTAGATATTCAGGGACCAGTGCAAGATCATAGGCTTCATCTATCTCCTCCCTTCCGCATAGTATGGCTGAAAGCACTGTCAGCAGCGGCCTGACCTTCTTGCCGCCGGCAAAGAGTATGTGCCCTGTTATTTCATTTATAAATGGCATGTGTGAGGCAAAGCAGCTAGACATCCGGCTGTCAAGGCGCTCAAAATACGGTTTTAACTGTTCAAGTATATCGGTTTCCATGACTTTATTTTTTAATTGTTTGGTAGGTGCGCAGTTTTCAATCATTAAGGAAATAACATATAAAACCAGTAAGGGCTACATGTAATAGTCTGTGGATTATTGAATTTTGAAACTTTATAGGCTTTAATGAGGTCTAAGACCCTGGAAGGTCTGATTGAGACTGGTGTCTTTTGGATCGTATGGGCAAAGGCTGGACAGTCTGTCTCAGGAGGGGTAAACAGTGAAGATCACGCGCCTTGAGGTCGAGCATATTGCTAATTTGGCATGTTTAAGTTTTGATCAAGATGAGATTGAGGGATTTACTGTACAGCTGAACGAGATACTTGAATATGTAGCGAAGCTTGGCGAATTGGATACAGGCGGCGTATCCCCTTTGGCCCATTCCCTTGATTGTGTTAATCGCTTCAGAGATGATGTGGAGATGCCCTCGCTCTCTGTCGAAGATGCACTGAAAAATGCCCCTCAGAAGGAAGACGGCGCCTTTGCTGTCCCGAAAATCATTTGATCAGGACCATCTTTAAGAATGGAGAATGAGAGGCATGCCGGATCTTATAGACTTAACTATTAAAGAATTAGGTGAGTTGTACGCCAAGGGCGAGATAAGCCCTGTCGAGGTGACAAAGGCATATCTAGACAGGATTGATCAGGTTGATCCCAAGATAAGGGCCTATATAACCGTCACCCATGAGCTCGCATTGAATCAGGCGAAGGATGCGCAGAGACGTCTTGATAAGGGCGAGGATATCACACCCCTTACCGGCGTCCCGCTCGGCATAAAAGATCTCATCTGTACAAAGGGTATTAAGACGACCTGTGCCTCGCGTATGCTTGAAGGCTTCATCCCACCTTATGATGCGACAGCGATCGAGAGGTTAAACAGGGCGGGGGCTGTGATGTTGGGCAAACTCAACATGGACGAGTTCGCCATGGGATCTTCGACCGAGAACTCGGCCTTTCATCCTACTTATAACCCATGGGATCTTACCAGAGTACCTGGGGGATCAAGCGGCGGTTCAGCGGCGGCTGTGGCCGCAAGGCTCTGTGCAGGCGCCTTAGGCTCCGATACTGGTGGTTCAATCCGTCAGCCATCTTCACATTGCGGCGTAGTTGGCCTTAAACCAACCTACGGCAGGGTTTCTAGATACGGGCTTGTTGCCTTTGCCTCTTCCCTTGACCAGATTGGTCCTATAACAAAAGATGTAACCGATGCAGCTATACTCCTTGGCGCCATTGCAGGAAATGATCCGATGGACTCCACCTCTTCCTCAAGGGATGTCCCTGATTATACAGCCGGACTTGGTAAGGGGATCAGCGGTTATACCATAGGTTTGCCGAGGGAATATCTAGTTGGCGGCCTTGATCCTGATGTCGAGGCGGTCGTCAGAAAGGCCATAGGGGCCCTTGAGGCCATGGGTTGCAAGATGGTCGAGGTAAGTCTCCCGCATACTGAATATGCCATTGCAACTTATTATATCATCGCCACTGCCGAGGCTGCATCTAACCTGTCGCGATATGATGGCGTGAAATATGGACTGCGCGCCTCCGGTTATCGGAACCTGTCTGAAATGTATAAGAAGACCCGTTCCGAGGGCTTTGGGCCCGAAGTCAAGCGCAGGATCATGCTCGGGACCTATGTCCTTTCCTCAGGTTATTACGATGCCTATTACAAAAAGGCATCCCAGGTCAGAAACTTGATAAAGCAGGATTTCGTTGAGGCGTTTAAAAGGTGCGATTGTCTTATAACACCTGTCGCTCCAACCCCTGCCTTCAGGCTTGGTGAGAAGACAGGGGATCCGCTTCAGATGTATTTAAGTGATGTATTTACAATAGCGACGAATCTAGCTGGCGTTCCGGGCATCTCAACGCCTTGCGGCTTCAGTAAAGATGGCCTTCCAATAGGTGTTCAGCTTATGGCCGATTCGTTTGAGGATGAGAAACTCCTTAGGGTGGCGTATAGTCTCGAGACCTTTGTCGGGAAGATATCTAGATGGCCTGAGGTTTGAGTGAGGTAGCAGATGCAGAGCATCCCCATATCCCTTGCCGCACCTGAAATGATACTTGCAAAGGCGGTCAAGACCGAAGACGGTAAGATATTGTGTGGGCCTGGGGTGGAATTGACCGCAGAGCTTATAAGTCGACTTTCAAAGAGCGGTGTGCATGTCGTCGTTGTAAAAGGCCATCCCGTCCAGATGCCGGGTGAAAAGTCCCTTGCAGAGATGATTAAGGAGCTTGAGGAGAGATTTGCAAAGGTAAAGGACGACCCGGTATTGCGGGCGCTTATGAGGCTTATCGCCGAACACATCATAGAAGAGGCAAAGACATAATGAATCTATGCGGAATCTCTGATTGCGGTCTGATGACGCATAGATATTGCCTGAAATTGGATTTTCTGCCTCGCAACGGTGTATAATCTGCTCATGGGAGGGATCCAAACAAGATGGATAAACAGGACCAGGGGCAAAAGAGACAGGATATAAGACATAGATTGAGATATATAAAATCGCTTCCGACTCTCCCGCCTATCGCCTCCATGCTGAATAAGATGGTCGAAGACGAAGAGATGACGGCCTCAAGGCTCGGTTCGGTCATAGAAAAAGATCAGGTCTTGACAAGTAAGCTCTTGAAGATGGTTAATTCGTCTTTTTTCGGCTTTCCGCAGAGGATCGGCGCGGTCTCGAACGCCATAGTGCTTTTGGGGTTTAACGTTATAAAGACCCTGATCGTGACCTCCTCCATCTTTGATGTAATGCAGTCTTCCGACGTAGGGCTTTGGGAGCATTCGCTCGGGTGTGCGACAGCCGCAGGCATTTTTGCCAAGAGGCATGGGCTGAAAAATCCCGAAGAAGTCTCGACGGCAGGGCTTATACATGACTTAGGCAAGGTGGTGATAAGGGCGGAATTTACAAAAGAATATGAAGAGATACAAAATATGGTTAAGGAGCGCGGCATCTCTATGAGGGAGGCCGAGCTTGAGTGTCTTGGAGTCGCCCACCCAGAGATAGGCGGATGGCTCATTAAGCAGTGGAATCTTCCTGATCGGCTGATCCTGCCTGTTATTTATCATCATAATCCGGAAGATGCCACTGACTTTAGAGATATTGCCGCCATAGTGCACTTTTCCGATATCCTAATCAGGGCTGTGGGTTTCGGCTCAGGCGGGGACAAATGGGTCCCGCCGCTCGACCACAAGGCCTGGGAGAGGATAAAGATGGGTAAGGGTGAGATGAAAGAGGTCTTGAATGAGCTCGATGAAAAAATAATTGAGCTTAAAGACTTCACCCTTCGGATGCAGCAGACCAAGGGGGGCGCTGGAGAATAAATTGGCACGCATAGCTGTCGTAGCCCCTGTTTTATTTAATAGGCAGGGAGAGCGCCTCTTTCTTGAGGCGAGGGGCCACGAATTTATGTTTGAGCAGGATGTCCAGGCGGCCGTAGAAGATATAGTAAACGACCCACCCGATCTCCTGATTATGCAGAAAGGATTGCCCAACGACCTTGACAAGACCGTAATCCAGGCCCTTAAAGACAGCCTTCAGCTCGCCCTTCTTCCGATCATTCTTTGTATATCCAGACAGGATCTGACCTCCGGCATGGATTGGGGTGAATATCGGGTAGACGACATCATCTTCACCGATGCAAGCCTTAGGGAAATAAATGCCAGGATAGGGCTTGCACTGGAGCGCACGAAGAGGGTGGCCGACAACAACCCGCTTACAAAGCTCCCCGGCAATTCATCCATATTGAGATATATACAAGAGGTGTTGGATGCAAGGTTGTCTGTTGCGATCAGTTATGTTGATATAGATAATTTTAAACCTTATAATGATCTTTATGGGTTTTCAAGGGGTGATGAGGTCATCAGGATGGTGGCCCGCATACTTGTAAATGCAGTTCGGGAGATGGCTGGCGCAAAGGGGTTCGTCGGGCATATAGGCGGTGATGATTTTGTATTTTCGACACCAATTGAGATCGTAAGGGACGTATGCGAGAAGATTATCGATGATTTTAGTGCCTTGATCCCCCTTTTTCTGGACGAAAAAGATATAGATGCCGGTTGTTTTGTGGGCATCGATCGCAGGGGCGAGAAGGTGACCTTCCCACTGACCAGTCTTTCAATAGCAGTGGTCAGATGTATGCCAGGGCGTTATAGCCACTATGGCGAGGTGGCTGAAACGGCCGCCCAGTTGAAGCACAAGGTAAAAGGCATGCCTGGCAGCGTTTATCTTATAGACAGGAGAGGGCAGAATAATGGGGATGAATAGGGCTGTTATGAGATTTTTTGCGATTGTCTGCATTGTCTTTGTGTTTTTTGGTCTGTATTCGGCGGAGGGCGCCACGGCTGAGGGGCGGTTGGCCGTGGTTACGAGCATATTCCCTGTCTCCGAGATGGTAAGGGCCGTTGGTGGAGATAGGGTGGATGTAAGACAGCTCCTTCCCCCCGGTTCCGATCCGCATTCCTGGGAGCCTAAAATCAGTGATATGCTGTGTCTTGAGCAGGCCGATCTGGTGGTGTTGATCGGGGCAGGGCTTGAGCCGTGGGCCGGAGGGATTGTAAATAAAGTCCGTAGCGGAGGAGGCGGCGTCCTGGTGCTGGCTGAGGGTTCAGACCTTAAGGGTTGGCGAGGGAGGACCAGCGAGGTTGAAGGACATGATCACCATGGTCATGGCTGGGCTGATCCACACATATGGCTTGATTTCAAATGGGATGCGGAGGCCACGATGAGGATCGCCAAAAAATTGGCCGACCTTGATCCTGCAGGCGCTGGTTTTTATGAAGAAAATGCCAGGAGATATGCAAAGGCCTTGGAGGCGCTGGATACTTCTTATCGACGGACGCTTTCTTCTTGCGAGCAAAAGACGCTTGTAGTGGCTGGGCACGCGGCATTCGGTTATCTGGCTGAGGCATATGGCTTGAGACAGGTGGCTCTGTACGGCATATCCCCTGATGCAAGCCCGAGCCCGAAGAAGATGGCCGATGTGATTGAACTTGTAAAAAAAGAGGGGGTTAAGGCCATTTTTTTTGACGATACGGTAAATGACAGTCTTGGAAAGGCCATCTCAAGAGAGACCGGGGCGCAGTGTTTTGTAATAACGCCTGGGGAGAGCCTTAAAAAAAATGACATAGTCGACAAGACCACATTTATAAAACTTATGTACAGAAACTTAGCAGCCCTTTCAAGAGGACTTGGATGTAAGGGGTCTGCCAAGATACCACCAGAGAAACAGTCCTAGGACAAAAAAGCCGATGCTAAGGATCTGGCCCATGGTCAGACTCCCCAGCAGCACAAAGCCAAGCTGTGGATCAGGCTCGCGGAACAGCTCTGCAACCGAGCGTACTATTGCATAGAGCATGAGGAAAAGGGCGAGCTTCCTTCCATGTGGCCAAGGCCTTTTACTCAGAGGCCAAAGGATGATGAAGAGAAGTATGCCTTCCAGAAAGGCCTCGTAGAGTTGCGATGGATGCCTTGGAATCGGGCCTCCTTGCGGGAATATCATGGCCCATGGTACATTGGTGGGCCTTCCATAGAGTTCGCCGTTTATGAAATTACCGATCCTGCCGAACCCCAATCCAATAGGGGCTGTTACAGCGAATCTGTCGGCCCACAGCCAGAAGTTTATCCTGTGTCGTATGCAATAGGCCCATCCAGCAGCCATGGCGCCGGCCGCGCCGCCGTGAAAAGACATGCCTCCATGCCATGTGGCCAGTATCTCAAAGGGGTGGTTTAGATAATAGGGCAGATTGTAAAAAAGGACATAGCCCAGCCTTCCCCCCACGATTACCCCTATCGCAAGCCAGAGGAAAAGCCCGTCTAAATGATTTAATTCCGCTTCCATGTCAAGGTCGAGGGATTGGTCACCGCCGCCTACACCGCTTGTCACCGCATGTCTTGTTATCTGTCTGCGTACAAGCGAGTATGAGGCGAGGAAGCCGATGAGATACATGAGTCCATACCAGCGGAGCGCAAATGGGCCCGCTTCTAAAATGACAGGGTCTATCTGTGGATAGGGGAGCATGGTATTAATCCTTGGCCTTGTCTGGGTCTTTTATTGCATCTTTCAGTGAATGTATGCTTATCACCCGCTTTTTGCCTGCCTTTTTATCTTCCGGCCCATTGTCTCGTTTTTTCTCGGGATCCGGTTCGGGCTTTTGGGCAAGGGCAGCCTTTATCGCATGGTATTGTTCCGCAATTACAGGATTGATGTCAGGCTCGAGGATGAAACACGAGACCCGGCTTCTTTGAATACGTACGGAAGACGTCGTGAGCGCCGAGAGTATGTGGGGATGGACGATCGGACCGCGTTGTTGGTCATATAAAACGGTGCATGGGAGATAAAGATCGAAAAAGCCGGCCTTTTCAAGCGCAAAACTGGCCGTTTCAGTCTGGCGGTTGTATCTTATTTCTCCAAGCAACAGCCCGACATCGTCAAGTTCTATAAGTACTAGGTCTTTTGCATTTTGGCTCAATCTCATGATATTTCGACTTCTTTCTCCCTTTTTGGTCTTTTTCTGCGCCTTTTTCTGCGCACCTGCGCCTCCTTTTGGTATTTGGGGTTGAGGTGCGGATTAGGACCTATGGCAGGTAGTCCAAGCTGTTCCTGAATCAGGTCATAAAGCAATACGCTGTCGGCGAACCTAGATTTGCAATAGACGCGTTTCGGCCAATTGCCGATCTCAAGGCACCTTATTATCGGCCACAGACCTGACAATATCTGGGCTGCCTCATCCCTCACTGACTTCTTGAAGTCGTACGGGGCGATCGTCTCATTTAACAAATCCCGTGTCTCCTGGACAGGCCATCTTATGCGTTCAGAATAGAGAGATCTCCATCCTGGTGCAACATGGAGCCTCGGATACGCAAAGAGCGCAAGTATAAACGATTCCGTAGGTTTTTTATCGCCGCCGGCCGCCTTGTCAAGCCATGACAGCAGCCCTGAAAGGAGTGTCTTTGCAAGCCCGCGGTCTCCTTC
The DNA here is from genome assembly GCF_022026155.1 of Dissulfurimicrobium hydrothermale. Taxonomy (NCBI): domain Bacteria; class Deltaproteobacteria; genus Dissulfurimicrobium; species Dissulfurimicrobium hydrothermale. The sequence continues at coordinate 1,906,645 of NZ_CP085041.1, read as the reverse complement.
TTTTATTCCCTTGAAGTAATTGGGGAATATAGATGAAAAGAGACCGCTTTCAAACAGGAGTTCCGCCCATTTCCAGCTTGCCCCTGAATGCAGGTCTTTGAGCCATTCATCACGCACCCTCGGAACGGCACACAGGCGTATCATGTCTTTATGTATTAATATGGCGTCCCAGGTCGCCTTTTCTATTGCAAACCCGGTGCGCGCAGCATGTCTGATCGCCCTAAGCATCCTCACTGGGTCTTTCAGAAAGCGCCTTTCAGGATCGCCTATCGTGCGGATTATCCCGGCCTTGAGATCGGCCATGCCACCTACATAATCTATTATACTGAAATCGGCGATATTGTAAAAGAGGCCGTTGATCGTCAGGTCCCTGCGCATTGCATCTTCCTGTGGTGTTCCAAAGATATTGTCGCCATCATCCCCTGCGCTGTCTTGAGACTGTACAGCGTCATATTCGGCCTTTTGCCTAAAGGTTGAGACCTCTATCACTTTACCACCCTTGAAATACACATGTACAAGCCTGAACCGTCTGCCTATGATGCGGCTGTGTGGAAAGAGCCTCTTTATCTCCTCGGGTGTGGCATTGGTCCCTACGTCAAAGTCCTTGGGGCGCTTCCCTATGAGCAGATCCCTGACGCTCCCGCCGACCAGGTACGCTATGAATCCGTGGTCTTTCAGGCGATAGAGGACCTTGAGCGCCTCTCTGTCCACATCTTTTCTGCTCAGGCAGTGCTCTGGCCTTGGGATTATGAAGGGCCCTGGCCTTTCATCGGTGCCGAAGAGATCAGGCTGTATCAGCCTCGGTTTAGGCCTTGAGCCTTTCATCTACCAGCTCTGCGACCTTTTGTCCTGAGAGTAGCATCCCGCCGAATATAGGGCCCATGCGGAACGATCCAAATGTGGCGTTTGCGGCCATACCAGCCACGAATATCCCTGGAAAGGCCTCTTTGGTGTTGTCGAGGGTGGTGTTTTCGGCAACCTCGGCCCACATGGAACGTTCGCCCATTATAGCGCCGGTCTCGGTGAGAAGACGGGCCCCCATCTTCCGTTGCACCACCTTCAAGACCTCTGTGGGGTGCCCTGTAGCTTCTATTACATACTTGGCCCTTACGGCGAGCGGATCTATGTGGAGTCCGGCCATATCGACCGCAGTCCAGTTGATGACAAGCCCTGTTACTCGATTATCTCTCACCATGACGTCTTCAACAGTTATAAGATTGAACAGTTTGGCCCCGGCCTTGCACGCGAGGCTTGCAAGGGTGGTCACGCACTCTACCGAGTCGGATGTGTAATATCCGTCTCCAACGTCCTCTACCCTTATACCCAACTCTTTTAATATGGCCGCACCTTCTTCCTGGAGGACTATTTCATTGAACATCATGCCGCCTCCCCACATGCCGCCACCGATGCTGAGCTTTCTTTCGAAGAGGGCCACCTTGTGGCCTTTTTCCGCAAGCTTCAGTGCGGCGATAAGCCCGGAAGGGCCTGCGCCAACGATAGCTGCGTCCAGTTCCAAATACTCCGAGAGCTTTGACATGTAGCGCGAAATGATGGCGCGGCTTATCTTGACCTCATCTAAAGACATAGAAAAAATGCCTCCCTTATGTTATTTAAAAGATAAACAAACTGGCAACTTAGCTTAATTTTGAATTTTTGCAAATCCGTTTGATAAAAAACCTTGGATTTTCATAAAGGCCGTCAAGATTGATGGAATTGTAAGAGGTCAAAATCCTTTGAAATCCTGTTGTGAGGAGGACTAAATGCGCATGGAAGGACTGGGGATAACAGTAACGGAGCACCTTTTGATACACCAGAAGGAATCGCCTGCGGCGACCGGACAGTTTACAAGGCTTCTGAGTGAACTCATATTCTCTGCCAAGATCATAGCCAGAGAGGTCAAAAAGGCTGGACTTGTGGACATCCTTGGTCTTACGGGCGATATAAACGTCCAAGGAGAGCAGGTCAGGAAGTTGGACGAGTTCTCGAACAGGGTCTTGATCTACAGGATGCAGCGTTCAGGGGTTTTGTGCGCCATGGCGTCCGAGGAAAATGCGGATGTCATCGAGGTGCCTGATGACATGCCCAGGGGGAACTACATCCTAATATTCGATCCGTTGGACGGTTCGTCGAATATAGATGTAAATGTAAATATAGGTACTATCTTTTCTATCTACAGGGTGGTCGGCGAGAGGCCTTATGTTACCATGGAGGAATTTTTGAGAAAGGGATCGGAACAGGTGGCGGCCGGTTATTTTCTCTACGGCCCAAGCACCATGCTGGTATATACGACCGGCAAGGGCGTTCATGGCTTTACCCTTGATCCTACGGTTGGGGAGTTCCTCCTCTCTCACCCAGACATACGCATACCGGAACAGGGCCGGATATATTCAGTAAACGAATCAAATACCAATTATTGGGATGGGCGCACAAAAAAAGTCGTCGATTATTTCAAGTCAACAGAGAACGCCCGCCGCAAGCCGTATACCGCAAGGTATATCGGGGCCTTGGTGGCGGATTTTCACAGAAACCTCTTGGATGGCGGTATCTTTATGTACCCTGCGGACAATAAAGACCCGGCAAAACCCAGCGGTAAACTGAGATTGCTCTGCGAGGCTGCGCCGTTGGCGTTTGTGGCCGAACAGGCTGGGGGGGCGGCAACCGATGGAAGGGAGCGTATATTAGATATCAGGGCGGCCCATCTGCATCAGAGAACCCCGCTCTTTATAGGCAGTAGGAGGGACGTAGAAACGGCTACGGCCATAATGAAAGGCGATGTTTAAATCAGGCGTGGTCCAGCGTCAGTGCCCTTTGGCCGTTTTAATGCCCGTCTGGTTTGTGCACCTCTTCCATATGACCAAAGAAATGATTATTTTATAAAAAATTCCTATTTTACTAGTCTGGTAGGCGGGCATTCTTTACCTGGCAGCGGATATTGTTTGTCTCTTTGCCTGGGTGTCAGACGCGACCGGGCAGATGGTGCAGTGAATTTTTAAAATATAGTACAGCATCGGCTGGAGGTTGTTTACAATTATGTCCAATCTATTAAAGACAACTGTTCTTCTTGCAGCCCTTACCGCCTTGTTCCTGGCGGTGGGCAAGGCCATCGGCGGCAATCAGGGTATGACCGTTGCCTTGGTTATGGCGGGTGTTATGAATTTCGGCGCATATTGGTTCAGCGACAAGTTGGCCCTTGCAATGGCTGGGGCTGTCGAGGTATCTGAGACGGATGAACCGGAGCTGCATGCAGTCGTTAGGGATCTCGCCAGGAAGGCTGGCTTGCCCAAACCAAGGGTCTATATAATCCATACAGAGACCCCCAATGCCTTTGCGACCGGCAGAAATCCGGAGCGTGCAGCGGTGGCTGTGACCGAGGGGATATTGAGGCTCCTCTCAAAAGACGAGCTTGAAGGGGTCATCTCCCATGAACTTGGACACGTTAAGAACAGAGATATACTCATAAGTTCTATAGCGGCCATGATTGCAGGGGCCATAAGCTATCTTGCCAACATGGCGCAATGGGCCATGTTGTTTGGTGGTTTCCGCCGCTCTGACGATGATGATTCCGGAGGGGTGATTGGGGTCCTTGTCATGATGATAGTCGCCCCGATAGCGGCTATGCTTATACAGATGGCCATTTCGAGGAGCAGGGAGTTCCTTGCCGACGCTACAGGGGCGAAGATATGCGGTCGTCCCCTTGCACTTGCTGGCGCGCTAAAAAAGCTTGAGGACTGGAATCATCGTCTCCCGATGGATGTAAACCCAGCCACAGCCCAGATGTATATCGTAAACCCCTTGACCAGTGGAGCGTTGGCCAATCTCTTCAGCACACATCCGCCGATCGAGGAGCGTATAAGGAGACTGAACGAGATGGCCATGGGTCGTGGCTTCTAGTCTCGGCGTTTGTCCTGTGCTGCAGCACCTGGCCTTGACCGGTTCGCATGAGGATGGGCCGTGAATTGGTTGCCTCTGGCCCTCCTCACGGCCTTTTCAACCGCTACAACCGATGTGGTCATCAAGGCCCGTTTCGCCCATCTTTCCCCACAGGATATGATGGCGATAAGGGCTGCAGCCCCTGTCCCATTTTTGCTCCTGCCGCTGATGTTCATGCCGTGGCCGAAACTTACCCTGGCCTTTTGGGAGACGTTGTCCATACTCCTGCCTCTGGAGATCTTTGCGCTTTTTTTTTACATGAAGGCCATCAAGACCTCCCCACTTTCCCTATCTGTCCCATTTCTCGCCTTTACGCCCGCATTCACGGTACTGACCGGTTGGTTGATCCTTGGAGAGAGGATCAACCTTAGGGGTATGGTCGGTATCTTGTTTACGGTCGCAGGGGCCTATTTGCTCCATTTCAGATCAAACACCCCAGGGGTCTTGCAGACACTTAGAATAGCCATCAAGGATGGCGGTTCAAGGCTGATGTTTTTTGTATCCGCCGTCTATTCGGTAACCAGCGTCCTTGGGAAAAAGGCGGTTTCTGAGTCGGGGCCTTTTTTCTTTGCCTGTTTTTATTTTGTAATACTTGGTCTCGCGACCATTATGATCTTCTGTGTCATTCCAGGGGTCTTCAGGTGGTGCCTGAGAGGTCGACCAAGATGCCGCGCGGCGTCAGCCATTATGGGCGGGTGGCGGGCCTTGATAGCTGCAGGGTTTTCGCAGTCCGTAATGGTTGTTAGCCATATGTGGGCCATACATCTTGTGGCGGCTGCATATATGATTGCGGTCAAGAGGACCAGTGCCATCTTTAGTGTCTTATATGGAAGATTTGTCTTTTCCGAGGATGAGACCCTTAAACGGTTGATCGGTGCCGGACTTATGACCCTTGGGGTGGCGTTGATCATGATCACTGATTAAAGCCTGAGTTTCTATGAAAATCGCCTTGATCGCACCGCCATGGCCTCTTTTCAACAGGCCATCTATCCAGATTGCTTCTCTTAAGGCCTATTTGAGAAGGGAGCGCCCATGGGTGGACATATCCTGTCACCACCCATATCTCGAATTGGCCTCCCAAATCGGTTTTGAGGTCTATCAATCCATCAGCGAATCAATATGGGCGTCTGAGGCTATCTCTGCAGGCATCTTGTTTCCTGAGATGGAACAGGAATGTGACAGACTATTTTTAAGGACGGTTAGAAAAGGAAAGGGTAGGGGACTCCTGCAGCCCGTCTGTGTGCGCGAGGCTGTGGATAAAGTGCTGACGGAGTTCGTTTCTTTTCTTGCTCTGGACGCCCTTGACCTCGTTGGTTTGACTGTCTCCGTAAATCAACTTACGGCTGCGCTTGTGATTGCAAGGGCTGTAAAGGCCCTTGCCCCATCCCTTCCCATCGTGTTGGGCGGTGCCGCCGTCTCCGGCGCTGCAGGTGCCTCTATTTTGAGGTCGTTTTCTTGGATTGATTATATTGTTGACGGTGAGGGAGAGCGTCCACTTGTAGGTCTTGCAGATTTTCTGAGCGGCAAAGAGACGTCATTGCCGGAGGCCGTTTATGGAAAGGTGATCCTGTCTGACAATGGAGAACGAGGTATTAAGGATGATAAGTCAAAAGGATCGGTCGGGGATCGGCCGAAGTCTCAGATCGATGGCCTGGATGGGCTTCCCGTTCCTGATTTTGACGACTATTTCTGTGATATTTTAAAGTTAGGGCCTAGCAAACGCTTTTTCCCTGTGCTGCCTGTGGAGTTTTCCCGCGGGTGCTGGTGGGGGCGTTGCAATTTTTGCAATTTGAACATCCAGTGGACGGCATATCGGGCAAAATCGGCAGAGAGGATGGCGACAGAGATAGATCAGCTTGCCAGGCGTTACGGCCTGCTTGATTTCGCCTTTATGGACAATTCCCTCCCTAGGCGGGATGCCTCTAAGCTATTTGATATCCTTGAAGGACATGGCAGGGATTACAGCTTTTTTGCCGAACTCAGGGTGGGTTACAGCCGTGATGAGTTATATGCCATGGCCAGGGGCGGTCTGAAAGACATCCAGGTAGGCATAGAGGCCCTGAGTCAATCCCTGCTTGGGCGGATGCGCAAAGGCGTAAGTGTCATGGACAATGTCAAGACGATGCGACATGCCGAGGAGTCAGGGCTGAACCTCTCAGCAAATCTGATCCTTCACTTTCCTGGCAGCACGGATGAAGAGGTTAATGAGACCCTTCGTGTGCTTGATTTTGTATGGCCCTTTAGACCCCTTAAGGCCGTCTCGTTTTGGCTTGGCCTTGGGAGCCCCATGGCCTCTGACCCGTCTATATTCGGGATAAGATCCGTGACGATCCATACATTCTGGCGCTATATGTTTCCAGAGGAGATATTGGCCGGCATCATGCCGCTGGTGCTTGGATATAAGGGTGACAGGCTTGTTCAACAAAGGCGCTGGAAGTGGGTCGAACAAAAAATCGCGGCATGGCGAAGGGAGAGGGCGGTGCTTGGGCTGCAAAGACCCCTCACATACCGTGACGGCGGGGATTATCTCCTTATAAGACAGATCAGACCCTCTGGCGAGGTGCTCACACACAGGCTAAAAGGGTCATCAAGGGCGATTTATCTCACTTGCCTTGAGCCAAGGCCGGTTCAGGATATTTTTGAGCGGTTTCCAGATAAATCTCAAGGAGAGATTGCGGCCTTTTTAACGGACCTTGTTACAAAGAGGCTTATGTTCGAGCAGGATGGCAAGGTCCTGGGGCTTGCTGTCAGACATATTTAGCCTATCTCCATCTAACCGGTCGCCTTTTTGGCTCATTATCTTAACAAGAAATCCCTATTTCATTCCAAAGATCTTTAAATAAAGTTGTAAAATGAAACAGTAATAAATTTTTCAAATTTTTAAAATATAATTAAATCAAATAATTATTTTAATTTTCTTAATTCGCTAAAAATAACTTGATTAAATTATGTTTAAATTTGAAAAAAAAGATATAAAATAAAAAACTACCAAGGATAGGAGATCAGTAGGATAAAAAAATAAACGGGAGGTGTTGCGAAAAGAAAAACGGATGGATGAAAAGACGACGAGACGGGATCAATCCTTTTTACAATAAGTTTGTTCAAGGAGGTAATAGATAGATGGATGGTGTTTATGAAAAAAAGAGACCTTACATAAAGATGATAATCATGGGGGCGATATCTGCGTCGCTCTATACGTTTTTGTTGCTCAAGGGGGATTTTGTTGTGCAGATATGCGCCAAAGGCGGTGTATATGCGTTTCTCCCAATTGCAATGGCGTTTGTTTTTTCATATGTCCACGGGGGGTTCACCGGCAGCTTTTGGTCGGTTCTAGGCGTGGATGCCAAAAAGACAAAGGGGGTTAAATAGACATGCATGATATCGCGCCTCAACTATCCAACTTTATAGAGCTTAACTGGATAATCGTGACCTATCTGTTTTTTGTGGGGTTTGTCGGTGGTCTTGTAAGCGGTTTCATAGGATCTGGCGGCGCCTTTGTGCTTACGCCTGCGATGATGAGTCTGGGCGTCCCAGGGCTCGTCGCGGTTGCAAGCAACATGTGTCATAAATTCCCGAAGGCGCTTGTGGGTGCTATAAAGCGTGCCAAGTATGGTCAGGTGGATCTGAAGCTGGGACTCATCTTCGGTATATTTGCCGAGGCTGGCGTCATGTATGGCGCCCATGTGCAGGAGGTGATCAAGAATACCTTTGGCAACGATGGCTCAAACCTTTATGTCAGCGTGATATTTGTGCTGGTTCTTGGGATAGTCGGGACATACGTCTTGAAAGATGCATATGGCACCTACAGATCAGGGACTACTGAGGCGAAGGAAAAGACGACAAAGATCGCAAGGTGGGTTCAGTCTGTCAACATACCGATCCCGGGCACGATGATATATTTCAGGTCGCTCAATGCAAAGATATCGATATTATTTATCATACCTCTGGCGTTTGCAACCGGCCTGCTTGCAGCAACAATCGCGGTAGGCGGGTTTATTGGCGTGCCTTCAATGATCTATGTGCTCGGCGCGCCCAGCATCATGGCGTCTGCAACAGAGCTGGTTGTGGCATTTGTTATGGGGTTTGGTGGGTCTCTCAAGTATGCCATACACGGGCTTGTCGATATAAGGCTCGCCATGATCATACTTGCCGGCTCTCTTTTCGGTGTCCAGCTCGGAGCTATAGGAACAACCTATGTAAAGGCGTATATGATAAAGGTCGTCATGGGGCTAATAATGGTCATTGTCCTATTCAGCAGGGGCCTGATGGTCCCTGTCTATATGTCACATCTTGGCCTGATTCAACCCATAACGGAAGGCACGCAGAAGATATTGAAGAATACAAGCTTCGCTATAATGCTCTTTGCGTTGTTTCTTGGCGCCTTCATAGTTTTAAAGGCCATATGGCAGGGACTTCGCGAGGAAAGAATGGCTGCAAAAGAAGTGATGTCTCCCGGTAAGATCTAAGGATCTAAAAATCATTTTGTTATCCTTTTTTGCAGGCGAAGGGGCAGCAAGCAGGGGTGAGGTATGGGAACGTATAAAAAGATGCTTGTATGTTTAGATGGTTCGGAATCGGCCTTTCATGTCTTGAAAGAGTCTCTCGGGTTTGCCTCAGACGAGAAAAGCTGGATCACCGTGACATGTATTGCGCCGCCCCACGATGGAGACATCGGCCTTGCCATATTCGGCGATTTGACGGCCTCTATGAGGCGGTCGTGCGAAGATGCGCTTTTAAAGGCAAGGGAGATGGTTCAGGCTGAGAGGGTGTTGGCAAAGATGGTCCTCGAAGAGGGAGAGGCGCACGAGAAGATCATCGAGCTCGCAATATCTGAAAACTGCGAGCTGATCGTCATGGGAAGAAGAGGTCTGTCTGACCTCGAAAGGATGTTCGTGGGTAGCGTCACGGCGAGGGTCATTGGGCATAGCCCGATAGATGTCCTTGTTGTCCCTGAGGGGGCCAGGATAGGTTGGGGCAAGATCCTTGTGGCTGTTGACGGCTCAAAATACAGCAATGTTGCGGTCTTAAGGGCGATAAATTTTGCAAGGTCCTACGGAGGCGAATTGAAGGCCGTCTCCGTTGTCGATGTACCTCCTGAACTTTACGAAAGGGCACTTGGGGCCGTTGATGATCTGGTAAAAAAGGCGAGGACATATGTTGAAGGCGCTGTAAAACTTGCCGAAAATGAAGGTATAAAGGCCGAGGCTATTGTCAAAGAAGGCACGACCTATAAGGTAATACTTGAGACCGCAAGGGAGCTGGGTGTAGACGCTATAGTGATGGGCTCTCATGGAAGGACAGGGCTAAAGAGACTCCTTATGGGGAGCGTCACTGAAAAGGTCATTGGCTATTCAGACCGTCCAGTCCTCGTAGTAAAATAAATATAAAAAGATATTGGGTCTCTTTGATCCAGTGTATTGTGCTGCATCCTTTGTCAATGAGGCGTACAGGAAGTATGCCTCATTTGTCAGGCCCTGCAGCCTTGCATTTGACGATTTTCGCTTAGCATCGTATATAATTTTTACAAGACCATCAAATTTAAATCGTTTGATTTGATGCGTAACGGATCTAGTCTATAACCTTGGCCTGCTTAAATCCGCCTCAATGAGATTTATTTTATATTATATTTTTACGACGAATCCGTTGCAAATACATCATCCAATCGTCCATGCCGAGGCCAGTTACGGCCGAAAGGGAGATGATCTTTAGGTGGGGATTCAGCCGTAAGGCCTCTTTTTTTGCCTCTTCCTGGGAAAAATCAGGGAAATACGGCAGGAGGTCTGTTTTGGTGACCAAAAAGACCTGGGAGTTCAGAAAGACCGTCGGGTATTTGGCTGGTTTGTCTGAACCCTCGGGGACCGATAACAAAACGGCCCGTTCATGTTCCCCAAGGTTGAAGGCCGCAGGGCAGACGAGATTGCCTACGTTTTCTATGAAGATGATATCAAGGTGGGCCCCATCGAGCTGTTCCTCGAGCTCGTGGAGTCCGCGGTGTACAAGCGGGGCGTCGAGATGACACGCCCCGCTTGTAGTCAGTTGGATTGCAGGTATCCCTTTCGTCCTTATGCGCTCTGCATCCCGCTCGGTCTCTATGTCGCCTTCTATAACCCCGATTTTCATTACGCCGTCCAGCATATCTATTGTCTTTTCAAGGAGTGTGGTCTTGCCTGAGCCCGGGCTACTAATAAGATTTATAGCCACTGCGCCCATGGCCTCGATATGACGCCGGTTTATCCGAGCTTGGGCCTCGTTCGCCGCAAGAATGACCTTGTTCACATCCACTTTTTTTGCGCCTGGGCAGCCACAGGTCTCACACATGTCCTTTCCTCCTATCCCAAGTGTACTGTATTCATCGCTTCGCCTTCGCATCCTGTCTTCAAAATATCATTGCACATAATTCATTTATGGTCTGGTTACGCTTTGGTCCGGCTACCGTGTCTAATATGTCGATAAGGAGGCCATGGATGGTCTCGGCCTGGTTGTGGGCGCTATGTCCAACGTCAGAAAAAGGGATGCCGAATCTGGGTTTGGTCAGACCATTTATGTATGAGGCCTTAATCCTACATTGAAATTTAAACTATTCCATCTCAACCTGCATAAGGAGGAGCTCATCTCCGCCCTGCGGGAAAACATCTCTCGCGCCGCACCTAGGGCAGCAATCAGGGCGGCCGCCCTCGGTCTTGAACTCATGTCCACATCCAATGCATCTGTAAGGAACCGCCGGGGTCTCGATCACAAGTGCTGCGCCCTTTGTAATCTCATTGGTCATGGCCATGGCCTTGAAACCAAACGCAAAAGAGTCCTTAACCACGCCTGACAGGGCGCCGATCATTACCCTTACCTTCAAGACCTTGTCTGCCTTATGTTCCCTTGCAAGCTGTACGATCTCGTCGATCACCGCCTGGGCAAGGCTCAACTCGTGCATACCCGATGATCCTTCTGCACCGTAGCTCTCAGCCCAAGGTCGTCCAGATAATCAAGTACCATGGCTGCAACAACAGGGAGTCTCTCTTCAAGGACAGTGGATAGCCCTATCCCAGTGGATAGATCCAAAGGTACGACGCCTAGAAAATCCACATGCTCAGGGGCCCTTCCCCTGAGTTTGCATATTTCGAGTATTTCAAGCACACCTATCTGATGTGGTGACATCCTGAGCTGGGCCGATCGGGCCTTGAGCTCATCCTGGGTAAATCTTAGAATAGTGCCGGGCGGCTCATCAGATTTGATTATATCTACGGTGAGCACCTTATTGGTTTTTTCAAAAAAAGGGGAAAGGAATATGCCTGATGTGCCACCATCCACAAGCCTTACCGTGTCCGGAAAGACATACCTTGACTCGAGGTGACGGATGAGATGCACCCCAAAGCCCTCATCCCTTAAAAGGAGGTTTCCAACACCAAGCACACCTGCCTCGAGATGGCGGTCATCAAAGGTTGAGCTATATATCATCAGCATATCCTCGGGAGAGGTTCACCAGAGAGAGGCCTGAGTATCCGGCACCCGCCGATCTTTGTCCGCAGCACCACCTGCCCCGGCCTGCCATCTTTGATCCTGCCGATCAAAGCAGCATCCCGGCCTTCTGGCATGAGGCGCATGGAATAGACTGCAGACTCGGCGGCCTTTTCATCTACTATCGCCAGACATTTACCCTCGTTAGCCAGATAAAACGGGTCAAGACCCAGTATCTCGCAGGCCGTTTTGACCTCTGGCTTGACCGGCACATTGCCTTCGTCTATCTCGATCGCAACCCCTGCCGTCCTGGCGATCTCGTTCAGTGCGGTCGCTACGCCGCCCCTCGTCGGGTCCCGCATGGTATGTATCGCGTCTTTAGGAACTGCATTCATCAAGGCCTCGATCATTCTGTTGAGGGCCGTGACGTCGCTCTTTAGATTGCCTTCAAATGCAAGGCCATGTCGGCTGGCGAGGATGGTTGCACCATGATCCCCCATGGTCCCTGAAAGGATCACGGCATCCCCAACAGAAGCCTTTGATGAGGATATATCAGCCCCATTTTTTATGACACCGATCCCAGAGGTGTTTATGAATATCTTGTCCGCCTTACCCCTCGGTACCACCTTTGTGTCTCCGGTCACCACCTGGACCCCTGCGGAACAAGACGCCGCCTGGATGGATCCTATAACCTGCTCCAGGTCATCCATCGCAAGGCCTTCCTCAAGGATGAGTCCAAGGCTCAGGAATAAAGGCACAGCCCCACGCATGCAGAGGTCGTTTATCGTCCCGCTTACCGCCAGGGCCCCAATGTCCCCGCCTGGGAAGAAGATGGGATCAACTACGTAAGAGTCGGTTGTGAAGGCGATCCGCCCGGCTCCCCAGGGCCCCATATCGATTAGGGCGCTGTCTCCAAATTCCGAAAGGATCGGATTGTCAAGTCTGGGCAGAAAGACCTTTTCAACCAGCTCTTGCGTAAAGAGCCCGCCGCTTCCATGATCGAGGAGGATATTTTCCAGTCTCATATTACCCCTGTTTCGTATCTGAAATATGCTGCGCATGCCCCCTCTGACGAGACCATGCACGGGCCCACCGGAGAGACCGGTGTGCATATTGATGCAAAAAACGGGCAGTTGCTTGGGATGTCTAATCCTTTTATTATGTCGCCGCACAGGCAGCCCTTCGGTTCAGGTGTGTGTCTTGTCTCGATCCCGAACCTGTATTTTGCGTCAAATTTATTGTATTCAGGCTTTAGGGCAAGGCCGCTTTGTCTTATCGCGCCGAGGCCTCTCCACTCTGTATCGCACTGGAGGAAGACCTCGTTCATGATGCCCAAGGCCTTGCCGTTCCCCTCCCACGAGACCGCCCTTGGATAGGCGTTTTCAACCTCGGCCCTCCCTGCATTCACCTGTCTCGCCAAAAGGATCAGTGCAAAGAGTATTTCGGCCGGTTCAAAACCTGCAACTACGCACGGCATCCCAAAACCTTCTGCTATAGGTTTGTAAGCTGCGGCCCCTATGACAGCGCTTACATGGCCTGGACAGATTAGGCCGTCGATGCCAATGTCGGTTTCGAGTAAGGCCTCAAGTGCCGGTGGCATGAGCTTCAGGGCGGGTAGTATAGAAAAATTGCCTGTTCCATCGCGCGCCGCATCTTTTATGGTGGCGGCGATGCATGGGATGGTGGTCTCGAAGCCGACCGCCAGGAAGACCACCTCGCGTGATCTATCCTTTCTTGCGAGCTGAAGTGCATCCACGGGCGAGTAGACGACATCCACCTGTGCCCCTTTGGCCCGCCGTCCGGCCAGCGAGTCGCTTGATCCTGGGACCTTTAAGAGGTCTCCAAAGGTTGTAACCGTTATCCCAGGTATCTTGGCGGTCTCGATAAAGGCATCGATATCGCCCTGGGCCGTGACGCAGACAGGGCAGCCCGGACCTGAGATAAGCTCTATCTCCTTCGGGATTATGGAACGCAGCCCGGAACGGGATATGCTTACAGTATGTGTGCCGCAGACCTCCATGAACTTCATCGGCCTTTTGACAAGTCCTTTAAGCCTCAAGGCCAGGTCTTTTATAAGGTCCGGATCGGATATATCTTCAGACTGACCCATTACGCCTTATTCCCTCCATCCATCGGCCATTCGCCTGATAAGTGAGATACTCTCCTCGGCCTCGTCTTTTGTGAGGCTGTGTACGGCGAAACCTGCATGGACGATCACATAGTCGCCAATATGAGGGAGTCGGTCTACGATATCGAGCCTGATTTCGCGCCTTATCCCCCCCAGCTCCACCAGGGCGATCGGAGATGTCAGCTCATCGCCATCCTTTATTTCAACAACCTCCATTGGTACGGCCAGACACATACCTTGTGCCTCCAACAACAAGTTGACCTAGCGATAACCCGCCGTCATTCGCCGGGATCAATTCCCCAGCATATGGATCAAGACCTTTGCGAATCATGGCGGTCATCAAGCCCTCCAAAAGTATCTTGTTCTGCATGCACCCGCCGCTAAGGACTATCTCTTTTACGCCAGTCTCTTCAGATAGTTTTTTTACAATAAGGCATAACGCCTCGACAAGCCATCTGTGAAATGATATCCCTATCAAGGGGAGCGGTACCGCATCTTTAAGGTCTTTTAATACTGATTTTACGATGGTTGAAAGGTCAAGCACCAGCATTCCATCCTTTTTCGAGATCTCCATGGGATAACTCCTAGACACCTTTTCATCTTTTGCCTCCCATGAGACGGTTTCCAGCTGCATCGCTGCCTGTCCTTCATAGTCGGCCGTGAGACAGACCCCAAGGATGGCGGCTATCGCATCAAAGAGCCTGCCGCAGCTTGAGGTGAGCGGGATGTTGACGCCGTTCATCATCATGGAGGTCAGGACCATTCTTTTTTCTTTTGAGATTATGGAGAGCCCGGGTAGAATGGCGTTCTCCAACCCATCTGGCCCAAAAGCGGAAAAGATGGCTGACATGGCCATGCGCCAGGGCTCTCTTGCGGCTGCATCCCCGCCCGGGAGCAGGAGATGACCGAGCCGCCCGAGACGTCTGAAACCATAAAGGTCTGCAAGCAGCACCTCCCCGCCCCAGATCGTCAGGTCAGGCCCGAGTCCCGCGCCGTCAAGGATGACCGATATGCATGGCCCTTCAAGGCCGTATTCAGCCATGACCGCTGTCGTATGGGCGTAGTGATGTTGTACAGGATAGACGGGGAGCCCAAGGCTCATAGCATAGCGCGTGCCAGGATAGTCGGGGTGCAGATCGCAGGCGACTGCCTCCGGTTCGATCTCGAACAGATCCTTTAAATGCCCGACTGCCTCTTCAAAGAAATCAATGCTCTCAGGGGTTTCGAGATCGCCTATGTGCTGACTTAAAACAGCGCCCCGGCCTTTTGAGAGACAGAATGTGCTCTTGAGAAACCCTCCCATAGCGATCATCCTAGGGTATTCAATGCTGAGCGTAACTGGCTCTGGGGCATAACCCCTCGAGCGCCTGATGACCCTTATCTTTCCCCCAATCTGCCTGACGACTGAGTCGTCAAGCCTGTTTACTATCTCTCTGTCGTGGATAAGAAAAAAATCCGCTATCCCTGAAAGTCTGATCAGTGCCTCGTTATTGTCTTTCGCAATAGGTTCGCCGCCCGGATTCCCGCTGGTAAGCACGATCACCCTTGGTGCATCCGGAAAGGTGAAGATCAGGTGATGAAGGGGGGTGTACGGCAGCATGACTCCCACTTCCCTTATCCCTGGTGCAAGGTTTAATGCAAGTCCGGCATCCATGCGCCTTTTGAGCAGCACTATGGGGCGTCTCGGAGAGGTAAGGGCCGCGGCTTCGATGGCGTCTATTTCACAGATCAGCCTTGCGGTTTCAAGATTGGCGGCCATCACGGCAAGGGGTTTTGACGGGCGTCTCTTCCTGACCCTCAGTTCGGCCACTGCCTCTTCGTTTGATGCATCGGCTGCAAGGTGAAAGCCGCCCAGGCCCTTTATGGCGACGATTTTCCCCTGTCTTAACGCCGCTGCCGCCTCCCTGATCGGGTCATCGGTTTCGATTTTTTCGCCGTCTTTGCCATGCCAACCAAGACCTGGACCGCATCGCCGGCAGGCATTTGGTTCGGCATGAAACCTCCTGTCCCCTGGATTATGGTATTCGTTTTGGCAGTCATCGCACATCTGAAAGGCCTTCATCGAGGTCCTTTCCCTGTCATACGGGACCGACTCTATGATCGAGTACCTCGGGCCGCAGTCAGTGCAATTTATAAAGGGATATCTGTAACGTCTGTCTTCCGGGTCAGAAAGCTCGTGCAGGCACATTGGGCAGGTTGCCACATCAGGTGGGATGTGTACAAATACATCCCTGATCTTTTCACTTTCCAGGATAACGAAATTTTTGTATTCCAACCCTGCCTTGAATGGTCTTGATTCGATACTAGCTATCTTTGCGAGGAACGGGGCCTTTTCAATGACCGCCTGGATAAAGGCAGAGAGTGCATCTTTTGTGGCCATCGCCCTAATGACCACGCCGTATCCGTTGTTCGCCACGGAACCGAGGATCCCGAACCTCTTTGCCAGTCTATAGACGAACGGCCTGAATCCAACCCCCTGGACCTGCCCCCTGACAAGGAACTCAACCGCTTCCCTGTCAGGGGTTTTAAGGCCGTCCTTTCTTTCTTCCATCACGCCTTTTTAGGTTTGAATTTGCTGCCGTTGAAGATAGATGAGATGAGGCCTTCCGGTCTTTCTATATCGTTCCAAATAGTGATATAGATGTGCGTCATGGTAAATATTATAAAATACCACATAAGAAAATGATGAACGAGACGCGCCTCCTGCTGGGTACCGAAGAGACTGATGCCCATGTGTTGAACGGCTAAGTTTTCAGGAAATAGCAGATAAAGTCCGGTCAATACCTGTACCAATGTAAGAAACAGCGTGATGATGTAAAAGAGCATAAAAAGGGCGTTATGCCCAAGCCTTTCCTCATGATAGTCTGTAAGATACAGATAATAAACAATGGTGCCGAATAAATTTTTGATATTTCTTGGGGTTACAGGTGCAGAGTCCAGAAAACGCTCTTGCTTATTGCCGAAGAAGAAGAGATATATCCTTACAACAATCGCACCGATAAATGCATATCCTGCAACAAAATGGATATACCTGGTTGAGGCCATGGGAAATGATGCGCCTAGTTCGTGCGAGTTCAACCATGGCTCATATATATAATAGCCACTGATTACAAGAATAACTATTGTAATGGCATAGGCCCAGTGAAACAGCCTTAAAAGTACGCCCCAAGCCTTCTTTTTTTCATATGTAGCGGTCGCCCTCATGGCCACCCCCTCGCATTATTTTGTGTTACATAAATAGCGCCTATCCATTCCATATTGTTCAACTGGTTCAACCTGGCTAGAGTACCTTGACCTTAGACATTTCGCCTCCGTCAGGATCAAGGACATGGATTGCACAGGCGATGCACGGATCAAAGGAATGAACGGTCCTCAAGAGTTCAAGGGGCTTTTCAGGCACAGCCACAGGGTTTCCGACCAGGGAGGCCTCATATGGCCCTGGATTGCCCCTTTCGTCCCTTGGGCCTGCATTCCAGGTCGATGGGACGACACACTGGTAATTCTTGATCTTGCCGTCTTGGATAATGATCCAGTGGGATAGCGCACCCCTCGGGGCCTCATGGAAACCGAAACCACGCTGCTCGCCCCTTGGAAAGGTGGGTGAATTAAATATGGCTACATCTCCGCGGTTTATATTATCTACCAGGAGCCCCCAGTGTTTTATAGCCAGGTCGCAGAGGACCGCCGCCCTTATCGCCCTTGCCAGATGGCGGCCTGGAGTGGAGTGCAGGACTTCAGGACCTATCTGGGCCCCTGCAAGGCTGCTAACCTTGGAAAGTGTGTCGTCAACATATTTTTTTGTGGGTTCATGACCAAGGGCATATCCGACGAGCACCTGGGCGAGCGGGCCCACCTGCATGGGTCTCCCTTGGAATCTCGGGGCCTTTATCCATGAATACTTACCGGTCAGGTCAAAATCCGTGTACTGTGGGAGCGTGTCCTCTTCAAATGGGGAGCGTGTCCAGTCGCCCTTATACCAGGAGTGCTTGATGCACTCAACTACGTTATCCCTGAAATACGGGTCTTTGAAGTTGGTAAAGGCCTTTACCGTCTTGAGGTCGCCGTCAAGTATGGTGCCGCCAGGCAGATCAAAGTGTTCTGCCTTGGTGTCAAGCGGCATGTCAGGAACGGCAAGGTAATTTGTGACCCCTGCGCCAAATTTGAACCAGTCTTTATAGAACGCACCTATGGCTGTCACATCAGGCAGATAGACTTTTTTTACAAATCCGGAGACCTCCTCAACGAGTTGTTTTATCCAGTAAAGGCGCTCCATGTTGAGTGTGGTTTCGTTATTGAGGTTTATGGCGGTCGTAACCCCGCCTACAGAGAGATTTTGTATGTGTGGATTCTTTCCGCCGAGGATCGCATAGGCCGAGTCGGCCTTTCTCTGGTAATCAAGGGCCTCAAGATAGTGTGATACAGCCATGAGGTTCGCCTCTGGTGGGAGCTGCATGGCGGGATGGCCCCAGTAGGCATTGGCGAACGGGCCGAGCTGCCCGCTCTCTACCAGGGCCCTTATCTTTTCTTGTACGGCCTTAAAGCGTTCAGGGCTGTTGCCTGGCCAGTCTGAGAGGCTCTCTGCAAGGGAGGCTGTCTTTTGGGGATCGGCCTTTAAGGCCGAGACTACATCCACCCAGTCAAGTGCGGACAGGACATAAAAGTGGACTATGTGGTCATGGAGGGCGTGGATAGCGAGGATCAGGTTTCTGATATATTGGGCATTCAATGGGATTTCAAGATTAAGCGCGTTTTCGACCGCCCTTACACTCGCTATGGCATGAACCGTGGTGCACACGCCGCATATGCGTTGTGTAAATACCCAGGCGTCACGAGGGTCTCTGCCTTGGAGTATCACCTCGATGCCGCGCCACATCTGTCCTGACGACCAGGCGTCTTTGATCACGCCGCCTTCCACCTCGGCGTCTATCCTCAGGTGCCCCTCTATCCTCGTTATCGGATCAACCGTTATGCGCTGGGCCATCTCATCTCTCCTTTTTTATATCTTCCGGCTTCTGTGCGGCCTTGGCCTTGGCGAGCTTCTTCCCTATTCCGACTGCGGCATGTATACCTATGGCCGCTGCGGTGACACCGAGTATCTTCTTGCCGGCCGATTCGGCCCCTATCACCGCACCCTTTCCGGCAGGGATCTTTACGTTGGGCAGTCTCTCATAAAACGGTGTCATGGTATCCCAAAACCTGGGCTCGGTGCATCCGACACAGCCATGTCCTGCCGAGACCGGCCAGACCTCGACGTCATTAAAGCGCACTGCCGGGCAGTTTGAAAAGGTCTCGGGGCCCTTGCAGCCCACCTTGTAAAGGCAATAGCCCTCAAGATGCCCATCATCTCCGAAGTGCTCGGCATAGCGGCCTTCGTCAAAATGGGCGCGTCTCTCGCATTGGTCGTGGATCTTCCTGCCGTAGGCGAAGAGTGGCCTTCCAAGTTGGTCTGTGGCCGGCAGACGCTTGAAGGTAAGGAAATTGAGGACTGTTCCGAGAAAACTTATCGGGTTCGGCGGGCAGCCCGAGATGTTTATGATGGGTTTGCCGTGGATGATGTCTCTCACACCTACGGCCCCGGTCGGGTTGGGGCTGGCCGCTTGGATGCCGCCAAATGTGGCGCAGGTCCCGATGGCGATTATCGCCGCCGATCTCGGCGCTACGTCTTTAAGGATGGAAATGGCGGTACGGCCGCCTATCTTGCAATAAACACCACCATCTTTGGTCGGAATACCACCTTCAACCACGCAGATAAACTTCCCGTCATATTTCTTTATAGTCTCGTCAAGGACGTCTTCAGCCTGTTTCCCGGCAGCGGCCATGACCGTCTCATGGTAGTCGAGTGAGATGAGATTCAGGATCAGCCTGCCTATGTCCGGATGAGACGCCCTGAGCAAGGCCTCCGTGCAGCCGGTGCACTCCTGGAAATGGAGCCAGACAACAGGCGGCCTCTGAGGAGAGGACGCCGCCTCTACAAGATGCGGCACCATTTCATCTGAGAGTCCAAGGGCCGCGGCTGCCATGACGCAACCCTTCAGAAACCCTCTTCGCGTAAGCCTCGGATCGATATCCGCTAGATGCAGATTTCGTGACATGAGCCCTCCTCTCATAAAAAAACGGTTTTGATAATTATTCGGCCCCTCTAAATATCAGATCTTATCAAGTCGGGTAATTGCCTTTGAATTGATTTGAATTGAGCCTTTAATGAAAAATTATCCACCTTTTTTTAACCTTGTCAAGAAAAATAATTATTTTATAAAGATTCAGATCCGCCCCTCTATGAAATCGCACAATGCCCGGATATCATGGATTTCGAAGACCTTGACGTCCCTAGTTTCTTCGATTTCAGGGTTGTCGGTCACAACCGCTATTACACCGGTTACCATACCCTTCAACGCTCCTTCGTTCGAAACCCCTTTTCTCGCGACCTCTATCTTTGGGATCGCTGGGTCGTATTTAAAGCCTTCGCCCAACACGACGTCGAATACCTCACAGCCGCCCATCGTTGCACCAGTACCGCTATCCACCGTATCTCTTTCAAGGTGAACCATGCCCTTCGGGGTCATGACCGTGACCCTCTTCGCTCCGGCTTTAAGGAGTAATGCGCTGTCCGTCCCAGAGGCATTCATGTCCAGGAGCGTGTGTTTCGTGTGTTTCACTACCGCGACCTTTCGGCCTCTTCTTGAAAGTTCCTTGATCACGGCACAAAGGATCGTGGTCTTGCCGGCGTTGTGCCAGCCGATAAAGGTGATGTCAGGCATCATCTTAGCGTCGTCCTCCGATCAAAATGAATCTGAAATCGCCGATAGAAGTTGTCATCTTCTTGCAATTTGCAATTCCCATCGCTCTTCCCCTCTGATAGCCCCATCAGGGGTAAAGAGGATTATCAGCTCTGTCGTCAAATCAGTCAAATCATGAGATGAAATTTATCTACTACCAGATTTCTTATGTATTGATATATTTAATTCCTACGTCAAGCAAGGATATCCGATGGACGGGCGTTGGTTTGATGGATTGAACCAGGCGCAGCTCTCCGCTGTGACCTTCAATGAAGGGCCGCTTCTCGTGATAGCCGGCCCTGGGGCCGGCAAGACTAGGTTGCTCGCCCATAAGATTGTATACCTCATAACTGAACTTGGGGTGAGGCCTGATCAAATACTTGCCGTAACTTTCACAAACAAGGCCGCAAGAGAGATCAGGAACCGTGTAGGCTTGCTTCTGGCCCATCAGACAGATGCAGGTTCTGCCGCAGACAATTCCCTACCGAGGCTCTGTACCTTTCATTCGTGGGCCCTGGGTTTCCTGAGAGAGGAATTCGGGGCAGCTGCAGCAAGGCCTGTTGGTGAAGATGAGGCCTTTGAGGTCTTTGAAGAGGCTGCGGCTGCAGCCAGGTTCAGCACAGCCGGGCTCAGGGGGCTCTTCGAGGAGGTTATGAGGGCTAAGGAGGCCTATCCCCCCCCGATCTTTTGATGATAGGCGGTTAAGCGATGCGCTGATCGTCTATGAAGCTGCTATGCGCCAAATGGGGTTTTGGGACTATGCCGATCTCTTAGTTGAGTCTTTGCAGCTGCTTAAGCTGCCTGAGATAAGGTGGCGATTCAGGGAAAAGACCCGTTTCATACTTGTGGATGAATTTCAAGATATAAACGCGGTTCAATATGCCATTGTTAAAGAGATGGCCTGTCGCCCGGATGATAACGCCGGCGACTGCCCGAAGATTACGGCAATAGGCGACCCGAAACAGGCGATTTATGGTTTCAGGGGAGCGGATCCAGCCTTCATCGATATGTTTTTAAAGGATTTTGGCGTCCAAAAGACCATAACCCTTGATATCTCCTACAGATGCCCTCAAACCATCCTCGATGCTGCTGCATGTGTGATAGGAGGGTCTGTGCCGGTGCTCAGATCGGCCAAGGGCGATGGACCGAAATTGGTCCTCAAGACTTTTAAGGATGATATATCGGAGGCCAAATGGATAGCAAAGACTATTGAGGCCATGACAGGGGCTGTAAGCCTGGATTCGATAAATATGTCCATCGGAGCAGGCCAGATGAGGAGCCTTTCCGATGTTGCGGTGTTGTTCAGGGTTAACGCCCTTTCTGATGCAGTAGCCAGGGCTTTGAAAGAAAGGGGTATACCTTATAAATTCAAGGCCATGTCCGATGCCCCTGAGATAGGACGGGCTGATGTCAAGACCATTGCAGAGATATGGGAAGAGGCCGAAGGGGTATCTCTGCTCTCCATGCATGCATCAAAAGGCCTGGAATTCCCGATTGTTTTTATAATTGGTTGTGAAGAAGGTGTGCTTCCCTGGAGGAATGGGGATGTGGCCGAGGAAGAAAGGCTATTTTATGTTGGGATCACAAGGTCCTCAGAGAGGCTCTTTCTCTGTATCTCAGGGGAGCGTGCCCTGTATGCGAGGGGGGACAGGCTTATCCCGAGCCGTTTCTTATCCAGGATATCCGGCGGGCTTTTTGCGGAGCAAGAGCAAGGGAAAGACAGACCCAAAAAGGCCAGACGCCCCAGGCAAAAGGATCTTTTTTAGCCGTATCCACGTTTCTTATCTGGCCACCACAAATGCGCCAGGGGTGATAGTCCTTGAGGCCTTCGCCTCAAATATCTTCGCCTCATTGTAGTCATTTGCTGCAAAGATCTGCACCCTGTAGAAGACCTGGCCACCCACCATCCCGGTGGTTATTGTTACGTCTTTGTATGTGCCCTCAAGCCTTCGTTTCATATTCAGGGCGTTCGCCTGGTCGAGGAATGCCCCTACTTGGACATAGAAGACGCCCTTCTTGAAGTCGGGATGTTTTTTGAATTTTATAACGCCGCCGGAGGTGACGCTCCCTTCGCCAAGGGCCTCAACCCTGACCCTTGCCGTTCCGGTCCCTACAATACCGAGTATCTTTGCTGTGCCGTAACTGAGATCGATTATCCTATCCTTTACGAATGGACCTCTGTCGTTGATCCTGGCTATGACTTCTTTCCCGTTTTCAAGGTTTGTGACCCTTACATATGTATTGATCGGGAGTATCTTATGTGCAGCTGAGATATCGTACATGTTATATGTTTCGCCGCATGCGGTGGGCTTTCCATGAAAGTTGGGGCCATACCAGGATGCATAGCCTTCTTCTACAAAGCCCTCCGCCGAAGGTAGCGGGTAGTATGTGTGACCGTTTATTGTGTAAGGACGTTGTGTTGCAGGGACTTTTGCAGGCGGTGCATATCTTTGCCTGCCACCGACCTGCGGTGGAATATAGGTATATGTTTCAGGCGGCGGGGTTGTTTTTGCGCAACCTGCAAGGATAGATATAAGACATATGAGGACAAGGGCCGAATCGGATCGTCTAAAATTTTTCTTCAAACGAACGCCGTCCTCCAAGAAAAGGCTTTCTTTTTTTTCGGTTTTCGGTCATAAATACAAACGCTATGAAGATGGACTTAAAAAAAAATGGACTTTATCTTGATTACAACGCCACGACACCCATTGCAACCCCTGTTATCGAAGCGATTAACCACGCACTGAAAGATCTCTGGGGGAATCCAAGTAGCATCCATGGACTTGGCAGGGCTGCAAAGGAAGGTATAGAGGCGGCGAGGGCCAAGGTGGCTTCATTGATAAATGCAAGGCCTGAGGAGGTCTTTTTCACCAGCGGTGGCACAGAGTCCAACAATACGGTCATCTTAGGTGCGGCGAGGGCTGGTTCGCATGAAAAGAGGCACATCATAACCACTCAGATCGAACACCCATCGGTCCTGAACCCGGCTATTCACCTGATGGAAGAGGGATGGGACGTGTCATTCATAAGGGTGGACAGCCTTGGTCTTGTCGATCCGTCGGACATAAAGAAGGCCTTAAGACCCAATACGGCTATGGTCTCGGTTATGCTCGCCAACAATGAAACCGGCGCGGTTCAGCCTCTTGCCGAGATCGCAGGAATAGCGCATGAGTACGGTGTACCGGTGCATACAGATGCAGCCCAGGCGGTTGGCAAGATACCTGTGGATGTGCAGATGCTTGGCGTTGACTATCTCACTATAGCAGGGCATAAACTTTACGCACCTAAGGGCATAGGGGCCCTGTTTGTAAAGGATGGGGCGCCTTTTGATCAGATCATCTTTGGTGCAGGTCAGGAGATGGGGCGGAGGCCTGGAACTGAGCCGACACCCCTTGCCGTAGGTCTGGGCGCAGCCAGTGTCTTTGTGCAAGATGGTCTTGAAGATGAGATGAAACGTCAGTCTGAACTTAGGGAAAGGCTGTACGACGGCATATTATCCCTTGGGCGTCAGATAATAAGACACGGTCAGGTTGACAAGACACTACCGAATACCCTGAATATCAGCTTCGTCGGATTGAGCGGCGCCCGGATACTCCAGACGGCGCCGGGACTGATGGCATCTACCGGTGCCGCATGTCATGCAGGCTCGGCAGTAGTCTCGCACGTCCTTTCCGCGATGGGTGTAGAAAAGACCGTCGCCATGGGTGCCATACGTTTTTCGCTTGGGAGGTTCACGACGGACAGAGAAATAGACGACGCCGTATTTGCTATCAAAGAGGCCTTGAACCGCCTTAATTAAAGGAACAATCCATGAAATTCATCGATCTAAACAGACAATATGAGGCATATAAAGGCGAGATAGACGAGGCGGTCCACAGCGTCCTTGAAAGCGGCCAGTTTATCCTTGGTGAGGTGGTGGAAAGGCTTGAGGCCGTTCTTGCCGGATACGTAGGGGTACGCCATGCAATCGGCGTGAGCTCTGGTACCGATGCCCTTGTTTTGGCACTTATGGCCTGTGGCGTCGGTCCTGGGGATGAGGTCGTCACGACGCCTTTTTCATTCATAGCGACCGCAGAGGCCGTAAGTCTTGTAGGCGCAAGGCCGGTATTTGTCGATATCGACCCTATTACCTACAATATGGATCCGCAGGCCTTTAAAAAGATATTGGATGCCAGATCGCGCAGCGGGTCAATGCCTCGTTGCGTCATCCCTGTAAGTCTGTTCGGCCAATGTCCTGATATGGATGAAATAAATGACATTGCAAAGACTTATGGCCTGCATGTAATAGAAGATGCCTGCCAATCCTTCGGCGCCCGCTATAAAGGTCGCATGTCCTGTGCCGTATCAGAGATTGGCGTTACGTCCTTTTTTCCATCCAAGCCCCTTGGTGCCTATGGAGATGGCGGGATGCTCTTTACGGATGACGACGAGATTGCAAGGATGTGTATTTCGCTCCGAGTGCATGGGCAAAGCAGGCGTTATATACATGAAAAAATAGGTCTAAACGCCCGTCTGGATGCAATTCAGGCCGCTATACTTCTGGTAAAGTTCAGTCATCTCGAGGAAGAATTGAAAAAGAGGGAGGAGGCTGCCGGATTTTATACCGAAGGGCTCAAAGAGATCATGCCTTATATAACGCCTCCAAAGGTTGCAGGAGGCAGGACCTGCGTCTTTGCCCAGTACACCGTTCGGGTAAAGGGAAACTTAAGGGACGAAGTGGCCAGGTTCCTAGAGGTGCATGGCGTGCCGACCGCTGTCCATTATCCAAGACCAATTCATCTCCAACCTGCCTTCAAGTATATAGGGCTGCCTCAAGGACCTTTCCCGCATGCCGAAGAGGCTTCTAGAGAGGTGCTCTCTCTTCCTATGCACCCATTCATAAAAAGAGAGGAGCAGGAGACAGTGCTTGCTGCCCTCAGAGAGGCCTTAAGCAGCCTTGTTTTGTAAAAAGGGCGCTGCTATAGTCAGTATCAAAAACAGACAAGGAGTTTTTGCATGATCGAACGTTATTCAAGGCCCAGGATGGCGGCGCTTTGGAGCCAAGAAAACAGATACAAGACATGGCTTGAGGTTGAGGTATTGGCGGCTGAGGCCTGGGCGGAGATTGGGGTTGTTCCTGGGGAGGCGGCTAAGGAGATAAGGGAAAAGGCGGCTTTTGACCCAAAGCGGATTGAGGAGATCGAGAACGAGACCAGGCACGATGTCATAGCATTTTTGACTAATGTAGCTGAATATGTCGGTCCGGCTGGGCGTTATCTCCATTTGGGACTTACATCATCCGACATGCTCGATACAGCTTCAGCAGTTATCTATCGGCAGGCACTCAACATAATAATCGAAGACTTGGACCTCCTTATGGAGGCCATAAAAAGGCGCGCTATCGAACACAAATATACAGTTATGATAGGCAGATCCCACGGTATTCACGCCGAGCCTATCACCTTTGGGCTGAAGCTTGCGATCTGGTATGATGAAATGGTGCGGAATAGAAGGCGCCTTGAGAATGCCAGGGATGTTATCTCCTTCGGCAAGCTGTCGGGGGCGGTCGGCACCTTCGCAAATATTGATCCAAGGGTAGAGGCATATGTGTGTGAACGTCTCGGTCTGACACCTGCCCCGGCCTCGAATCAGATAATCCAAAGAGATAGGTATGCCGAGGTCTTCTGTGCCCTGGCCATACTTGCAAGTTCAGTTGAAAAGATGGCGACAGAGATACGCCATCTTCAGCGTACCGAGGTCCTTGAGGCCGAAGAATATTTCAGCAAGGGTCAAAAAGGTTCCTCGGCTATGCCCCACAAGAGAAATCCTATTCTTTCTGAAAACCTCTGCGGCCTTGCGCGTCTTGTCCGTTCCTACGCCTTGCCGGCGCTTGAAGATGTAGCCCTCTGGCATGAAAGGGACATCAGTCATTCCTCTGTCGAGCGGGTCATAGGCCCTGATGCATTCATTACGGCAGACTTCATGCTTGGCCGCATGACTGGTTTGATAGAAAAACTAGTGGTCTATCCGGAGAATATGCAGAAGAACCTTGATCTTCTGAAAGGCCTCATCTTCTCGCAAAGGGTTATGCTCGCCCTGGTCGAAAAGGGGATGGGCAGGGAAGAGGCCTACAAGGTCGTTCAGGCGCAGGCGATGGAGGTGTGGGCAGGTAGGGTTGAGTTCAAAGAGCTTCTTCTGAAAGACGACATGGTTTTAAAATATCTGGCACCGTCTGAGATAGAGGCCCTTTTTGACCTGGGCTATCATACAAAACACGTTGACGACATATTTGGCCGCGTATTCGGGGAAATAACATGAAGGACGAAAGAGAAAGGCTTTTGGAGATAATTGTTAGACATTCATATAAAGAGGGTATATTCAAACTTACATCCGGAAAGGAGAGTGCTTTTTATATAGATTGCAAACAGACGACCCTTTCGCCTGAAGGGGCGTATCTCTGCGGCAGGCTCATGTTCAGGCATATCGCAGGTTCAAAACCACCGATTTGTGGGGTCGGCGGCATGACCCTTGGGGCCGATCCACTCGTAACCGCGGTCTCGTTGGTGAGCTTTCTTGAGAAAAGACCCATCCCGGCCTTTATCATCCGCAAAGAGCCAAAGGGGCACGGGACTGGGTCATGGATAGAAGGCAAGGCCAACATACCCAGGGGTTCTATGGTGGCCCTGGTGGAAGATGTGGTAACAACAGGCGGTACGCTGATAAAGGCCATTGAAAGGACGCGCGGAGAGGGTTATGAAATCGGACAGGTTATAGCCATAATCGACAGGGAGGAAGGGGGCAGGGAGGCCCTTTTAAGGCTAGGTTTTAAGCTTTTATCCCTGTTCAACCGCAAAGAAATCATCGATGCAGCAAGGTCGATGAAATAATTTGTTAAATCCAGCGATTTGTCATTCGTTGGAGATAAAAATCATACGAGGTGGAACCTATGAAAGAAAAGGTCAAGGCTGCAATGGATAAGGTGCGCCCAATGCTTCAAAGAGACGGTGGTGATGTAGAGCTTGTAGAGATAGATGAGGCAAGTGGAGTGGTAAAAGTGAGGCTCACAGGGGCATGTAAGGGCTGCCCGATGAGCCAGATGACGCTCAAGGCCGGAATAGAGCGTTTCCTTAAGGGCGAGGTGCCTGAGATATCATCGGTTCAGGCCGTTTAGGCCTAGCGGTGATGGGGCAAGCTGGCCATGGGCAGTGTCCTTTTAGGGCCGTTCTTAAGGAGTAAATTTTGCCGAGTGATAGGTGAAGGTTAAACCCTTGTTTTGTCGGTCTGTATAAGCGTGAGTTTGAAATGGTTTATTCTGGTGTCCAAAAGAAACTGTTGAAGCAACTCCCCAAGGTGGACATGTTGATGGATGATTTGCCTGTCGGCGCACCGCACGGTCTGAAACTGAGGGCGGCGAGGGAGACGGCTGCAAGCCTTAGAGAGGTTATTCTTGCAGGAGGTTTTACAGACGGGCAGGACATCCTTGATCCGGAACATATAAAACGGCTCCTGTATTTAAAATTCGATGCACTAAATAGGCCATCTCTTCGTCCGGTTGTAAACGCCACAGGCGTGGTCGTGCATACAAATCTAGGTAGATCGCTCCTGCCGCGGTGCATATTCAAAGATCTCCTTGAAATAGCTGGCCGTTATTCAAATCTAGAATATAATCTCGACAGCGGCGGGCGTGGAAATAGATACAGCCATGTGGAAGACCTGCTCTGTGAATTGACAGGGGCTGAGGCCGCTCTCGTTGTAAACAACAATGCGGCAGCGGTATTGATCATCCTTGAAACGCTTGCCAAGGGAAAGGAAGTGGTCGTCTCCAGAGGGGAACTGGTGGAGATAGGCGGCTCTTTCAGGATCCCTGATGTCATGTCCAGAAGCGGGGCCATCTTAAAAGAGGTCGGTACGACCAATAAGACCCACCTTAAGGACTACGAATCAGCCATAGGGCCGGACACGGCTTTGCTGTTGAAGGTCCACCAGAGCAATTTCAGCATCATCGGCTTTACAAAATCTGTTCCAATTACTGAGTTAACTGAGCTTGGCAGTAGATGCGGGATCTCGGTCTATGAAGACCTCGGGAGCGGCGTCTTGATAGACCTTTCACGATACGGACTCATGCACGAACCAACCGTTCAGGAGGCGCTTAAGGCCGGTGTATCTGTGGTGAGCTTCAGCGGGGATAAGCTCCTTGGAGGCCCGCAGGCCGGGATCATCGTAGGCAGGAAGGAAATAATAGAGAAGATAAAGGCGAATCCGTTGAATAGGGCGGTAAGGATAGATAAGCTCACGCTTTGCGCCCTTGAAGGCGTTTTAAGGCTCTATCGTGACCCAGAAAAGGCCGTAAAGACTATTCCAACACTTGATTTTCTTACCCAGGACCTGCGTGCGATACAGACCAGGGCAAAAAGGCTCCTTGCCAGCCTGAAGGCACTGAAGATAGACGGCCTTGGTTTGGGCTTGAAGGAGACTATTTCAATGGCCGGTGGAGGGTCGCTACCGCTTGAAAGGCTGAGGTCTGTGGCGGTGACAGTCAAGACTTCGATGGGCCTTGCCTCAATTGCGGATATGGAGAGGCTTTTGAGAAAAAACGACCCGCCTGTCATTGTGCGGACGGAAGACGATGCCATACTCATGGATGCAAGGACCATCCTGCCCGATGACATTCCTATCATAACAACTGCTGTCAGCAAGGCATGCTGCGCAGCGGCGGATGATGTGCCGTTAGGTGTAGCCGAGGCTTAGAAGATCCAAAGGCTGAAAAGGGGTGATGTACAATGGACATACCCATGGGAGGCCGGTCATGATCTCCGGCCATGATTTTGCATGTCTTGCCCCCTTACTTATTGAGGAACTCAAGACAAAATTTCCATTTGCCAGCGGAAGGGCCGTTGTCATACAGTTAGATGCAGATTGCCCATATGACGAGGCGTTGAATGTCGAGGCCCTTTCCGGACGACAGCTTTCAAGGGCCAGGGAGGCCATTGAAAAGGCCGATGCCTTTTTGGACAGGGTGGGGCTCAAGATGTTCATCCCTGTACCGTGTGAAGGTCGGCTATCAGGCCTTTTGGTCCTTTCCGGGATACCAAGGGCGGTCGGCCCTGAAGAAGACGGGCGTATCCTGTCTCTTTTGAAGGCATATGCCAAGGAAAGGATGAGGACGCTTCGTATCGAGACCTCGATCGCCCCTCCCGGGGAGCCGCCGCAATACCTCGTCTTATTTCTCAAACACCTGTTTCAGTCTGAGAAGGAGGCGGAGTCGTCGTTTTTGCATCTAGTATGGGCAAAGACCCATAGAAGTGTGGGCAGGTCTTCTCGGTCCAGAAAGGCCAACGCCGGAAAGATATACGACAAAGAAGCCATACTTGGGCTTTGCGCCAGGGTTTGGACTGATTCGACGTTTGAGTGGGCGGGGGGCAACCGTTATGAGGCCTGGATATGCCTGCCTCACATGGATGGTTCAAAATTGTCCCTTGGGTTGAGAGATATTGTAGCCAAGGGGAGGGGGTTGGGCCTCTTTTTCTTTAACGTTTATGGGCATAGCTTTGCCGGCGGGACCGACCCTCAGCTGTGTCTGGAGCATATCAAGGAGACCGAGGCGGCTGCCGAGGCACTCGGTATATCGGTTATCTCTTCCAGAGATCTTGAGATCTTTAAAAAAAGGATAGGGATACAGGATGTCACCGGATGTCTCGCCATCGCAAGCGATATCTGTAGAAAGGCGAGGAACACCATAGTGGCGTTTGCAAGGCCTGTATCTCAGCGCCTAAAAGACGTGCATACGGAAGGGCTTGAATTTATAGAGGCAGGGCCTGACAGTGTATTTATCATTCAAAAATCGTCTGATTCGGATCAACATCAGGCCATCACTAAGGATTTGGCAGACAGGCTCCTGAAGCCTAACTTGTTAAAGAACGGCGTGTCTATTACGCTTGGTGTGTATAAAGTCAGCAGCAGGGCCACCTCGCCGTTGCCAGCTTTATATGCCTATTTGCATGCCGTCCTTCTTGGTCAAGGGACATCAGCTGTATTCGACGCCGTGACGTTAAATGTGTGGGGTGATGAACTCTTTTCGTGGGGTGACCTCGTTGGCGCATGCAGGGCTTATAGAGAAGGGCTCAAGATGGATCCCTCAAGCTCCAACTTGTTGAACAGCCTCGGCGTATCCCTTGCAAGGCTTGGGAAGATCAAGGAGGCCTCGGATGCCTTTTCAAGGGCCATAAAGTCTTCTCCAGATGAGTTCATGGCATACTACAACCTTGGTGGATTACTCCTTGACATGGGTAGGGCTGAAGAGGCCGAAGAGGCCCTTGGTGAGGCTTATAGACTTAAACCGGATGATATACGGACGGCTGTGCGGTTTGCAGAGGTCCTGCTTGACGCCGGCAAGACGGATGAGGCCGAAAGGGTGCTCAGACCGTTTACCAATATTTATGCGCGGCAGATAGGACAGGAGGACATCCCGGCCGCTGTGTTTAGGGTCATTGGCAGGATGGCTTATAACAGGCAGGGCGGATGGCGGAAGGCGAAAGAGGCATGGTCTGAGGCGGTGAAGCGCAATCCGGCAGATATTCAATCCCTTGCCTTTCTTGCCTTTGGTTATCTCGAAGTGGAAGGCGACAAGGATACAGCCAGGCGTTTTCTGAGACAGGTAAAGGCCGTTGATATCGGCGGTCGTCAGATGAAGAGGCTTATATCTACCATAGAAAAGGGGATTATAGATGCATCCATAGTGAAAAGATAAACTGATCAGAGATATGGCTGATATCATGTCTATACATTAGATATTTGACAGCAAGATTTAGCACAATTCTTAATATTTCAATTTCAATAAAATATTTTCTTATTTCTTTCATATTTTTTCCATTTTTACCGCGCATATTTATTTCCAAAAACAGGAAATAATCAGACTAAAGCTCTGAAGAATACTTGCAAGGCATTAATAGGTAAAAATTATATTAAATATTATTAAAAAAGATAATATATTAAAAAGATAATAAAGGAGGAAGAATATTGAAAAAACAATTAAAAAAGAAGTTCGTCGTTACAACATTGACTGTTGTACTGCTTATAGTAGGTGTCTTATTGATTGCAGATAATACCAAAAGTATAAATGATAGGCCACTAGGAATTTCGGCAAAAGATGTACAGCAATTTGATATGTATAATGGGCAATACCAATACTTTGTAAAATGGTTGCAAGATCTTGATTTCAGCGGCAGCCGACAACTCAGGATAAATGCCCTTGCTCAGACAAGAGATCAAGACAATAGTCCATTCTGGAAACGGCTTGCCGATGATGACGAACTCGAGAGAATCGAGGACGAGCTCGACAAGATCCGCAAAGAAAAACGATATACAACGGCTACTACAACTTGCTGAAAATGCGGGGGATGTCGCTCTTTATGGGTTACAATACCGTATATTTCGAATAAATTATAGAGCGACATCGATTCGCGCCTACTGCTACCCCGCGGTGCCAGGTTCGGTGTAGGTCAATGCGAATACCGTATCAATCAGCCAGCGACGGAACGACTCATTGTCGCTAAACTGCTTAAACAGCTCGGTGTCATCCTTGAGTAGGGCGGTGATGACCCGAGCAAGGGCCCTGTCGTGCTCGATACGGGCATTCTGCTTGTCAGAATACTTACATGCGTTCTGGTAGGCGGTGTCGGCTGCGACGCGTGCGGGAATCTCCTCGGTGATCAGTTTGCGCACCCGGTCGGCGTCGGTCCAGACAATGTTGCCAAACAGGTCGTTAAAGGTCTGGATGATGTTCGAAAGCCGGTCCAGCTCCGGCTCGGCTTTGTGTCCACCACCCACAGTGGGCACCGGTTCGATCTCGGCATTCGCATCGGGAAGCGCGATCCTTATAGTCGCCTGCTTTTCGACCCGGTAGCTGTCCATGTCGATCGCCTCGAGGATACCTTTGGAGAGGTCTTTCTCTTTGGGTGCCGGCAGCTTGGGCACCAGGAACTCGAGGAAGATCGATAGCTTCTCCCACGCGGCGTTAGTGTAGGGGAGAATCGAAGCCAGAAAATTATAGGTGCGCAGAAACGCCTTGGCTTTGCCCTTGAAGTCGATTTGACCGTCCTTGTCGAGCTGCTCCAGGTAGGCGGCGACGCAGGCGTCAAGGATCGGGTCGAGCTGGTCGCGGTCGGCGTCGCTCAGGTAGAGCCGCACCAGTTCATCGACTTGCTCAGGCGCGTACACCTGATAGCCGTCAAGGTCGGCCTTAAGATCGTGTAGCTTGTTGGGGTCGGTTTCGTCGGCGAGGATGGTGGTCCGGTAGTAGGGCTCGAAGTCCTTCCGGATCGTCTCCGGGTCGTTGACGAAATCGAGGACGAAGGTGTCGTGCTTCTGAGGGTGGGCGCGGTTGAGGCGCGAAAGGGTCTGCACCGCCTTGACCCCGGAGAGCACCTTGTCCACGTACATCGTGTGCAGGAGCGGCTCGTCATAGCCGGTCTGGAACTTGTCGGCGCAGATCAAAAACCGGTACGGGTCCTCCCGGATCTTGTCGGCGATCTGGTTCGATGGAAAGCCGTTAAGGCTGGCCTCGGTGACCTGTTGACCGCCATACTCGTGCTCACCCGAGAAGGCCACGATGGCACGGTAGGGGCTTTTACGCTCCTTGAGATAGTCCTGGATCGCATCGAAGTACTGGATCGCGCGCTCGATGCCGCCGGTCACCACCATGGCCAGCGCCTGGCCGCCGATCTTGCCTTTGGCGATCACCTGCTCATGAAAGTGGTCTACCATGATCTCAGCCTTGAGCCGGATGGCGTACTCGTGCCCCTCGACGAAGCGGCACAGCTTCTTCTGCGCCTTTTTGACGTCGAATTCGGGATCGTCCTCGATTTTCTTGATGAGCTTGTAGTAGCTCTTGACCGGTGTATAGTGGGCCAGCACATCCAGGATGAACCCTTCTTGAATGGCCTGTTTCATGGTGTAGCTATGAAACGGCCGGTGCTTCACCGTGCCGTCGGGCTGCGGGTCGGGTTCACCAAACATCTCCAACGTTTTGTTCTTCGGGGTGGCGGTGAAGGCAAAGTAGCTGGCGTTCGGCAGCAGCTTTCGGGCCTCCATCAGCCGGTTGATCTGGTCTTCGAAGGTCTCGTCTTCCTCGTCGTCCATCCCTGCCAGCGCCTGGTGCATCTTCGCTGCCGTGCGGCCACCCTGGCTCGAATGCGCCTCGTCAATGATGATCGCAAAACGGCGCCCGCAGTGCTCGTTGCCAATTTCGTCGAGGATGAACGGGAACTTCTGCAGCGTCGTGATGATGATCTTCTTGCCGCCCTCGATGAAGCGCCGCAGGTCGCCGGAATGCTCAGCGTGCCCCACCGTGGCGCTCACCTGGGCAAACTGCTTGACCGTGTCCCGGATCTGCTGGTCCAGGATGCGCCGGTCGGTCACTACGATAATGGAATCGAAAATGAAGTGTGAAGTGTGAGGGGTGATGGGTGAATGCTCGGTTTTTTTCACACTTCCCACTTCACCCTTCACACTTCTTACGAACTGATGCGCCAGCCAGGCGATGGAGTTGGACTTGCCGCTGCCGGCGGAATGCTGGATGAGATACCGCCGCCCTGCGCCGTGCGCCGCCGCGTCCGCCAAAAGTTTTCGCACCACGTCGAGCTGGTGATAGCGGGGGAAGATCTGCCGTCGCCGTTTCTTGCCGGTCTTGAGGTCTTTCTCCTCAACGAGTTGGGCGTAGTTTTCAAGGATGTCGGTCAGGCTCTCGCGGGTGAGTATCTCCCGCCAGAGGTAATCGGTCTTGAGCCCCTGCGGATTGGGAGGATTGCCCGCGCCGTCGTTCCATCCCTTGTTAAAAGGCAGAAACCAAGACGCCTTGCCCGCAAGGTGCGTACAGAACCACACCTCGTTTTCGTCCACGGCGAAGTGCGCCACGCAGCGGCCCAATTCAAATAGCTTCTCGCGCGGGTTGCGGTCGCGCCTGTACTGCTCGATGGCGTCATGCACCGTCTGTTTGGTGAGGCGGTTTTTGAGCTCGAAGGTGAAAACCGGTAAGCCGTTGATAAAGAGCACCAAATCCAGCGCCCGCTGCGTCTCGTCGCGGCTATAGCGGAGCTGGCGCGTGACGGTGAAGCGGTTCTGCTCATAGAGCGCCCGCGCTTGCTCGTTTCCGGGGGAAGGCGTGCCGTAGAAGAGCTCGATGCGGTAAGGCCCGTGCTGAATCCCATTGCGCAATACGTCCACCACCCCGCGCTTGCTCACCTCGCCCTGGAGGCGCGCCAGAAACTTGCGCCGCGTGGGGCTGTCGTTGTTGAGATCGAGCGCATCGGCAACCTCCGGTTGCGTCGAACGCAGAAAGGCCGTAAGCTGAACCAGATCGACGCAGTACTCCCGGTCGTAATCGGACGGATCGCCGGGGAGCCAACCCACACCCCCGTAGGACGCCGTCGCCTCGGCCAGGACCGCCGAGGAACCGGCAGGCCGGGGCGTGCAGTCACTGCCCGTGAGCGTCCGGCAGATCAGGGTTTCAAGCCCGGCTTCGCTGGTTTCCGAAAAGTGTGAAGTGTGCGGTGTGAAGTGTGAAGTGTGATTAGCCATGGCGCCGCTCCTTTAGATGTTTGGCCGTCGCCGTAAGAATGGCGACGAGTTGATTGCATTCATCGGTGATTCCAGCCAGACGGTCCTGCGGCACGATCTCTGTTGCGGCCAGCAACTTGAGCCAGAAGAGCGTTTCGCGGGCCTCTTTGCAGGCGATGGAGACTTTGGTCAGATAGTCTGCTTCGGATTGAGCGCCGATGCCTTCTTCCAGATTTGCGCCAATTGCGGTTCCCGAGCGCAACAACTGGTTTGACAGGGTTCGCGGAACACCGGGTTGACCGTCCAAGTGGATGCACAGCTTCACCACACGCACCGCGAAATCAAACGCTCGTTCCTGAATGTTCGTGGGCTTTTCCATCATACCCCCTCGTCCGTGTCAGCCTCGCGCATCTCTCCTTCGAGTTCATCCTCCGCTTCGTCATCCTCATTTTGCGATTCCCACTCCATCTCTCCTTGCTCATTTTCCTCATTCACACTTCCCCCTTCACACTTCACACTTCTCGCATCCACCTTGCCGGTGACCACATCGGCAATCAAGCGCTCGCGGTATTCGCGCAGAAGTTCGATTTCGCGGCGAGCGGCGGCAATGGCGCTCCTAATCCGCGACGTGGCGAACATGGCATATTCAGCAATGCGCCTTTGCTCTTCAGCAGGCGGTACTGGTGCCCAGAGATTCAGAACACGCTCAACTGAAAGTCCGGGTTGCGCAGCCGCCATCGAATATTGATTCAAGTTCATGGCCTGGAGTAATCCAGCAAACCACTGAAGGTCGTGACCACCATAGGGTGAAACAACGACAGCGTGCTCAGAAGCCCAAAATCGCCCTTGGACCAGATGGACATTGCCACACAGCGCCCCCTGGCGACCAATCAATATGAATTCACCTTGATGAGTGAAGCCAGACGTGTAACCTCGAATTCCATTACCGCCGTAAACTGGGAAATCGCCTGATGGTTCGATTGACTGGTTAGTGATGTTTTCTCCAGCCTTCATTCTGCATATCGTTTTCAGCCGTCGCACCTCCCAATGCGCCGGCACCTGGCCCAGCCACTCCACGCCGGAGGGCTTGTAGGCCGGATAGGGCCTGCCGGTGCGGACATCGATCTGCCCGGTGACGGCGCGGTGGATGAGGGCCTGCTTGTACTCCTCCAGCAGTTTGATCAGTTTCTGCCTGGCGCGGATGTAGCGCCGAACCCGCCGGTCCATGTAATCGAGGAAGCGGACGATGGCGGTTTGTTCGGAGAGGGGGGGGAAGTGAGAAGTAGATACACTTGAATTCTTCTGCTCGCAGACTCCACTGATCCGAAGTGATGCCATACGACCATCGCTCGGCCTCCGAAGCGAAAAGGGGTGTACGAAGAAGAAAGTGCATGTAGCGGGGCAAGTTCTCGGCGCTCCTTAGCCGCTGGACGATGTAAGCCGGGCTCACGATCCCCCGGTAAGCCGAGACGCCCACCGCCCCCTGCCAGGCACGCATTTTGTTGTACACCAGGTCACCCGGTTGAACGAGTTTGTAGTTGGACTTGTCCTCGTTCGAGGAGTCTTTCTTGGAACTGTCCGCGAGCAAGTCTGCCTGACGCAGTACGCCGCGTGTGATGGTTACCGACAGCATCTGCTCGTCAGGATGACCACGGTCATTGATTTGACGAAACACCGTACGCCCGGCCACCACCTCCCAATGCTCCGGCACCTGGCCGAGCCACTCCACGCCGGAGTCTTTGTAGGCGGGGTAGGGCTTCAGGCCAGTGTTTCTTGGTAGTCCCTCTAGAGAGGGGTTTTTGTCGATCAATTCTCTGGGTGTCGTAAACATTTCACACCCTCCTTCCCAGGCGCTTCCAGCGCCGCTCGAAGGCGTCGCGCCCGCCTTCCATCACGCGGCAGACCTCTTCGCGTACCGAGTTCTCCTGAAGTGCACCGCGCTCGACCACACGGCATTGCCCGCCTCGAAAGTCGAGCACGTGCACCAGCTCAGCGTCGCCGTTGACAACGATATTGGGATTGTGAGTTACGATGACGAGTTGCCGGCGCAGCTTGCTTTCGCGGATTTGGCGGACGATGAGGTCGTAAATCAAATGATTGTCCAGATCGTCCTCGGGCTGGTCAAGAACCAAAGGTTCCTCGCCGAACGCGAGCAAGAAAGCAAGCAGTGCCGCCGAGCGCTGGCCCTGCGATCCCTGGGTGAGGGCCGCCCAGTCGGTGCCGTCGGCCCTGCGACTGTACTGGATGCGCAGATCGTCTTCGGGGAACCAGCATTGGATGTGGTCGGCAAACTCAGGCCTCTCCAGTTTCTTTTTGAGGTAGTTCTTGAAGTGGCCGCCAAATGCATCTGCGATTGTCTGCAGTTGTTTCTTTGAACTATCCAGAGCTGCCTTGCGGTCATCTGCTTGGGCGATCTTGAAGGCCAGGCCACCCGTGGGATTGCCCGCCGCGGCCATCGCCAAGATGTCGTTTTCGAACCGATCATCCGTGGCCTCGAGAAGCTCGCGCAGGCTGCGCTCGATTACACGCGCGTCGAAGCCGAAAGGCACGACTTCGATGCGCACGTAGGGATTGCCGTCCAGCGTTTTCTTGACGAATTCTGCTCGCGTTGACGTGATGGCCTCGCGCGCTTCCACGACTTTTTGCCATTGCGCGGCGATCGCCTCTTCGAGCGTGTCCCGCTCTGCCTTGATCTGATCGAGGCGCTTGAGCTGTGCCTCGAGGTACTGACGCTCCTGCACCAGCTGTCCGAAGGCTTGTGGGTCGTTCACGCCTTGCGCGGCCAAGGATTTCTGCAAGTCTTCGAAATCTGCCTGAGCCTTGTCGGTGCGCTTACGCCAGACGGCGAGCAGTGGGTCTTGTTCGAGCAGTCGCGCATTTTCGGCCAAGGCACTGCTTGCTTGCTCAAGGGCTTGCCGCACTTGCTGCACGGCGTCATCTGCCTTCTTGCGCCACTCAAGTACGTCCGCATCACTCGCGTCATCAAAAACGCCAGAAGACCAGTCGTCAAGGATGAGGTCTCGCGCGACATCTTCAATCCGCTCAGGCAGCGCGTGCATTTGTTTAAGGAGTTGCTCG
This sequence comes from Dissulfurimicrobium hydrothermale, assembly GCF_022026155.1. Classification (NCBI taxonomy): domain Bacteria; class Deltaproteobacteria; genus Dissulfurimicrobium; species Dissulfurimicrobium hydrothermale. The sequence continues at coordinate 1,868,752 of NZ_CP085041.1, read as the reverse complement.
ACCTCTCTTCGCTGATTCTGGGCATGCGCATGGGCCTTCAGGACCTCGGCATGATGTGCCTGGGCAAAAGCGTCGAGTTTCCTAACCACCTCATGTAACCTTCGTTCTACCTCGTGACGGTCGGCAAGCTTTCCTTCCAGCTCGCGAAGGCGCGCCCGCTGGGTGAGAAAGCTGCGTTTTTCCTCTTCAAATTCTCGTTTGAGTTTTCCGACCTGGGCTGCCTCGTCGATCACGGACAGGAGCGCTTGACGGCTTTCACCCGCCATGGCCGCAATCTGGCCCTGGGAGAAAAGGCGGATTGGGAAGCGCTCGGGATTAACAGCCTGGCTTCCTGACTCGCACCAAGTCCCGTTCGCGTCCTTCTCTTCGACTATGATTTGTGGTGATCCGGGGTTCTGCCAGCGTAGCCTGGACAGTTGCCCTTCGCGCATTAGCTCCGCACAAATCTCGGTCTCCACACGTAGCGCACCTTCGTCATCGCGCGCTTTAGGCACCTTGCGGAAGGATTCGAATTGACGCAAAGGCTCTGCATTGCCGCTTAGGCTGTTCAGCTCGTCGTTGCGTCCATAGGCCAGGCGCAAGGCGTGAACGAAGCTGGATTTTCCGGTTCCACGCCCACCGATCAGGGCGTTGTAGAAAGGTGTAAGCTCGATCCGCTCGGCCTGACCGTTTCCCATATAGCGGGCACTGCCAATCTCAATAGCAGTGATGAAATGAGCGGGTGTCTTGAAGGGGTCGAACGTGCCCTCGTCACTGCGGCGGATCGAAACGCCGTTCCCATCCAGCAGCGCAAGCCTTAGGCCATCCAGCGTGGGCTTGGCCATCTTGACCCAGGTGTAGCGGCTGCCGGGGACTGCGTTGCCATGAAAGGTGTGGCAGTCGCTACCGAGTATTCTCGTGAGTTTCTTGGCTTGTTTTTTTACGCAAGTGAGATAGTCCTTCTTATTCGAATCGACCCATTCCACAGCGAGAACGCCCTCTACATCCAGCGCTTGGCGAACGGTGTTTGCATCAATGCGACTTTTCTGGGTGCCAGGTCTAACAGCCAGCAAACCCTTGTCTGCATCTGCATGTGCAGGGATGGGAATAGCTCCACTTTCTAAAATGGCTTCTAAAACCGCTGCGATACCTTTCCTGGTAACGCCGTCGCTGTCGCCTTTGGAACCATTGTAGTCCACTTTGCCAAGCAATGTATCGATGTCGCCGGTCTTGGCGTCAGGTTCGAAAATCGCCAATAGATGAATGCCGCCCTGTACTGAGATTTCCACTCCTGGGAAGATTGTCAACTTGCGGAAGCCTTCGGGCGGGTTGCCGGCTTCGGCTTGCGCCTTCATATTCGCATAGGCCTTTTTGAGATCGTCGATCCACGCCCCGCTATTATGATCCGTAACGGCCACGCAATCGATCTCGGCGCGCATGTACTCGAGTAACCACTCTTCTGGCGACAGATTAATGTTGTTTCTCGCCCAGTACGTATCTCTTGATGCCGGCGTATGGGTGTGGAAGTCGAACTTCCACCAGCGCGAGCCGGGATAGGGCCAGATCGGCTTATTCATGTTTCGTTCCCCCCAAAATCTCCACCAACAACCCTTCCGCCTCCTGCTCCACCGCCAGAAGATCCGCGCGGATTTCTTTCAGAGACCGCAGGGCCTTTGGCTTGTAAAAGTAGCGGTTGAAGCTGATCTCGTAGCCGATCCTGACGCTCGCTGGGTCGTACCAGGCACCTGCCTGCCGCGGCGAGCACGGCGCAGGCAGGTCCGCCGCATAGGGCAGGACCTTGCGGCGCAGGAAGGTCTCGATGGCCGTGCGCTGGTCTTCCAGGCTCGGCAAGTAGCCCGGTTGATGGCAGGCCGGGCATTCGAGGAAGGGGATCTGCTCGGTATCGCGCAGTTCGGTGTCCGGCTCGTACTCCACCACGCGCGGCTTGCCGTGAATGGTAACCTCGAACAGGCCGCGCAGCGGATCGGGCGCGGTGCCAGGTTTGTGGATTTTCTTGATCACCGGCGGCGCATCTTCGGCGCGCTCGGCCGTTTCCCGAAGCGCCTTGATCTCCTTGGGGGTGTAGGCGCGCTCGGGGGCGATGCCTTTCAGGCGCAGGGGGCGCTCCACCGTCACCTTCCAGTAACCAAAGGCCGCGTTGGGAAAGATCTTGGACTGCCCTGCCTGCGCTGCGCTATCGGCTTGCGCGGCAGGCAGGTCGGTCTCCTCGAATTTGAGGAAGGTATCAACAATGCGGCGGATGTCCTCTTCGGACAGCTCGCAGTTCTTCTTGCCCAGGTTTTTGCGCAGGGGCTTGTACCACTGCGTGGCGTCGATGAGCTGCACGCGGCCTTTGCGGTGCTCGGGCTTGCGGTTCGTGAGCACCCAGACGTAGGTGGCGATACCGGTGTTGTAGAACATGTTGAGCGGCAGGGCGACGATCGCCTCGAGCCAGTCGTTCTCGATGATCCAGCGGCGGATGTTGCTCTCGCCCTGGCCGGCGTCCCCCGTAAACAGCGACGAGCCGTTGTGCACCTCGGCGATGCGACTGCCGAGCGGGGTGTCGTGCTTCATCTTGGAGAGCATGTTCACCAGGAACAGCATCTGGCCGTCGCTCACGCGGGTGACGAGCGAGAGCTCCTCGCCCCTGCCTGCGCCGTGCTCTGCGCGGCAGGCAGGCCGGTGCTGCACGACAAAGCGCGGGTCCCTGATGCCAGCCTTGCCGCCCATGCGTTCCAGGTCGCTCTTCCAACTCTTCCCGTAGGGCGGATTGGAGAGCATGAAGTCGAAGGTGCGGCCGGGGAAGGCGTCGTTGGAGAGGGTCGAATGCTCCGGTCCGCCGACGATGTTGTCAGCAGCATCGCCCTCGCCCTTGAGCAAAAGGTCGGCTTTGCAGATGGCGTAGGTCTCGGCGTTGATCTCCTGGCCGAAAAGATGCACCGAGACCTGTTTGCCACGCTCTTTCGCCAGTTGCAACAGGGTTTCCTCGGCCACCGTGAGCATCCCGCCGGTGCCGCAGGCGCCGTCGTAGAGCAGGTAGGTGCCGGATTCGATCTGGTTGGCGATTGGCTCAAAGATCAGGCGGGCCATCAGCCTCACGGCGTCCCGTGGGGTCCAGTGTTCGCCGGCCTCCTCGTTGTTCTCTTCGTTGAAGCGGCGCACCAGCTCCTCGAAGATGGTGCCCATGGCATGATTGTCGAGGCCGGGTAGCCGGACGGTGCCGTCGCTGCCCCGCACAGGGTAGGGACTTAGGTTGATGGACGGGTCGAGGAACTTCTCGATGAGCGTGCCCAGGGCGTCGGCTTTGGCCAGGCGGGGGATTTGGTTGCGGAACTCGAAGTTGTCGATGATCTCCTGCACGTTGGGCGAGAAGCCATCCAGGTAGGCGCGAAAATCCGCCTCCAGTTGCTGGCGGCTGGCACGCGCCTTGAGGTCGCGTAGCGTGAAGGGGGAGGTGTTATAGAAGGCTTGACCGGCGGCCTGTCGCAGGGCAGCTTCCTGGTGCACGATCCCTGACTTGTCGAGCGATGCCTTCATGTCGAGCACCGCCTGCTTGGTGGGCTCCAGCACCGCATCGAGACGCCGCAGCACCGTCATCGGGAGAATGACGTCACGGTACTTGCCGCGCACGTAGAGGTCGCGCAGCACATCGTTGGCGATGCCCCAGATGAAATTGGTGATCCAAGTCAATTGGCCGTTTTCCATGTCAAACCTTCCTCCGGGGGTTTCACCTTTCTGTGGTATGAGACCTTAGGCGCTTCTGTTCAGTTCAGTGAGCAGAGAGCGACCATGTTGCGCTATTTTCGTCTCATTCTGCACTGTAGGCCCGCAGGTACAATCATATAGTTGTAGTGGGTTTAAAACTGGAGCTTATAAAGAAGGCATTGTAATGCAAAAATGGATTTTATCCATGCAAGAATAATGAATGAATGAAGAAAGCTCTTTTCTTGAAAAAAACTGTTTGGTCTTGTTTGGGGTGAGCGATGGGATTCGAACCCATAGCCTTCGGGGCCACAACCCGACGCTCTAACCGTTGAACTACGCCCACCACAGAGGTCTTTAAAAGTGGTTTATTCTTACTGGTCTTGAGGTTTTGTGTCAAGTGGTGTTTGGTCTTGTGCAATATATCAATATTAAAGAAATAAAATATATCTTTGGCCTGATTTTGATAAAAATCTAGCCTAATCCGCCGATATCAGGCATTGAAAGAATTGACAATATGTAGGACAAAGAAGTAGTAAAAACAAATACAATAGTCTTTGCAGCGCTTAAAAGAGGATGATTTATGCCGGACGAGAAACCGTTGGATATTGTTAGGCTCAGGGCCTGGGTCAAGGGGCGGATAGAGCGCTCAGTTCCGGACGCCAGGATCGATTACTGCTTGACGTGCGGTCTTTGTGCGAGCGGTTGTCCTGCAACCGGCATCGATGGTCTTGACCCACGGAAATTCCTGCGGCTTCTGGTCCTAGGCCAGGATGATGAAATTTTAAAGACCAATTGGATATATACCTGCACCATGTGTCAGAGGTGCAGGTATGTGTGTCCGATGGGCATAGATGTTGGACGCATAGTCTATGAGATCCGCGGCATGAGGCCGAGGGATGAGCGGCCCAGAAACCTACAGCGTTCATGCGATCTTCAAAAGGAAACCAATAGCACGGGTATCCCCAATGAAGATTTTGTCTGGGTGGTGAGGGATGTGCTTGAAGAGGTGCGCCAGAATGAGCCTGAATGGGCGGATATCAATGCGCCGATAGACAAGGCGGGCGCTGAATATTACCTCAATCAGAACGCAAAGGAGCCGACGGTCGAGCCAGAAGAGATGGTCCCTCTCTGGAAGATATTGCATGCCGCAGGGATCGATTGGACCTATTCCTCAAAGTGGTGGGATGGGGCAAACTACTGCCTTTTTACTGGTGACGCCAAGGACTGGGAGATGACGGTACGCAAGCAGGCCGAGGTGGTCGACGCCCTCGGGTGCCGATATTACATAAACACCGAGTGAGGCCATATGTTTTATGCGACCCTGGAGGGGTTGCGCAGGTTCAACATCTCGCACAGGTTTGAATTTTTGAGCATTATAAGCCTTTACGCCAAATGGATAAGGGAGGGGAGGCTCAAAGTAGATTCGTCATGGAACAAAGATGGTCTTAAGTTTACAGTGCAAGACCCATGTAAGCTCGTCAGGCAGGGCCTTGGAGATGCAGTGGCCGATGACCTTAGATTTGTCGTGAAGCAGGTTGCAGGCGAGGCAAATTTCATAGAGGTATGGCCCAACAGATCCAACAACTACTGCTGCGGCGGGGGAGGCGGGGCGCTTCAGTCCGGGTTTGCAAAGAACCGTAGGGAGTACGGCAAGGTCAAGTTCGAGCAGCTGAAAAAGACTGGGGCTGATGTGGTAATAACGCCGTGCCATAACTGTCACACCCAAATAAAAGATATCTGCGATTTTTATGGCGGCGGCTGGCAAACTACCCATCTTTGGAACTGGATAGTAAGGGCGCTTAAGAGGTGATGCTGATGAATCCCAGGGGATCTGTGCTTGTGGTTGGCGGGGGGATTGCAGGGGTTCAGGCCGCGCTGGATCTTGCGGAGAGCGGCTATTATGTGCATCTGGTTGAGCGGCGTCCTGCGATAGGCGGGGCTATGGCCAAGCTTGACAAGACATTTCCTACAAACGACTGCTCGGCCTGCATACTATCTCCAAAGCTCGTTGAGTGCGGGCGCAATCTGAATATCAATCTCCTTACGCTTTCCGAACTTATAAGTCTAGATGGCGAGCCAGGGGATTTCAAGGCCGTTGTCCGGCAACATCCAAGATATGTGGATACAACCAAGTGCATAGCATGTGGGCTGTGTGCTGAAAAATGCCCCAAAAAGACAAAAAATGGGTTTAATATGGGCCTTTCCGAGAGAAAGGCTGTGTATCTCATGTATCCGCAGGCCGTGCCACTCAAATACGCCATTGATCCGGATGAATGCATCTGGCTCAAGAGGCCTGGCCGTTGCGGGGCGTGTGCAAATGTATGTCCGGCAGGGGCGATCAATTTTGATGACGTCCCGAAAGATCATGTGTTTGAAGTGGGCTCTGTGGTCTTGGCCCTTGGGTTTTCCCTGTTTGATCCGTCAGGACTTGATTTTACAGGTTATAGGCGTATTCCAAACGTGGTCACGGCCATGGAGTTTGAACGACTACTAAGTCCTTCCGGGCCATGTTTGGGGCGCATGGAACGGCCTTCTGACGGGAAAGAACCAAGGCGCATAGCCTGGCTTCAGTGTGTTGGTTCTAGGGATACGAACAGGGCCTGTCGCGGCTACTGTTCGTCCGTCTGCTGCATGTACGCCATAAAACAGGCGCTTATCGCAAGGGAACATGCTGGCGGTGCACTAGATGCACATATATTTTTCATGGACATACGTACCCACGGCAAGGGTTTTGAGGCCTATTACAATCGCGCTGTACAAGAAGGGGTTAGATTCCACAGATCAAAGGTGCACAGCGTTATACCTGCAGACGAAGGCACTCTATTGATCCGCTATGCCGATGAGGCCGGCAGGATGTGCGAGGAGGAATTTGACCTTGTGGTTTTGTCTGTGGGGATGGAATTGAATCATGAGGCCGTCGCCCTCATAGACAGGCTCGGGGTTGGGTTCAATAAAGACGGCTTTGTGCTTACTTCGCCGTTCTCCCCTGTCTCTACGAGCCGTCCAGGGGTCTTTGTGTGCGGGGCCGCCCAGGAGCCAAAGGATATCCCCCAGTCGGTCATGGAGGCAAGCGCCGCCGCACTTGAGGCAGGAAGGCTTCTTTCGCCCGCTAGATGGACTGAGACAAAGGCAAAGGAATTTCCGCCCGAGCGTAATGTGCGCCCTGAACCGCCAAGGATCGGGGTCTTTGTCTGCCACTGTGGTATTAATATAGCAAGCGTCGTGGACGTGAAGGCCGTTACCGAGTATGCCCGCGGGCTTCCCGGCGTTGTATTCGCACAGGACAACCTCTTTACCTGCTCGCAGGACACCATAAACCAGATGGCGGAGACTATCCGCAGGGAGCGCCTGAACCGCGTGGTGGTGGCGTCGTGCAGCCCTCGAACCCATGAACCCCTCTTTCAGGAGACCCTGAGGGAGGCAGGGATCAACAAGCACCTCTTTGAGATGGCCAACATCCGTGACCAGGATTCGTGGGTTCACAGGGATGAACCTCAAAAGGCCACACGAAAGGCCATGGACCTCGTCCGGATGGCGGTTGCAAAGGTGAGGGGGGATGGGCCCTTGCCTTATAGCAGCGTTCCGGTTACAAAATCGGCGCTAGTGGTGGGTGCAGGCGTAGCGGGCATGACTGCAGCCGTTGCGATCGCGGACCAAGGTTTCAAGGTCTTTATAGTCGAGCGTAAAGACAGGCTTGGGGGTCATGCAAGGAAGTTTTATCGCACATGGCAGGGATTTGAGGTCCAGCCCTATCTTGAGGAGCTTGCAAAGACTGTCTCTTCTCACCCCAATATAGAACTTCATCTTAAATCTACTGTAACAGAGGCGTTCGGCTCTGTGGGCAGGTTCAAGACGAGCCTTTCCGACGGAAGCGTCATTGAGCACGGCGTGGCCATAATTGCAATCGGCGGAGAGTCCTTTAAGCCAAGGGAGGGCAAATGGAATTACCTTTATGGCAGGCATCCTGCGGTGCATACGCTCCTGGAGCTTGACAGGCGTTTTATAGCAGCTGATGAGGGCTTGAATGGGCTTTCGCAGGCCGTTTTCATACACTGTGTGGGTTCAAGGGTGCCTGAGCGTCCCTATTGCAGCCGTGTCTGTTGCACGCATGCCATAGATCAGGCGTTGAAACTCAAAGAGCTGAACCCTGAGATGGCAATATTCATGCTCTATCGCGATATCCGCACCTATGGGATGCGCGAGCGATTGTATGAAGAGGCCAGGGCAAAGGGGATCATTTTTGTCCGCTACGACCTCGATCACCTCCCAGAGGTGAGTGATGACGGCGGAAGGCTTGTGGTCAAGGCCCATGACATGATCCTTGATAGGCCCGTGATGTTCCATCCTGATCTCCTGGTGCTTGCCTCCGGCGTGGTCCCGCGTGATGACGCGGGCGGGCTTGCCGGGTTTTTTAAATGCGCCATGGATCAGGATGGGTTTTTGCTTGAGGCGCACATGAAACTGAGGCCCGTGGACTTTGCCACAGAAGGGGTCTTTCTTGCAGGTCTTTGCCACTATCCAAAGCCGATGGATGAATCCATCGCCCAGGCAAAGGCCGCTGCAGCCCGTGCCGTTACTATACTTTCGAGAGACGCCGTGTCGGTTGAGTCCATGACCGCATATGTGGATACGGCTAAGTGTACTGGATGCGCGGTCTGTACCCAGATCTGTCCGTATGCGGCTATCAATATAGACCAAGATACAGGTAGGGCTGTGGTCGATATCGGATTGTGCAAGGGCTGCGGGGCGTGTGCGGCCTCTTGCCGTTCTGGTGCCGTAAGCGTTAAAAATCTAGGCAACGAGCAGATAATGGCCGCGATAGAATCCGCGATGGATATGGCGGATGTTTGGTAAGATGCTTGTCACTGCCGATATGGAAGGTGCTTATCATTCATGGGATATGAGCTTTTAAAGCCGACGATGGCCTGCAGGGAGATAGCATCTGTAGATTGGGAGCCAAGGATCGTCGCCTTTTTGTGCAACTGGTGCAGCTATGCAGGGGCTGATCTTGCCGGGGTAAGCCGGTTTCAGTATCCGCCTAGCATCAGGATAATTAGGGTTCCATGTTCGGGGTGCATCTCGCCGAATATGATCCTCGATGCCCTGAAGGCCGGTGCCGACGGGGTGTTGGTGTCCGGTTGTCACCCAGGCGACTGCCACTATATAAGTGGCAACTTATATGCGAGGCGCCGTTTTGCCCTGTTTAAGAATTTTCTTGAATTTATCGGCATAGAGCCTGGCAGGGTCAATTTCTCATGGGTCTCCGCCTCTGAAGGCGGGCAGTTCGCTGATGTGGTGAAGGAGGTGACCGGGCTCGTGAAGGCCCTCGGGCCTCAAAAGAGGTTAGTGAAAGGAATTGGTGGGTAGGCGGCCATGTCTCATACAAACGCGGAAATTACAGAAGGAATCAGGGCTAAGGCCGCTGAACTCCTCTCATCCGGCGAGGTAGCGGTCTTCCTGGGATTTATTGAAGGAAGCATCCCTATGACTTTGAGGCCTTTTGTTGCAAGGAGGCCTGAGGATGCAGAAAGGTTCGTTTGGAACAGCTTTTGTGTCATGAACCTTGCAAACTACCTGCCAAGCCTTTTAAAGTCCCTTGAGCCGCCGAGGGGCCTCAGAGACCCTGTACCTGCCGGCCCGCTTCCAAAGGTCGGGGTGGTGGCTACAGGCTGCTGGTCTAGAAATATCGTGGTCCAGATGCAGGAAAGGCAGGTGGACCGCAAAAGGCTTGTGATCCTTGGGGTCTCAAGCCGCGGTATGGTGGACAGAAAGAAGGTCATGGCCATGACCGGTGGCCGCGAGATCTTTAAGGTTGAGGAAGGTGAACATACGCTTAAGATCTCAGGCAGCGATTATGGGCTTGAAATAGACCGCTGGTCAGTGGTACGGGACAATTGCAAGAGCTGTGTTCATCCCGATCCAGTAATATTCGACTATAAGATAGGGCCTGATTCAAACAGAAAGGCCGATGACCGCTTCGCCCAGATAGAAGTGATTGAGGCCATGACAGTGGATGAGCGCTGGGCCTGGTTTAAAAACGAGATAGCCTCATGTATCCGCTGCTATGCCTGCAGAAACGCCTGTCCGCTCTGTTATTGCCCGACATGCTTTGTGGACGATTCAAGGCCCCAGTGGGTTGGAAAGTCGATAGATCCCACGGATACCGCGCTCTTTCACATACTTAGAGCCTTTCACTGCGCAGGGCGCTGCACCGACTGTGGGGCGTGTGAGAGCGCCTGTCCCATGGGCATAAAAATGAGGCTCTTTACCAAGAAGCTCGAAAAAGATGTATTTGAACTCTTTGGCGTCGAGGCCGGGCTTGATCCGTTGATTCAGCCCCCGCTTGTCACCTACAGGCCTGATGACCCGCAGGGGTTTGTGATAATCAAGGAGAAGAACAAGGCATGAGGGCTGTTAAGATTGATAGAGACGGGCTTTCTGGCTGGCTTTTGGCCTGGGCGAGTGAATTTGAGTCCTATGGCCTGATTAAAGATGAAGCAAAAGGGCAAAAGACATGGTTGCGTATCAATAAAGCAAATATTTCCGATGCGCTTGAGATACCTGCCGGCGCGCCGAAGACCCCGATAAAGACCTTTTTCTTTCCCCAGCCCGAGATTATCCTCACCTTTTCTGCCAGACATACGGACCAGGATGCGTGGTTGCCGAGGGCTGAAACGATCGATGTCGACGGGCGGCGGGTGCTTTTCGGGGTGAGGCCGTGCGATGCCAGAAGTATTATGTTGAATGCCATGCCGTTTGAGGGGGATCCATATTTCAGGGCGCTTCTTGAACGGACCGTGATAGTCGGGTTTTCTTGCGGGACTCAGTGTAGCACCTGTTTTTGCAGATTGGTAGGTGGTTCACCATATGGGACCGATGGCCTGGATATACTTATCACAGAGATGGATGACGGCCTTGTCGCCGAGGTGCTAACACACAAGGGGGAAGACCTTTTATTAAAGGCGGCTGATGGGAAAGGGGATGCAACCAATGAAGACATTGCCTGCTTAAGGGCGTTAAGATCTGCTGTCGATACGGCCGAAGGGCAGATCTCAAGGCTGGATGAGGTCCTGAGGTCCAAAGACATGACGTCCCTATATAATAGAGATATATGGCAGCCTCTCTCCGAATCCTGTATAAACTGCGGGGCCTGTACCTTCCTCTGTCCCACCTGTTATTGCTTTGATATCCAGGATGAGATAATCTGCGGGCAGGGACGCCGTATTCGTTGTTGGGATTCATGTATGTTTCCGCTTTTTACCCTCCATGCCTCTGGTCACAACCCAAGGGGTGAGGCGCTAAAGAGGGTGAGAAACCGCTTCATGCACAAGCTCAAATACTTCCCTGACCGCTTTGGTTTTGTCTCTTGCGTGGGATGTGGGCGCTGCATTCGCGAGTGTCCGGTTAATATCGATATCCGCGAGGTCATCCATGACCTTGTGGGTATGGAGTAAGAGATGACAAAAAATCCGTATATTCCATATGCTGCGCGCATAGACGATATAAAGATCGAGACCGAGGATGGAAACCTGAAGACATTCAGGCTCGTGCTTGAAGACGAGCTGGCAAGGGCCGTTTGGCACCATATCCCGGGTCAATTCGCAATGCTCTCCATCGCCGGGAAGGGCGAGATACCTATCGGTATCGCCTCATCGCCCACCGAGAAAGATGCGCTTCTTTTTACAGTGAACAGGGCTGGTGTGGTCACCACCGTCCTTCACCAGCTTGACAAGGGGGCAAGGATAGGCATCCGCGGTCCGCTTGGGAACGGGTTTCCGGTGGATAGCTTGCTAAAGGGCAGGAATATACTCATTATAGCGGGCGGTTTTGCATTTACGACCCTTCGGGCCACACTTGTTTACCTGCTTGAGCACAGAGATGACTATGGTAAGATCACGGTCATCTATGGGGCGCGGACCCCTGGGATGCTCCTGTACCGTGACGAACTCGCTCTCTGGGCCGATCGGGATGATCTGGATCTATATGTGACGATCGATCGGGAGGCCCCAGGGTGGACAGGGCTTGTAGGTTTTGTTCCGACCATAACGGAGAAGGTGGCGCCTTCGCCTCAAAACGCCGCGGCGCTCATCTGCGGCCCGCCTATAATGATCAAGTTTACTATGCCGCCCCTTGAAAAGATCGGCTGGCAAGACGAACAGGTCTATCTATCGCTTGAAAACCGCATGAAGTGCGGCCTTGGCGTATGTGGTCACTGCAATATAGGCCCTGTTTATGTCTGTAAGGACGGGCCCGTCTTCACCCGGGCCAGGGTAAAGGGGCTCCCCGCCGAGTTTTAGCTCAATCTGGTTTAGATAGGCAGGGCTTGTATCCCTTTTCTTTTACGGCCGTTTCCCTTGTCTTTTTAGTAGTATTGTTTTTTAGCAGGTGCATTTTATTTCTTTTGGAGAATCCAGGTCTTTGTTGTAAAATAATTTTAAATAAATTTTATGGCTGGTAGCAATGGTTGATAAGACAAAGACATCAGACACTAAGGGTGACAGAACGAATTTGCCGGCGCTGAGGTTCGATGTTCAAGGCAGCGTTGTGGCGTCGGATGAGATGGACCCGCTTCAGATGTATCTCGGCGAGATAAGCCGCTATCCCCTTTTGACCAGGGAGGAGGAGGAAAAACTCACCAAATTATATTATGAGACCCGCGACCCGCATATTGCATCAAGGATTATAACTGCGAATCTAAGATTGGTGGTAAAGATAGCCCTGGACTTTCAGAAGTTTTGGATGCAAAATTTCATGGACCTGATCCAGGAAGGAAGCATAGGGCTTATGCAGGCGGTCAGGAAATTCGATCCCTACAAGGGTGTAAAGTTTTCATATTATTCATCCTTCTGGATCAAGGCCTATATATTGAAATTTATCATGGACAATTGGCGTCTTGTGAAGATTGGGACGACGCAGGCACAGAGGAAGCTGTTCTATAACCTGAATAAAGAAAGGGAGCGTATCTCCGCCCTTGGTTTTGAGCCGGTACCGAAACTCATCTCGGAGGGTCTTGGCGTCTCGGAGCAGGAGGTCATAGACATGGAGCAGCGGATGGGTTCATGGGAGGTGTCTCTTGATGCGCCGGTCCAGGACGATTCGGACGACAGTCATCTTGATTTTCTGCCTAGCCGTGACGCTTCAGTCGAATCTAGACTTGCGAGAGAGGAGATGTTAGGACACCTGAGAAAACACCTGGCAGATCTGAAGGATACGCTGAAGGGCAAAGAAAGGATAATCTTCGAGAGACGTATGCTTACCGACGAGCCGGCTACATTGCAGGAGCTCGGGGAGAAGTTTGGTGTTTCAAGGGAAAGGGTGAGGCAGATAGAGTCGAGGTTGAAGAAAAAGGTGCAGCAATATCTAAAAGATAGGGTGAAAGATATCGAATCTTACCCTGAAGGGATAGGCGAGGCGTGAATCTACATAAAATGATCTTATATTGTCTGATTTTGCCTGCCATGGCCCTGTTTTTCTCCGCTGACGCAATGGGCGGCGAGAGGGCTACATTGAAAGAGGCGGCTTATGCATCTTATATGCAGGCCACCATTGAAAGGCAGGAGGGGCGTTTTGACGCGGCAGTAAATCATCTCGAGCAGGCCCTTAAAATGGACCCTGGATCTGTGGCTATAGTCAAGGAGTTGGCCGAGACTGTTTTTCAAATGGGTGATTTTGATCGATGCAAGAAATGGGCTGAAAAGGCGATAGATATGGATCCAGATGATCTCGGGCTGAAGGTTATGCTGGCGCGTTGTCATGCGGCACAGGGCGATTATGATGCCGCCTTGTCTATCCTTGACGGGGTTTTGAAGACCGATCCAGGCTATCAGGACGCCCTATTTCTCCAAGGGTCGATTTACGCGCAGTCGAATGATCTTGTAAAGGCCGAAGAGGCATTCAAAAAATTGGCCCAGACGGGCGGGACTAGGTCGTTTCTTGCATATTATTACCTCGGTGCACTTTACAGAGACGAGAAGGATTATTCCAAGGCCATTGAATACTTAAAGAAGGGTCTTAATCTGAACAAGCAGTTTGCCGCCTTTTATCTTGAATTGGCCTATGCCTACGAGCAGATGGGTTCTTTTTCCGATGCCATAGAGTGTTACAAGGCGTTTCTTGAGCAGGAACCAGGTGATGCAAATGCGAGAGAGAGGCTCATCGACCTCTTGGTCAGGGAGAAGAGATATGAAGAGGCCCTTGATGGGTTGAAGCAGCTCGATGCCTTGGTCAAGAACGACCCGCGGATAAAGCTCAGGATCGCTGTCCTGCTGATTCAGCTTGAAAGATACGACGATGCGCTTTCCGTTCTTAAAGGGCTTGAAAGAGATTATCCTGAAAGCGGTCAGGTGCTTTTTTATATGGCTCTGGCTGACGAGCAGAAGGGTGATGTGGATGCAGCCATAAGCATTTTAGATAAGATAAAACAGGGCGAAGATAATTTTGTAGAGGCGAAGTCTCATCTCGCCTTTCTCTTGAAGAAAGAGGGCAAGATTGATCAGGCCATCGGGCTTCTGGAGCGCCTTCTTAAAGAACGACCTGGCACCGTCCCTTGGGTCATGGCGCTCTCGTCGCTTTATGAAGATGCCGGCAGGTCTGCTGATGCAGAGTCTCTGCTTGAAAATGCGCTTAAGATTAAGACTAATGTAGATAATACAAATATAATCTTCGCGCTGGTTATGTTGAAAGACAAGCTTGGCAAGAGGGACGAGGCCGTCAAGCTTGCCAAAAAGGTTATAGAATTGGAGCCGGATAATGTCTCTGCCCTCAATTATCTCGGCTATACATATGCAGAAGAGGGTATAAAGCTTGACGAGGCAGAAGATCTCATCAAGAAGGCGCTCACAAAAGAGCCTGACGATGGCTATATAATCGACAGTTTAGGCTGGGTGTATTATAAAAAAGGTGTTTATAAAAAGGCCATAGAGTATCTTGAGAAGGCCAATGCCCTTGTCCCTGACGACCCCATTATAATCGAACACCTTGGCGACGCATACGCCGCTGGACATAACTATAAAAAGGCAATTTCGATGCTCGAAAAGGCACTTTTATCAGCTAAGGATGAGAAGGACAAGGCGAGACTAAAGAAAAAGATAGAAAAACTTGAATTGAGAAACAGTATCATGATGGAGTAAAAATTCCCTGCCCTCCTCTCTGTCCAGGTTTTTATTTACCGCTCAGCGCCCGTTCTATAGAGGCCTTTAACTCTTTTATCTTTACCGGTTTTGGGAAAAAGTCATGTACATCAGCCCTCAGTGCCTCTATGGCCGTTTCGAGATTCGCGAAGGCGGTTATCATTATGACTTTTGTCTCGGGATAGAGATTTTTCACGGTTTTCAAAACGTCCATCCCATCCATGCCTTTCATTTTGTAATCAGTGACAACTACATCGAATTTTTTTTCTTTCAGCCTCTCGAGTGCCGGTTCTGCACTTAGAAAAGTTTCGACCTCATATCCTGCCTGTTCAAGCGATAGTTTTGACATGTCACAAACTATCTTTTCATCATCGATAACCATTATCCTTGGTTTATCCATTTGTCTTATCCTCTTCTCCATTATAAATTGGTAATCTTATAGTAAATGTTGTGCCTTTTCCTACTTTACTTTCAACTGATATATCGCCTTTGTGATTTTTTATTATTCCATAACTTACAGATAATCCAAGACCTGTACCGCCTTCCCCTTTTGTGGTGAAGAATGGGTCAAATATATGTGGAAGTAACTCGGGCGGTATACCTTTTCCTGTATCTGTTATATATATTTCTATATAATTTTTATTTTTGTCTAAACTTGATTTAATATGGAGTTTTCCATTTTTTGTCATTGCCTGAGCTGCATTTGTAATAAGATTTACAAGGACTTGTTGTATTTGATTTTCATCAATAAAGATTTTAGGTAAAGATTCATCAAGTTCAAGCTGTGTATCTATATTTGATATATATAGCATATTTTGCATAAGCTTGTAAGCCTTTTGTATAACTAAATTGATGTCAGTTTGTTTAAGATGTGGTTCTTTAGGCTTAGAAAAATCAAGGAAATTTTTTACAATTTCCTTCATTCTATCAGTTTCACTTTCTACTTTATTCATAAATTCTATTCTATCATTTCTACTTAAATTATCATAGAGTTCTAGATATGTTTGAGCAATCATTGAAATATTATTCAGTGGATTCGTTAATTCATGTGCAACTCCAGCTGTCATTACGCCTATTGATGCTAATTTTTTTGATTGTATAAGTTGTTCTTCACGATTTCTAAGCTCATTTGCCATAAAATTAAGTGCTTTGATTACAGATCCACACTCGTCATTTGATTTTATATCCTTTAGTGTCTTGAAATTCCCTTCTGATATTGATAGTGTCATTTTTTCTATTAGTTTTAATGATTGTAATATTTTTCTTGAAATTAAATGACTTATTATTATACTTGAAAGTAGAATAATCCAGAATGAATGTAACAATATTCTTTTTGAATTTAAAATGAGTTCATTTACGTGAATTCTTTCAAGATGTGTTATTGTACTTGAAAATTCCCTTAACCTTCTACCTGATTCTCTTAGTTTAGTTTCTAATTTTGCATTCTCAGTATTATTTTTTTGTATTTGTGAAATAATTTCGCTATAATCTTTTAAATATGCTTCAAGCTTAGTGAAATTATCTTCATTGATAGCTTTAATTATGTCTTTTTTTACGCTGTTTATAGAAGAATTTGTTTCATCTATCTTAAGTATTATATCATCAATAGCAAGTTTATCTTTATATAAGAAATAATTTTTTTCTGCCAGCCTCATCTCTAAAAAAGATGCATTCAAGTCGTCAGCTATCTCAACAAATCTTAATTTCGTCAGGACAAGATTCAGGTTTTGAAAGGCAAAAAAAACTACCACGACAATCAAGCTGAGATTGAAGATATTGGACAGTACAATTCGATGTTCTACTTTCATAATTATTTTAGTAATCGGGCACTACGCATCTTGGGATCTCGGACTGTTCTTTCCTAACAGGAAGATACCATAACAGGCCATCTGTCACCATCAATATTCCAGCGACAACAAGCATGGCATCGTAGATACTCAACAGGCTGAAGCCGAAATACTTGATAAGACCCAACCCTAGGCTCGTGAAAGAAACGCCTGTCCTTATAAATGCCAACCCTGTACGCGCGCGGGCATATATGGTGCGATAGCAACCGGCGATGGTCCTCTGGCTGGCAAGGACGTTCCTCTCGCGTGCCAGGTGGGTCCTTTCCCTGCTCGCAGGAGAGGGATAGATAATAGTGGAATGGCCAGCAAGAAAGTCGCCGAGGCGCGCTAGCATGCTCTTCTTTATAGATGGCTTCGTACTGATACCTTCGATAAAATGATAGTTCTCAAGAAAATGCAGGGTCGCTGCGGTTACCTCCACGAGTGTCTGGTGTTCGGGTGGCTTCATTCTCGTCTTTCTTATTTTCAGATAACCGGTAAGTCCGAAGGCGCCGAGCAGTAGACCGACGGCCATCAGTGAGAAATAAAAATAATATATTGACCTTGATTTATGTGTGCGCATGAGCGCGTTTGATATAGCTACAAGCCCCAATCCCCATCTCAAGAATGCCAGGTCGGTCCTTGCCTTGGCCATGTCCGTCCGGTAGCATGCAAGCCTTGTCCTCCAATGTGCCATGGTGTTCCGCCAATATGCAAGCCCTGTCCTTTCGGTCCCTATGAGTTGGCCGGGCGGTGCATGCAGAAAGTCCTGGATGAACCAGCCGATGTCTTCCTTGAGTGCCACCCAGAATTCATATTTTTTGGCCTTGATAAACCTGGTGACCTCGTCCAACACCTCAGGGTCTTTTGGATTATTGGTCGCTATGATGACCGTGTCACCATCTTTTATGACCGGAAACCACTTGGTTATGGAAGGCCTTTCTTCATTCAGTCCTGATAGAAGTTCGGGCGGTATGGGGGTCCTCTCATCGTATTCTATGAAAGGACAATTGTAATAGTTTGAGAGGGCCTTTAGAAGTACATGGCGAGGCAGACCATATTCACGTATAAGTATGACTTCCATGTCTATGCCGCGGGCCTGGGCGGCAAACTCTGCGGCGTGCAATTCCTCTGCGGTCAGCATGTTACTGTCCACAAGTGACAAAAATTTTTCTGTATCTCTTGTAAGAGCGGGATTTTTCATTGGCTGAAGACTATTTTTTTCCAAAATCGCGCCGGTGTTCCATAATCAGGGATGGTGATCTCCATCCCCCCAAAACAGTACGGAAACATCTTTTTTATCTTTTCTGCCGGTAAGTACCAATAAAGCCCGTCCGCAATGGAGATCAGACCGATGATTATCAACGCAAGGTTCAGCATGCTCCAGGCAATACTGTTGATTCCGAAATACACCATAAGCCCTAGTCCGACGGACGCCACGCTCATGCCGGTCCTTATGAAAGCCAAGCCGGTTCTCGAGCGGGCCATGATGGTGCGCAGCCTTGCCATCACACCCCTTCTGTCTGCAAGGAGCGTCCTTTCGAGGGCGAGTCCTGTGGTGGCCCATATACCAGGTGAGTAGGATGGTTTGACAGGCGGGATGGGCGCATATTCGGTATCAGTATGTTTGAATACGGGTAATGGGAAGACAAAATCCCAGATCGTCGTTTTGCCGCCCGCCTTTTTAACCGATTCAAAACCCTCTACGCCGGCCTGCCGGCCAGGAAGATACCAGTAGAAGCCTTCTATGGCCATTATGACACCCGTAAAGATTAAGGCGAGATCAAAGGCCGTCCAAGGGCCGACATGAAACTGTCTGAAAAGGGCGATGCCGAGTCCTGTGAATG
Organism: Dissulfurimicrobium hydrothermale; assembly: GCF_022026155.1. Classification (NCBI taxonomy): domain Bacteria; class Deltaproteobacteria; genus Dissulfurimicrobium; species Dissulfurimicrobium hydrothermale. The sequence continues at coordinate 1,850,266 of NZ_CP085041.1, read as the reverse complement.
CGATCCCTGTGCGTGCAAAGGCAAGCCCTGTACGAGCCCGTGCCATGATTGTTCTGTAGCAGGCAAGGACCGTACGTTCCTCTGCCATGTCCGTCCTGTCGCTGGCGAGGAATCTGCGTCTCATCACTGGCGAGAGATTTCTCCACGCAGCCCTGAGCCTGTCGGCACCTTTGATTGGTGCGGTACGGGTGAATATCGGATTATCCCCTGGATTTGATACCTCAAGCAGTGTTGTCCCCCATGTGGGTTCAGTGGCTGAGCAGTAGAGCATCTTCCTGCCGATATTGTGGGCGGGCAGATGCCACTTGAGGCCGTCTATGATCATTGCGCAACCGGTTATTAAAAGCGGGGCCTCGATTATCAAGAGAGGTCTAATGCCGAATATCCTTAGAAGCGTCAGGCTTATGACAATGAATGAGATACCGGTCCTGAGAAAGGCGAGCCCTGTTCTGCCTCTTGCCAGTGAAGTCCTGTAACAGGAGAGAAATGAGCGCCTGTCGGCAAGAAACGTCCTGACCTTTGCTAAAGGGGTCCTGCCCGCTGTTTGCGGAAAACCTGGGTTTACATCAAAGCTATTTTCAATGATCCGTATGATATCAGAGGGCAGGGCGATCATGGGTTCTATTTTTTCGACCTTCAGCGTCTTTTTTATCTCTTCAGTTATAGACGGCCTGTCCGGATCATATATAACTACCTTTGCCGTGTCTCCATTTAAGGCGATCGGAAACCAAAGTGCCTTTTTGTGCCTTTCCATGTCGAGATGGAGTGTGATGAAATAAGATGCAGCAACCTTTTCATCATATTCAATAAATGGATAGCCATAGTGTTCAGCCAGGGAAAAGAGGATCTCGTGTTTAGGCAGACCCCTTTCAATCAGCAATTCTTCAGGATATCCACCGGAGCGCCTCGACTCCTCTATGATCTCATTCAGCGCCTCAGGCGTTATTAATTTTCTGTTGACGAGCCTTTCAAATTTTTTGATAGACATTGCATCAGTCTTTATGTTCAATCTATGAATTTTTCAAATATCCTGTCTGTTTCCCTTATCGCCTCTGCATCATCCCGGAGTCCAAGAAGCGGCATCTGTTTGGTCTCGTATTCGAAAAGGTCCTGACTGAATGGCACATAGCCCCCGAGTATGAGGTCTGTTTCTTCGACCGCCTTTCTTATTTGGGCTTCCAGTTCCGCAGGCATTGATATCGGCGTCCGATTCACTATAAGCACTTTCCGTCCTACCTCGACACCTAGACTCCTGGTGAGGTCTGCGATCCTCTTCGCCGTTAGGACCCCCCTTGAAGATGGATCGGATATAACAAAAAGGGTATATATCTGCCTGAGATTCAGACGACTCAGGTGTTCCATGCCAGCCTCATTGTCAACAATGAGATATCGATAACCGCGAGCGAGTCTTTCCATCACTTGAGCAAGTATGGAGTTGGCCATGCAATAACAGCCTGGCCCCTCAGGTTGCCCCATAACTATAAGATCAAAACCATCGGCCTCTATGATGGCCTTGTTTATCTCCATCTCCATAAAATTGCTCTTTGTCATGCCGGCAGGGGTATCTGTCTTCATGCTGTCCCTTATCTCTCCAAGACTTTTGTATAGCTTCAGACCGAGCAATTCATTGAGATTTGCATTGGCATCCGCATCAACGGCAAGTATTGGGGTGAGGCCTTTTTTGACCATATGCCTTATCAAGAGGGCCGTGATGGTGGTTTTACCTGTCCCACCCTTTCCAGCCATTGCTATTATCCTTGCCATATTTGAATGTTTTGTCCCGGTTTCCGTCATGGTTTTTGTCAATTGATATTTTTTAATCACCCGCCTTGATATAGGGGGTTATTGACATTGCAAGCCTTGGGCTTATCGGTCCACCCAGCAGGCAGATCTCGTCTCTTGAGAAGAAGAATCCGACAGATGCCCGGAGTGTGAGAATCCCCTCTGCCCTCTTTTCCCCTATACCCGGCAGAACGGTGAGCTCCTCAAGAGAAGCAGAGTTTATGTCCAGGGGGCCGAAAAAAAGGTGGGCATAGCCCGTCTTGGGCTCAAACGTTCGTTCCAGATATGGTTCATCTGGTAAATAAGGCGGAGTCGACTGTTTTATAAGGAGGATGATCCCTATCGCCGATGCGAGGAATACGACATGACGTATCTTCATTACGTTATCCCGTCCTTCGCTTCCCCTCTGATTTGATAAGCTTGTAGCATATGCCATCTACCAGTGCCTGCCAACTTGCCTCTATAATGTCGTGGGAGACACCTACGGTACCCCATTTCTCTTTTTGATCCCTTGATTCTATCAAGACCCTCACCTTTGCCTCCGTGCCAGGCCGTCCAGGAAGGACCCTTACTTTATAGTCTTCAAGCCTCATTTCTTTGATTTGTGGGAAAAATTTCTCGATGGCCTTTCTGAGGGCGTTATCCAGGGCATTTACAGGGCCGTTGCCAGTGGCCGCAGTGTGCTCCACCTGGCCCCCTACGCGCACCATGATTGTGGCCTCAGATTGAGGCGGACCATCTTCCTTCAGTTTTTGGTCGATGACTCTAAAGCCTATGAGCTCAAAATACCTGCGCATGGCGCCAGTGGCCTTGCGCATAAGTATCTCGAAAGAGGCCTCTGCGCCCTCAAATTGAAACCCCTGGGCCTCAAGCTCTTTTAGTTGCGAGACGATGGCCATCACTGCAGGATCGCGACTGTCTAGGTCTAGGCCGAATTGCCTTGCCTTGGCGAGTATGTTGCTTTTACCGGCCAGATCTGAGACGAGTATGCGCTGGACATTCCCTATAAGTTCAGGCCTTACATGTTCATAGGTCTCAGGGTTTCTCTGTACTGCGCTTACATGGACCCCACCCTTGTGTGCGAATGCGCTGGTCCCGACGTATGGCTGATATTTGTTATGCGGGAGGTTTGCTATCTCGCTTACAAAACGGGATGCGCCTGTAAGCTGCGAAAGGTTTTCACCAGCGGTGCATTTAAAGCCCATCTTGAGCGTCAGCGCCGGGATTATGGAGCAGAGGTTTGCATTGCCGCAGCGCTCGCCGAAACCGTTCATGGTACCCTGTATTTGGACGACACCTGACATTGCTGCCATGAGGGAGTTTGCAACCGCTACATCTGAATCGTTGTGGCAGTGGATGCCGAGTTTTATATCACTGCCCATCTGCGATTTTACCTGGTCTATGATCTGTGTGAGCTCGTGAGGGAGTGTCCCGCCATTCGTATCGCAGAGCACAAGGCATTTTGCCCCGCCCTTTACAGCCCTTTTAAGGGTCTGGATGGCGTAGGCTTGGTTCGCCTTGTAGCCGTCGAAGAAGTGTTCGGCGTCATAAAAGACCGTTTCCACCTTAGATGTCAACCACGAAACGGAGTCTTCTATGAGCTCCAGGTTCCTTTCAAGCGAAATCCTTAACGCATCTCTAACATGTACGTCCCAGGTCTTGCCAAAGATGGTGACCGCCGGCGTGCGTGCCTCTATCAATGCCTTAAGATTTGGGTCTTCATGGGCCTGGAACCTTGCCTGGTGGGTGCTCCCGAATGCCACGATCTTACTGTGTTTTAACGAGTAATTCTGTATCTCCTGAAAGAATTGGCCATCCTTCGGGTTTGAGCCTGGCCAACCGCCTTCGATATAATCCATGCCTAATTCATCAAGCCTTATGGCTATCCTGATCTTATCCTCGACTGAAAGGTTGAAGTCCTCGGCCTGGGTCCCATCCCTCAGTGTGGTGTCATATATTTCAATTCTGACGGGCATTGCGTTATCCTGAAGGTCACGACGCCGGCTGGGATTGGTCAAGGCCGAAGCCTTCATGCAGGGCGCGGACAGCAAGTTCGGTGTATTTTTCTTCTATCACACAGGAGACCTTTATCTCGGATGTGCTTATCATGAGGATATTGATCCCATGCCTTGCCAGTATGTCGAACATCTTTGTCGCGACGCCGGCATGGTTCCGCATGCCTACGCCGACTATGGATACCTTTGCCATGTTGTCGTCCCCTGTGACCTTTTCCGCACCGATGTCGGATGCCACCTTCTTAACGATCTCCATGGCCTGATCGTAGTCGTTTCTTGAAACAGTGAATGTTATATCGGTAAGGTCGCCCGACCTGGTGTTTTGGATGATCATGTCAACCACGATGTTTGCATCTGATATAGGGGTAAATATCTTGGATGCGATGCCTGGCTTGTCTGGCACCTTGCTCAATGTGATGCGGGCCTCATTTCTGCTGTATGTAACCCCTGATACCAAGATATCTTCCATATTTTCATCCTCCTTGACCACGAGCGTGCCGGGTGTGTCTGTAAAGGTTGATCTCACATGGATGGGTATTCCATATCTCATTGCAAACTCAACTGACCTTATCTCCAAGACCTTTGCCCCAAGGCTCGCCATCTCCATCATTTCTTCGTAAGAAATCCTCTCGATCTTTCTGGCTCTTGGACATATATTAGGATCGGTTGTGTAGACGCCCTCGACATCTGTATATATCTCACACAGATCGGCATGTAAGGCCGCCGCAATGGCCACTGCAGTTGTATCTGAGCCGCCGCGTCCTAGCGTGGTTATGTCACCATGCCTGGTTACGCCCTGGAAGCCTGCCACGACAGGGATTATGCCCGCTCTGAGCGCGGCCAGAAGGTTTTCCGCGGGTATTTTTTCTATCCTGGCCTTGTTGAATGAAGGGGTTGTTACGATCGGGACCTGGGAGCCTAAAAACGACTTGGATTCAAAACCTCTCTTTTTGACCGCGATGGCAAAAAGGGCGATCGTAACCTGCTCCCCTGTCGCCATCAGTACATCAAGTTCCCTTTGGTCAGGTCTTGGGTCTATCTTCTTGGCAAGGGCTATCAGTCTGTTTGTCTCGCCAGCCATGGCGGATAATACAGCAACTACATCGTTGCCCTGACGTTTGCAGAATATTACCCGCTCAGCCACTTTTTCGATCTTTTTGCAGTCAGCAACCGATGTCCCGCCATATTTTTGAATTATTAACGCCATTTTTTATTTTTCCTCATCATTCCTGGTCCAGATCGGGTCATGCCCGAAGTGGTGCATCCACCACTCTTCATCACTCATACCTTCTTCCGTGGGGCATAGCCTTATCTTATAATTATCGGCATATTCCATGAGGAGTTTGTATGCCTTGTTGAGCCTTGCCATTTCGTCCGAGACGCAATCCTGGTTTTTGTCAGGGTGTATCTCCTTTGATCTCGCCCGGTATGCATCTCGGATCTCCTTTTTTGTCACCTCATCCGGAAGACCGAGCAGTTTTTTGGCTGATTCTATATCGCGCCATTTGGTACTTTCCATAAGTTAACAAAATAACAAATTTATCAATTTAGTTCAAAATTGGCAAGGTCAATTTAAAAACGGTCTTTGTTTCTCTTGCAATCAAAGATTGCCTTTTTATTTTTTTAAACGTTTGAATAGCTATTGTTTAAAAATGAAATGAATTGTACAAATAAAAAATATAATGATTATAGTCAATTCGATAGTTATTTTTTCATTTTAAAACAATTTTGTGAATTTATTTATCAGGTAAGAATTTTTTAAATCAATAAAAACAACTAGTTAGCGCTAGTGGCACTTTAATTGCTTTATTTCTATAATAGACTTATCCGGCGGTATAATATTGTAAAGATAAAGAGAGGGCGGTTAAAAAATGGGCAAAGGAATAGCCCTTCTTCTGGATGGCGGCAGTGCGGATCTCTACTCCAGCCTTTGCGCCATTGAGCTTGCAAAGAGGGTTTCGTCGGATATACATGCGGCGGCGTTACATATTGACGAATCTTTTTTGGAGATAGGCGGATTAGAGTCCGTCCCGGCACCAAGAAGGTTTTCCGCGGATCCGAACGAGTCGTTAAAGATGGTGATCCGTCTTGGTGATTACAGGGGCATCAATATCTTTTCTTATGCGATTGATGCCGGCAATGAGGATTCATTGATCGATTTTTTGATTCATACACGCGTCTCATGCCTTGTTGTGGGGGCTGTCGATAGTGAGACCTCACTGGAAAAAGAGAAATGGCTCGGCAGACTCAGGAGACGGTTATACCAGGGGGGTAGATGGTACTTTGGGCCATTTTGGACATTGATCGCCAGACCCTGGGAAGACGAGGTCTATAAGAACATGCTTGAGATTATGGGATCATATAAACAGAAGTTTAATTAAAGGAGGGTTTGTAAAATGTATCTTTACTTGCCGATCGCACTAACGAGTGTAAACATCTTAGTGCCTGTGGGTTTGGGGCTTTTGGTGGGGCTTTTGTCAGGCCTTTTTGGCGTGGGCGGCGGTTTTTTGATGACGCCCCTTCTTATGATGGCCGGTATACCGCCGACGGTTGCAGCGGCTACGGATGCCAATCAAATCGTGGCTGCATCCGCTACAGGGACTCTGGCGCACTGGCGCCTTGGGAATGTGGATTTCAAGATGGGCTTTCTGCTCCTTGTCGGCGGTTTTACTGGTGGCGCGCTTGGCGTTCAATTGATCAAGGTGCTCAGGGCTACCGGGGGGGCCGATTTTCTCATAAAGATGACATATGTCGTGATGTTGGGTCTTGTCGGGACGTTTATGTTTTTTGAGAGCCTAAATGCCCTGATGAAGGGTAAGGCGGCTGGCAAGAAGACGCATCATCCCCATTCCCAACCGGAGAAGCAGGGGTCAGGCAAACCAGCCAAGGGTTTCATGGGTACCCTCCCTATGCAGATATACTTTGAAAAATCCGGTGTTACCCATTCGGCGTTGGTGCCCGTCGGGCTCGGGGCGTTCGTCGGTATACTTGCGGCTATCATGGGCGTGGGCGGCGGTTTTTTGATGGTGCCAGTAATGATATATCTCCTGCGTATGCCAATGCATGTGGTGGTAGGAACGAGCCTCTTCCAGATTATGTTTACATGTGTGGAGGTGACATTCCTTCAGGCATATACAAACCATACGGTCGATTTCGTGCTTGCCATCCTGCTTCTCCTTGGTTCCACTTTCGGGGCGCAGATCGGCACAAAGCTTGGAAGAAAGCTTCATGGTGATCAACTCAAGATACTGCTTGCCATCATAGTGTTGGCGGTAACCGTAAAGATAGTTTTTGAACTCCTCATGGAACCGTCTTTATTGTTGGCTTACAAAGGAGGGCACTAATATGAGAGGGTATCTTTGCATCAAGATATTTTGTCTGGTCCTAATATGTTTGTTTAGTGGTTTCGCCTTGGCGGGTGCACAGACCGATATGGATGCGTCGGCCCAGATAAATCCCAAGCCAGGCCATGCGATTCAGGGTCCTATTACTTGTGAAGTCATCCCGGACGTCGTATCTATCAACTCATTCTATCATGGGGCTATGCTTATAATCACTGGCAAGAGCGATCCGAAGGATGAGATCGTCATAAAGATATCATCGCCGCCAGTTGAAAGTGGATTGAAGTATTATGGCAAGGCCGCTGGGCTTTTCTGGATGAAGGTCGGGGATATGGAATTCAAGCCCGTGTCAAATGTGTATCTGGTCTATACCACTGGGAGGCTTGAAAAGATCACAAGCCCTGATGAACGGATGAAGAGGCGGCTCGGATACGACGCCCTCAAGTCACAGGTAGAGATCACGAGCTCCAAAGGGCCGGTTGACAAAGATCGTTGGTTTAAGGAGTTTATAAAATTCAAGGAAAAAGATAGATTATATGGGATCAATGAAGGGTCTATTGTAAGAGACGGCAGCGGCGGATATATCCTAAAAGTGAACTGGCCGTATCAAGCGCCTCCCGATAAATACACTATAGAGGCGCTGGCGGTCAAGGACGGCGTTGCATACGCCAAAGCTACCCAGGAACTGATAGTAAAAAAGACGGGTATGGTGAATTTATTATCAGATCTTGCATTTCAAAATGCCGCCATATATGGTCTTATAGCGATCGTTATAGCCATGGCCGCCGGCCTTGTCGTGGGATTAATATTTAAGGGCGGTGGAGGCCACTAGTATAAGGGGTCTGTGCCTTTGTTGGATGTTTTTAAAGGTATCAAGAAGTTCATTGAAGATAGAATGGCAGGTGGCGGGGCCAAAACCCCGTTTCCTGCCTCTGTTGTGTTTGAGCGCTTCAGAGAAGTCCTTAATTGCAACAATAAGGCCCTTGAGATCATTGCAGACCTCGGCGAAAAGTTAAGCGGAGATTATATCTTCGACAAGCAGTATATCAATGACAGCATGAAGACCTTGGAAGAAGCGGTCCTTCAGTCTGTGCATGCGTTAAATTCCCTGTCCAGCGGCCGCTATCAGGAATTGTATGCTGTCTATGACCGGTTAACCAGTCGCCTCCACACCGTTATGGCCGGCAGAGAAGATAGAACTGGCCCAATCATCCTTGATTTAAAAGACATAACTAGACCCCATGCTGTGATAGTAGGGGGGAAGAATTCCCATCTTGCCCAGATAGCTCAGAATCTTGGATTAAAGGTCCCGGATGGTTTTGTGATCACCACAAGGGCATATCATGACCTTGTCGATCATAACGGCCTCCGGCGGGATGTAGACGCCATCGAGGCCATGATGGATGACCCCGATGTAGATGTAGACGCCATTGAGCCCTTGAGGATTAAGCTGGAAACCAGCATAGCAGCTGCCAAGCCACCCCCTGATCTTATATCTCTTATTGGGGAGAGGCTGGATGAGATGAAGGTTAGGCTGGGTCAGGATCTTATGTTGGCCGTCAGGAGCAGTGCACAGGAAGAAGACATGGATTTTTCCTTTGCCGGGCAATTCCACACGGTCTTGAACGTGCCTGCAGATCCGTTGGCGGTATTTGACGCATATCGTTCAGTCGCGGCCAGCCTCTTTGGAAGGAGGGCTATTCGTTATAGGCTTCGCGTCTTCCCGGGTGAAGGACACATGTCTATAGCCGCAGGTTGTTACCGCATGGTGGATTCCAAGATAAGCGGCATAGTATATACGGTTGATCCCTCTGAACCTGGCGGGGATACCATGATGATCGTTTCCGTGTGGGGCCAGGGGGAGGCGGTGGTGGAAGGCAGGGCGTCGGCGGATACCTTTTACGTTAAAAAGGGCGCCAATCCCTTGCTCGTCAGGCAGAAGATAGCTGTCAAAGAAACAGGTCTTTACCTCAAGCAGGGCGGTGGCCTTGAGACAAGGCCTGTTCCCGATGCATTGAAAGACGCCCCGAGCCTTACCGTCGAACAGCTTGAGAAGCTTTCTATCCAGGCCATGCAGCTTGAAAATTACTATAGACGGCCGCAGGATATAGAGTGGGCCATTGATGGAAAAGGGGATATCTGCATACTCCAGTCAAGACCGCTTGTTGTGGCTGATACGATGGCCCAACAGGGATCGCTTGCAAAGGCGCTTCAGAAATATGAACTGATCGTGGCGGATACGGGCGCCGTAGCCCAGCAAGGCATAGGAGCTGGTCTAGTCTATATTGTAGAGACCGTTTCAGACCTCGACAGGTTTCCCGAGGGTGCTGTATTGGTGAGCAGGCGTGATTCTTCACAGTTTATCAGGGTGATGCACAAGACAGCTGCCATAGTGACCGAGGTTGGGACCCCTGTGAGTCATATGTCAACGCTATGCCGCGAGCTCCAGATACCTTGCCTTGTCAATGTGAATGGGATACTTTCTCTGGTACAAAATGGGATGGAGGTTACTGTAGACGCCGAAGATAGGCGTATATACAAGGGCCGCGTCCCTGAACTTTTGGCTTTTAAAACCTCAACCAACCTGAATATCGCGGCGGCGAAAGAATTTCGCATCCTTAAGCGCCTGTTGAACACGGTCTCATCCCTCAATCTAGTGGATCCATTGATGGATAATTTTGTGCCTGAGGCCTGTGAGACATATCATGATATATTGCGCTTTGTACATGAAAAGGCGGTAGGCGAGCTGGTCGAGATGGGCAGGGATGAGCGGCGTCTCTTGAAGGATTATTGGGCGCGGCCGCTGGATTTCCCAATCCCGGTGGGTATCCTTGTTATAGATATGGGGGGCGGCGTAAGTGCAGATGTGACCGGCGATAAGGTTCCGTTTTCAGCTATTACGTCTATACCATTTAAGACTATACTTGAAGGTCTTATGTTTCCCGGCGTATGGCATACCAGGGCGGCGAACATAGGATTCGGCGACCTCGTCACAAGTATCGTAAACGTACCTACCGATGCGCTTTGCGGTCAGTATTCCGGGCATAATATAGCCATTATAACGAACGACTATCTAAATCTAAGCCTGAGATTTGGCTATCATTTCAACATAATCGACGTCTATTGCAGCGATAGGGCGCGTGATAATCATATATATTTCCGTTTTCTTGGCGGTGCCACCGATATAACCAAGCGTTCCAGACGTGCCCGCCTGATCGCAATCATACTTGAGGCCTTTGGTTTTAATGTCGAGAGTAAGGGAGATATTGTGATCGCCCGTTCCGGCAATATGCCAAAGGTGGAGATCGTCAGGACGCTTAATATCTTGGGAAGGCTTGTCGGTTTTACCAGACAGTTGGATGTTCAGATGGACAGCGACGAGCAGGTGGACAGATATGCCGAGGCGTTTTTGATGGGAGACTATGAGATCGTCAATAGGAGATAAGAGGTTGAGTTGATGGTGCGGACAGACGATGACAACAAGCGCCTCAGGCTACTCGTGATCGATGACGAGCCCATAGTGGGCAGGCGCCTTCAGCAGGTGTTTACAAAGATGGGGTTTGATGTAGAGACATATACCAATCCTGTTGCCGCAATGGAAACGATGGATAGGCATCCATTCGATATAGTTGTGACAGACCTCAAGATGGAAGGCCTAGATGGAATGGCGGTCCTGGAAAGGGTAAAGAAAAAAAATCCTGACACCAAGGTCGTTATCATTACCGGATACGCACAATTGGATACCGCTTCAGAGGCGTTTAGACGAGGAGTCTTCGATTTTATTGCAAAACCTTTCCGCCTGGATGAGCTCAAGAGGGTTATAATAAGGGCCATGGAGGACGCCAGGCTGTCCAAAGAAGAACGGTCCTGATTTTTAGAGGTAACATACCATTGTCTTTCTTAAGGCCTCCAAAGACCATCAAGGGTAAGCTGATCTTAAGTTTTTTCGTCATCTTTGTCCTGAGTGGCTTTGCTGCCGCCGCTGCGATTTATGCCCTTTACAGGGTGGAAGACAAGATGCGCATCATAGAGTCATTTTATGAGTTGAATCAGAAGATATTTGAGGTTCGTTCGCACGAAAAAAATTTTTTGCTCTATGAAAATACGGCAAATCTCATGTTGGCCCTTGATGAACTTGATGAGGTAAGGTCAGCCCTTGCGTCCATGGAATCTTTCGGCCTCATCCCATATCCGTCTGGCCGGTTTGCAGGCAGCGCATGCCAGGTTGAGATTGAGGCCTATTCAAATCTGATGCGGCAGTTTATTAGTCCCAACCTTGCACAGCATGATGTCGACAATTTGAAGAATAGACTCAGGCAGCACGGCCACGCCTTAATGAAGTGTGTCATGGGTATAGACGGTCTGGCCAAAAAGCGCGTAGAAAGAGACGCCCTGCACTATAAGGCCGTGGCATTGGCGCTATTGGTCACCGCCTTTCCAGTCTGCATTGGGCTCGGTATATTTCTTACCAATTGGATCATGGCACCGCTTCTGCATATAAGGAGCTCCGTGGCCAAGGTGATGAAGGGGGAGATTGCAACCATACCCGCCGAATCGACTGGTGCATGCATTGAATGTACCGAGCTCATTAATGTCCTGAATGGTATGATAAAGGCGCTTTCAGATAAACATCAGCAGCTTATCCAGGCCGAGAAGCTTGCCGCGCTCGGCAAGGTGACAGCCGGTATTGCGCATGAAATAAACAACCCGTTGAACAATATCTCGCTTACCGCCGAGGTGTTGATGGAAGATCTTGCCAACATGGATTGTGACGAGAGGCGCGGTATGATCCGTGATATAATCGTACAGGTGGACCGCGCTCGCGAGATCGTCAGGAATCTCTTGGATTTTTCAAGATCAAGGAGGCCTATGGCATGGATCAAGGTCGATCTAGTCGGTCTTCTCAACAATACGCTTGCTTTGCTTAAGAATCAGGTGAAGTTGAGCGGGATCGAGACCAAGATCGATATGCCCGAGACGTCTGTGCCGATAATGGGGAATCCCGGTCAATTGCAGCAGGTTTTTGTAAATATAATATTAAATGCCCTCCAGGCCATGAAGAACGGCGGCGTCTTGGGTGTCAAAGTCTCTTCGCTTGATAAAAAAGGTAAGGCAGTAGTAGAGATATCGGATACGGGCCCTGGTATACCACAAGATGTGAAAGAGCACATGTTCGAGCCGTTTTTTACCACGAAGGCCGACGGAACCGGCTTGGGTTTGTCTGTAAGTTATGGCATCATAAAAGAACACAAGGGAGAGATAGTGGTAAAGAGTGAACCTGGGCATGGGTCTGTCTTCGAAGTCGAACTCCCGCTCTGGTCGTGAAACGTGTCGCTATGGATGAATATAATAACAGATGTATGGATATCTTTATTATAGACGATGAGCCTATAACTGTGCAGCGCCTGATCCAGGCCCTCAGGAAAGACGGATATCTGGTTGAGGGTTTTGTATCGGCCAAAGATGCTATGGCCTCGATGCCAAAGGCGCTTCCAAAGGTCGTTATTGTTGATGTCAGGCTAAAGGATGCCGATGGGATAGAGCTTATGAGACAGATCAAGGCGATCTGCCCCGAGGCGGCCATCATAATCATTACTGGCTATGCCTCCATTGATCATGCAGTTGAGGCGACAAAGAAAGGGGCATTTCATTACCTTGCCAAGCCATTGCATCTTGAGAACCTACGAGCTGTCGTAAAAGATGCCTTGGAGCATGTCCGCGAGAACATCAGGAGGAGCCAGATCGACAAAGAGCTCAAGAAATGCGGCAGTTACGGCGGCATAATCGGGGTTTCGCCTGCGATGCGTCAGATATTCAGGACCATCGCGCAGGTGGCCGCCGTGGATTGCAACGTGTTTATCCAGGGAGAGAGCGGCACGGGTAAGGAGCTGGTGGCAAGGGCCATTCACGCAAACAGCCTTAGGGCGGGTTTTCCATTTGTCTCTTTCAATTGTGGTGCGTTCACGGAAGACTTGGTGGCCAACGAACTCTTTGGCCACGAAAAAGGGGCGTTTACCGGTGCCGCCACGACAAAATTGGGTCTTCTTGAAACAGCTAACGGCGGTACAGTATTTTTGGATGAGGTTGGGGAGATGCCGCTCTCCATGCAGGTCAAATTTTTGAGGGTGCTGCAAGAAAGGGCATTTCTCAGGGTGGGCGGGGTGCGGCTCATAGACCTCGATGTCCGTTTCATCTCCGCAACCAACAGAGATATTGTAAAGATGATAGATGCGGGCGCATTCAGACAGGATCTATTTTACAGGCTGAAGGTGGTTATGATTGAGATACCTCCCTTAAGGGAACGTCCGGAGGATATCAGGCCTTTGGTGAATCATTTTGTGGACAAGGCCGGGCGTAAGTTTAACAAGACCATAACCAGCGTCTCGTCAGAATTTTTGGCCCCTCTTGAGGTCTATCCATTCCCAGGAAACGTCAGAGAGCTTGAGAATATAGTGGAGAGGGCAGTGGCCCTGAGCCGTGGGAAGATACTTGGGCCGAACGACCTACCCCCTGATATTTTCTGTGTAGCCAAAGATCCGGGTGTATTGAGGGCTGAAGGGTACACATTGAAGCACCTTGAGCAGGATCATATTTTAAGTATATATCAGAGGACGGGCTATAATCAGAGCGAGACGGCGAAGATACTCGGTATTTCGAGGACGACGCTTTGGCGGAGGCTGCGTGAACTCAATCTGCTTGACAAGCCTGATCACAAGGCCTGAGTTTTATGACATCAGAAACCAGGCAGCATGATGATTTGACGCAAAAAAACCCCCAAGATCTGTTTTTATCAAGTGCTTTTTGGCGTTTTAGGCGTATCCTTGAATTAAACAACAAGGCCCTGGAAAAAATAGGGTGGATGGAAGAGACGCTCGGCGGCGGCTATCTCTTCGATCAGGCCTTCCTCTCGGCGTCTATAGCCGAATTGAGTGAAATCATAAGAGAGATCATTCATAACCTGAATTCCATTTCAAACCATATCTACATAGATCTTTATGACAGTTTCGAGTCAATAAGAAACAACCTGGAAGACATTATGGCGGGCGGCTCAGGTCCTTATCGCGATCAGATCGTAATGCCTTACACCTGCCTGGACAGAGATCTCGACCAGATAGTCGGGTCCAAAAACGCCAATTTAGGTGAAATTAGCAATCATTTGGGGCTGAAAACGCCTAAGGGTTTTGCCCTTACAATCGCTGCATACAGGTTGTTTATGGACGAAAACGACCTCTTTCGACGGATTGAGAGGGTTATAGAAGATGAGAGGCGTTCGGAAAGGGCCTGGGAAGTGATCAGGGGGCTTTTTAAAAAGGCCGTTGTGCCAAAAGCCATTAAATTAGCTGTTGAAGAGGGGCTTGAAAGACTCTATGCGGGTCTTGATCGCAAGGCGCTTCTTGCTGTAAGGAGCAGCGCCATAGGAGAAGACAGGGAGAGGACCTTCGCCGGCCAGTTCAAGACCGTCTTGAACGTTCATCCCGACGATGTTTTTAACGCCTGCAAAGATGTCATGGCTGCTCGTTTTTCGCCGCAAGTATTAGAATATCTGGGCGATGAGGCCCTTGATGAAGAAAAGGCCCCTGTGGCCGTCGGCATACAGGTGATGGTGGCGGCTCGGATTTCCGGGATCGTATACACCAGGGATCCGTCTCGGCCTTTTATTGATGCCATGCCCGTATCAGCGGTCAATGGACTTGGTGAGCGACTTGTAAGTGGTGAGGTTGACCCTGATTGGCACCTGATCTCACGAACCCATCCGTTTCAACCGTTGGAAAGCAGGATCATGGGTGGCCCTGTTTTCGATGTGCACCCTGACGGATATTTGCCGCTTTCAGTCATGCCTTCCGGTTTAAGGCGCGGTTCTTCAGTGGCTTCAGGTGGGCTTCTAAAGATGATTGCAGAGGCTGCGCTGACACTTGAAAAGGCCTTTGGAGCACCTCAGGATATTGAATGGGCCGTGGACGATTCGAATTCGTTAGTGATACTCCAGAGCAGGCCGTTACATTTGAAGGCGGTGTCATCGGTACAGCCAGCCGATGTCATGGCGAGGCTCAGGAGGTTGCCTGTGCTTATGGAGGGCAAGGGACAGGTGGCCCAGATCGGGATAGCCGCTGGTCGGGTGGTGCATGTAAGTCCGGATGATGACCCTGCAAGTTTCCCTGCAGGAGCCATAGCCGTATGTAAAAGCGCCAGCCCTAGGCTCAGCCCGATCATACGCAAGGCCTCGGCAATCGTCACAGATGTGGGCAGCCCTACTGGGCATCTTGCAACCATAGCCAGAGAGTACAGGACCCCGGCGCTCTTAGGCACTGGAGACGCGACCATTGTCTTGAAAGAAGGCATGGATGTCACTGTGGATGTTGAAGACAGGCGCATATATGCCGGTATGGTCCAAGGCATTGTAGACGTGCGGGCTGCAACAGAGGAGGTCTTTCTGGAGTCTGGAGAGGCGTGTACGCTCAGGAGGCTTCTTAGATGGATCGCCCCCCTGAACCTGGTCGATCCCCTCTCGCCTGATTTTACGCCTGAAAATTGCAAGACCTATCATGACATCCTTCGTTTTGCTCATGAAAAGGCGGTGGATTCCTTGATCCATCTTCAATCTTCCACGTCGTTCATTGCAAAGTCGCCAGCCTTTCCGCTTTTGGTATCCATACCTATCACGATCAATGTCATAGATCTGGGTGGCGGGATTGAGCCCAAGGCCGGTGACAAGGGCATAGAACTCTCGATGATACGGAGCAGACCGTTCAGGGCCATACTTGATGGACTGCTTGCTGAAGGGGCATGGGATAGGACGCCTGTGCCGTTGGGCATAAAAGATATCCTTTCAAGCTTTTCCAGACCGATCTCAGCCCTTGCCAACCTGCCTGAATACAGCGGCCAGAATCTTGCGATCATAGCGGATAGTTATTGCAATCTAAGCCTCAGGCTCGGCTATCACTTTAATGTTATAGATTCCTATATCTCACCGGACCTTGAGAATAATTATATATACTTTCGGTTTGTGGGCGGTTTTGCAGAGGCGGAGAGGCGCAGGAGGAGGGCGGTCCTCATAGAGTCTGTTCTTCAGGCCTTGTTTTTCAGGGTCGAGCGCCGCGGCGATCTTGTAGTGGGCAAGGCTAAGGTGCTTGAAGCGGACCAGATGGAGTACATATTGGCCCGTCTTGGTGAGCTTGTCGCATTCACAAGGCAGCTTGATGTACGTATGGCTACAGATGAATCCATTGATCGCTTTTTTGACAAGTTCCTGGAACAAACGATGTTGCATATGCTATGAGGTATGATGTTTCGCTGGTTCCAAAATCAGATTGATAGATGGCGCGAGGCCAGAAAGAAGGACGCAGAGGAGAGGCTTCGTTCCTTAAAGATCAGATACCACATATTTAGAGCTATACTTGAGGCAAATGGTCGGGCCGTGGGGCTGATCACCGAACTGGACATGGGACTGAGGAGGGATTTGGTTTCGCAAGAAGGGCTTTTGAAAAAAATCGATGAACTATTGTCCGTAACCTATGAGTTGGTGGAAAAATTAAATAAACTTGATTATGCCAGACATAAAGTCTTGTTCACAAAACACAGGAAGATAGCCAAGGAGATCAAAGATGCCATTGCGTTGATCCCAAGAGAGGACGGCATACCCCTTTGCATGCCCCTTGAGCAGGTATACCGCGGATCAATGGACAGGCTAGTTGGAAATAAGGCGTCTGTGCTCGCGGGGCTTGCTGCGTCAGGTCTTTTTCATGTGCCCCAAGGGTTTGTGATCCCTGTTCATGCCTGCCGCCTCTTTCTCGAAAAGAGCGCCCTGACATTTAAGATCATCAGGTCTCTGGGCAGATATTTGGATGTCAGACAGGGAGAGGTCTTGAAGCTCCCAGAACAGGTGGTAGACGATGTAAAAAGCGAGATCATTTCAACACCGCTTCCTAGCGTCTTAGAGGATGCCGTGGTATCGCAGGCCCTTCCATTTTTAGCTACCCCCCCAGGTCTTGCCGTAAGAAGCAGCGCAATAGGAGAAGATGGGCTTAAGTATTCTTTCGCTGGGCAGTTTACTACGGTTTTAAACGTAACAAATCAGGCGGATTTGATCCTGGCGGTCAAGGAGGTGATTGCAAGCAATTTCAATGCAAGGAGCCTTATTTACCGTTTGAATGCAGGGATGAGCCCTCTTGATTTCAATATGGCGGTTTTGTGCCTCAAGATGATAGATGCAGTTTCTGCAGGGATACTTTTTACACAGGACCCAAACAATACCAATTCAGGGCGTATGATCATAAGCGCCGTCTTCGGCCTCGGCGAGCTTGCTGTGGCCGGGGAGTCAAGTGCAGATATCTATAGGCCGTCCCGTACGGATGCATATGATACCCTGCCCTTGATAGCCAAAAAGGACAAAAGGTTGATTTTAAACAAGAACGGCGGCGTCAGACTCGAAGATGTACCTGAGATGGACAGGCAGAGACCGGTGCTTACCCCTGAACTCATCAAGGCGCTTGTCGATCTTGGGCTTAAGATTGAAAGCCTGAGCGGCGGTCCCCAGGATATCGAGTGGGCTGTTGACCAGAGTGGCGTTATATTCATCCTTCAGGCTAGACCCCTGCGCATCTCAGCTATACAGGCCGCAGACCATGGACAAGGCGATAATGTTCTATTTGACAAGGCCGTTGTGGCCTCACGGGGGGTGGCGACCGGCAGGGTCAACATCATAAGACGTAGGCAGGATCTTGAAAGGCCCATGGAAGGGGCTGTGATATTGGTTCTGCATCAGAGCCTGGTTGATGCTGCAAGGGTCGTTAAAGACGTAAATGGGGTACTTGTAGATATAGGGAATCCGGCAGATCATCTGTCTTGTGTGGCCAGGGAACACGCCGTACCCATGCTGACCGGTCTTGCAACCGCTACCAAAGATCTTAAGGACGGCGAATGGATCACCGTTGATGCCGTTTCGGGTCGAGTCACCGCGGCCAGCAGAGGCGAGATAGAGAGTGCCCTAAAGAAAAAAGAGGACGGCGGCAAAAGGGGTGGCGCGCCGATGGATGTCGGTGTGGACCGGGGCGATATTGCCAGATCGTTTCAAGAGACGCTGCATCAACTCATAGTCAAGTTGAATCTGACTGATGCATACGGCCCTACGTTCTCCATCATGGAGTGCAGGTCTATCCATGACATAGTACGGTTTGTGCATGAAAAGGCAGTCATAGCCATGTTCGATATGGGGGACGAGCTCCTTTCGGATGCAAAGGGCCTGGTTTATAAATTGGAGTCAGATATACCCTTTCTTTTGAGCGTGATCGATCTCGGCGGCGGGCTTGTCCCGAAAGAGGACAGGGGTTTGAAGATAACCCCTGAAGAGGTTATTTCCGCACCGTTTAGGGCCCTGTGGAAGGGGATGACGACGCCTGGGCTCCGCTGGTCTGGCCCGCCAGGGCAGGTTGACCTTGGACAGACCTATTCACATTGGATCGCCGACCAACAATCAGAACGGCCTATAGGTTGCCCGAATTATGTAATCTTAAGCAGGGATTACATAAATTTGAATGCAAGGATGGATTTTCACTTTGTAATGATTGACTCCGTATGCGGAATGAATCCGAAGGCCAATTATTTGAGGTTTCGTTTCAAAGGTGGCGGAACCGATCTGGTCAGGCGCAGACGCAGGGCCAGTCTTATCGCCGAGTTGCTTGAGCGGCATAATTTCTTTGTGGATCTTAAAGACGACCTGGTAAATGGCGAATTGAGCGGAGTCATGCAGCAGGTGATTGAGGAGCGGCTCGTTTTTCTTGGACGTCTTTTGGGTTTTACCCGACTCCTTGATATGGCAATGATCAATGAACACACAGCGCATAGGATGGTCGAGGCCTTTATGCAGGGAGATTATCAATTCAAGGGTCTTGAGTCTGTGAGACCAGCGGGTCCTGCCGGGCATCTGGATGCCTAGGCATGATAGAACTTGATATCGGGGAGCTCCACGGCGGTCAACATATTTCCGTAGACAGCCCCTGTATCTATGCCGATCTTGGTCGGTGTGACGAGCGGCATCTCGAACGGCGTATGCCCGAAGACTACGAATTTCCCAAAATTGAAGTCAGAAGATAGAAACATCTCCCTTATCTCATAAATTTCGGGTGGGGTTTGGTCTTTGAGGGGTATATTTGGCATTAGGCCGCCATGGACGAATATAAACCCTGCCTTTTCCCACAAAGGCATGAGCCCGTTTAAGAATTCTTTGTGGTCCTGGGGCATAAAGGCAAGGCCTGCGACCTTGCCCATGTCCTTTGCCCCATAGCTCTCCAGGGTGGCTTCTGCACCTATTTCCCTTAGCGCTGCAAGGAATATATCATCGTTTGTATTGGCAAATTTGAGTAGGTAATATTCGTGGTTGCCCATAAGCGGAACCAGGTTGTGTCCGCTATCTCGAAGGTCTAGGATGAATTCGATGACCTCCTTGGAGCTTGGTCCCCTGTCTATATAGTCACCCAGAAACACTAGCGTGTCTCTGTTTTTTACATAAGGCAGGCGCTCAAATAGCCTTTGAAGGTTGGCGATGCAACCGTGTATGTCACCGATTGCAAATATCTTGCCCTGTTCAAATGCGCCTGCCTTGATCCCTTGGCTCACCTCTGCCATTGTACCTGTATGGTCTTTTCGCCATCTCCGTATTGAAATGTAAGGTCGCCCTGGTATGCACTCGCCAGTGCCTCACCTAGACGTCTTGCGA
The DNA here is from genome assembly GCF_022026155.1 of Dissulfurimicrobium hydrothermale. Lineage (NCBI taxonomy): Bacteria > Deltaproteobacteria > Dissulfurimicrobium > Dissulfurimicrobium hydrothermale. The sequence continues at coordinate 1,830,416 of NZ_CP085041.1, read as the reverse complement.
TATGTATCCCGGTGGTTGTTATGACCGCCTGTTCTTTTTCGTCGGTTACGAGCATAATCCTCTCCATCGGGTGTTCGTTTTTCTCGATCTTCTCTTCATTTTTAAAGAGATTTAATATCTCATTCCTGTGGTCTTTATAAAAATCCCCACGGATATACATCACGCCTGCGGGATAGTTGTCTTTGATGCGTTGGCATGCCGGGCAGATCGTCTTGTTTGCATCGGCTGGGGCCTCTTTCCATGTCCATCGTCCACCGATGAAAAGAGCGCCGCACTTGGTGCATACAGTAGGCTCAGGCCATTTTCCCCACTCCTTATAAGTATCGTGGCGCTTTTCTTGAATCAGCCTGTCGCGTCTTCCATATTGGCCCTTGTCCATCCTTACCTCCTGATTTTGTTTTGGAGACTGAATATCTTAGATTTTAAGATAGTTATGGCTTTGCCACAGTCAAGGCGCATGCAGGTCTTCTGTATCTGTAAAGGTTGCAATTTCCGGAATATTGGTTTATGTGAATGTTATCTGGGTTTGGTACGGCCATCAGTCCTTTTTTGTCGCAAGATATATTTTTTTATTTTCGCAGCACTGCTACGCCTTAAATTTAAAGATCGTTTTAATGGAGTCCTTATGAAGATGTTTATAAAAAAATTAGCATCATTATTATTTTACTGTTTTTTAATTTCTGGCTGTGCCGCATCTGTCCAGGAAAAGGCGCCTGATTATGCGACCCCCGCCATAAATCCAGTAAATCCTGGTCCGGCGTTTGAGACCCCCAAGGAGACTGCGGTGGCCATGCAGAAAGGACCTGATTTGACTGAGAAAGGATATTCCAAGATCCAAGGGCGTGCGGTAGAGGATCCCAAGGAACTCCTTGATTCATCCATGCATTTTTTTAGGGAGGCACAAGAAAAATGGAAACAGGGGGGGTCAGAAGAGGCGTTGGACCTGCTCGATAAGGCATATATCGCTGCCGCCAAGGTAGATACAGGCGGAGACAAGGGACTTGAAAAGAAAAAGGAAGACATGAGGCTTATGATCTCGAAAAAGATACAGGAGATAAACGCCTCGAAATGCAAAACCATAAACGGCTCGAATTGCGCCATCCCTATCACAATGAATGAAGATGTGCAGCGTGAGATAAATTTGTTGCTCGGTCCTCAGAGGAAATGGTTTATAAGGGCCTATAAGCGCTCAGGAAAGTTTCGTGAAGAGATCGTCAAGGCCTGCAAGGAAGCCGGTCTCCCTGAGGAGTTATCGTGGTTACCTTTGATAGAGAGCGGGTTCAATGCGAGGGCGGTTTCAAGGGCCCATGCCGCTGGTTTGTGGCAGCTCATCCCTTCAACCGGCACTAAATTCGGTCTCAAGAGGGATGAATGGATAGATGAACGCATGGATCCCGAAAAATCCACACAGGCGGCCATAACCTATTTGAAGAGCCTGCACGACATGTTCGGTGATTGGACAACCGCCCTTGCGGCCTATAATTGCGGCGAAGGAACGGTTGCAAAGACCATTAGAGAGCAAAAGATCAGTTATCTCGATAACTTCTGGGACTTGTACAAGCGTTTGCCAAAGGAGAGTGCAAGTTTTGTCCCGAGGTTTCTTGCAGTTTTAGAGCTGGTAAAACATCCTGAAAAATACAATCTCGATCTAAACGAACCGGATGAACCGCTGCCAACCGAGGAGGTCTTACTCGACAAGCAGGTGCATCTAAAGTCGCTTGCAGAGAAGTTAGGGGTGTACTACAAGGAACTTGTAGAACTAAATCCGGAATTGAGACGGGATGTTACTCCAGATACCACATTTAAGCTTAAGGTGCCGTATGGCAAGGCGGATGAGCTCTTGGCCGAGATCAGCGATATACAGAGGTGGTCGCCGCCCCCTGACCCTCCAAGACCGTCTCATGCAAAGAAGACCAAGGGGAGGCGCCTTGAACGCGGCAGAAAGGGCGAGAAGAAGGCCGGCGCGGGATTGAAGGTGTATTATGCCTCTTCTAAATATAAGAAAAACAAGGCTGCCGCAGTTAAGCATGAAAGGAGGCGTGAAGCGGCGGTCGTCCGGAAGCACATGCAGAGAAGGGGCCATAAAGCCGGCACAGCCGTCGTTGAGAGGGTCCATCATGAAGGCGTAAAATCCTTAAAAGAGGCCAAAGTCGTAAAAAGGGAAAAAATATCGGCGCGCGGCAATAGACAGGATAAAGGACATGCCCAAGGATATAGACATGTATATAAAAATCCGAGGGGCGATCGAAATGAAAAAAAATCTTCCCATGCCCTGGATAACAAGGGGCGCCATGCAACAAAAAAAGACTCTTAACGCCTATCCTCTGCGGAAAAAATCCAGCCATCCAATATCTCTTTCGGTCTTTGCCCTCGTGTTCTTGCTGAATTCATGTACGCCCCAGCCTGTCTTCAATTCCTTTGGGACAACAAGATCCCTTGCGCCGCATATCGAGGTATATCTAAAGCCGGCCGGGCATATCTGCATGGCAACTAAACGGATACTCATGGCCAAGATTAAGCCGCCATCAAATCAAGGCGAGGCCTCTTATCTTGCAATGACCAGGCTTTTAGAGGACGTTTTTTTGAAATCGCGCCTGTTTGCAGAGATGGAGCTGGCCGACGATCCCAATCTGCCGATTGAAAGGCTGATAGACCTTGGCGCTGCTAAGAGATTTGATTATATAATGCTTGCCAACGCCTCTGTCTTTTATCCATCAGGCGACTCGAGGGGCAAGGTCGGTCTGGACGTTAAATTTATAGATACCAGCACCAGTTTTGTCGTTTGGCACCTCTATGGAGAGGTCGATCTCCTGCCAAGGCCGGCTGATCAGGGCATATTTTCCATTTTTTATCAGCGGCCATTCAAAAAGGCCCAGGATCCTGCCCAAGGGCTTGTGGTGATAGCAAAGGCCATGACAGATGAGATGATGAAGATGGAGCCGTCTGCCCAGGCGGTTGTCAATTTCAAGCCTTGATTTCCACGCATTGTCGAATTCCTAATATACATCCAACAGCCGCTGCTTGCATGGTGCAGCTGGCTCTATACCAATAGGCCGGTATAGGAATACAGGCCAATCAGCCCTCGCCTTCAGTTCTAATATGGCACGTCGCAGCCTCCTGGGATCATGCCTCTCACCGATGAGTGGAGAGACATAGACGGTCCCCTTTGGGGCCTTTCGGTGTGCATTCCTGAGATGTCGAGACATTTTTTCATAGTGTCCTGGAGGTAGATTATCTCCAAATATAAAATTGAGGTCTATCTCTATCTTTCTCGATGTTCGGTTTATGTAGGCAGCCGTTTCGATTGCCGCCATGGCATCTTTTGTGTCGATTGGTTTTCCGATCATATCCAAGGTCTCCTGATCAATTGATTCAATACCAACATTGATATGTATATGAGAATATGGTAGGGAGTCTATCTGTCTCCAAAAGACATTGGTTGCGTTCAAAAAGGCCTTTACGTCTCCAAAGAGAAAGATATGTGTGGCGTCATGGTATGTGCCTGCTAGATTGAGTTCTTTGTAAACGATTTCCGCTGCGTCGATAACCAAGTCTCCGGCCAGGAGGGCGTCGTTTTGGCCTAGGAATACCGAGCTGTAATTGATGATGTCCCTGTTGTAAAAGTCTCTCAACCGTTTTGCCTGAACCTTTATATCCTCAATCTTTCTGATCTTGTATGTTTTGGCGGTCTTGAAGCGGCAAAAGGCGCATCTATACAGGCAGCCGTCTGATATCAGGATCGGGATTACATCATAATCTACAAGCATTGTTTCGGGGGGTAGTACAGGCACTGTCCCACCGAGTATCTCAAAGAAGGTCTTTGACCTTTCGCGAAGCGCATCCATGCCATTCCGTGCGACTGCACCCAGCAGATCTCTTGCCCCATCATCGGCATGCCTGATACATTTTGAAGCATATTCTGTAAGTTCATCCCAGGCGGTTATTGCCATCGAGATCCATGGAAAATTGAATGGATCTTCCATGGTAAATGGTGTTGATGGGTCAGTGGATGAGATTGGAAGATAGTAGCGCCCCGTCAGTGCATAGATGTCATCATATGTGGATGGATGATAAAAGATCCAGTTGTTGCACTCCAGCCTTTTGATGCGTGCAAAAGGTTCCGGCCATAGCCTATGGTCTTCTGAATAGATGTACCTTACGCGTCCGTTTAGGTCACAGTCGAATCGATATCCCTTGAAGATCAGTCTTGAAGAGACGCCATAGCGGACCGGATAGGATAAGGCTGCATAGTCCTTTCTGCCTCGTTCTTCAAGAAAGATGGAGATTTCTTTGAATGCGAAATCATCCCTCATGACATTTCATAATGATGCCTGATGCCAGCCTGCCACATGATTCTTTGAACCGATTCGGATCAAAACACCATCTGCCATACCAAGGCCTAGATCGTCATCCAGCGGAGATTTAGAACCGCCGTTTCATGAAGTCTTCTATACGGTCATATGCCTTATGGAGTATCTCCTCTTGCGGCAGGAATACCAGCCGAAAATGAGGCGATTTCGGCAGGGGGCCAAAGCCGCTTCCATGAACCACGACTACGCCTGTCTCACGGATTAGATCTTTTACAAATTCGGCGTCGTTTACATCTACTTCAAGCCTTGGAAAGGCATAAAAGGCGCCGTTCGGTCTCTGACAGGAGATGCCGGGTATGGAATTTAATCTTTCTATAGTGATATCGCGGCGTCTTTTCAATTTTTCTATGGTGGAGTCGATATGGAAAAGTGTTCCATTCAAGGCCACAGGTATTGCAAACTGCTTTGGATGGGAGGCGCAGAGCCTGGCCCTCGCCAGTTTTTTCATGCCCTCCGTGTAATCGCGGATCAGATCCGGGACGCCGCTTATGATCGCCCAGCCTACTCGAAAGCCAGGGGCGAGATATGATTTTGAGAGCCCGTTGAAGGTTACAATCGGTACCTCGTGATCAAGGGCGGCCATGTTTACATGGGACTGACCGTTCAAGATGAGTTTGTCATAGATCTCATCGTTCAATATCACGAGATTGTGACGCCTGGCGATCTCTATAATGGCCTGCAATATCTCTTTGCTGTAAACTGCTCCTGTCGGGTTGTTGGGGTTTATGACCACTATGGCCTTTGTCTTTTTGTCTATCTGGCTTTCGATGTGATCGATGTCAGGTTCCCAGCCGTTTTTTTCGTCAAGGCTGTAGGCCCTAGGTTCTCCCATTAGTCTGGCGAGCAGGGCATTATAGAGCGGATAGCCAGGGGACGGGACAAGGACGTTTTCACCTCTGTTTACAAGGGCCGACAGTGCAAAGTCTATGGCCTCACTAGCCCCTGTCGTTATCAATATTTCATACGGCTTGATGCCTTTTTTTATGGTGTCTTCCCTTATGGCCTCTATCGCTTCCGGCACACCCTCCGATGCCGAATATCCAGTGTAACCATCCTTCATGGCCTTGTAGGCCGCTTCTATTAGATGGTCAGGGGTTTTAAAGTCAAAGAGTACCGGATCTCCTATGTTTAAATATATCAAGTCGCCGCCGGCCCTTTTTCTCTCTTCAGCTGTACACAATATGTCCCTTATGGCATATGCGATCTTTTTTGTGCGCCTTGATGGGGCGATCTTTTTTAGGTTGTACATATATTGTCGTTCCTTAAAAATATTTAGCTGAACCCTCTGGATAATAGATGGTTCAATTTGATGAATTCACCTTTTGGATCCTGTTGTCAATGGGGATGAGCTGTGTGTTTGTTATTTATGAGGTCCCGGCACGGCCATGATGATCCTTATTTAGATAAAAATTGAGCCATGACGAGGTTTTATGCAAAGACCAGTCCCTTGGGGGCAATATCCAGTCGTTGCGCCCCTTCGGTGTCTTTGCCTTTTGACCAAGGCCGCTTGTCAGTCGCTCATGGATTCTTACGTAAAGGCAGCGTTTCTTGCCCGGCCAGACCTCACACCATCCGTTCCGACTGCCGCCGCACGGACCATTCGTCAGAAATTTGGCGCATTGGGACTGTGGACATATAAATGCCATTTCGTCAAGGGTGCAGTCGCCGCATTCCTGGCACTCGTATACCGCGGATTTTATGGTATACTCTAGGTGGCTAAGCAGCTCTTTGAGCCCTGCGTTTTTATCTATATGCCCCATCAGCCTTTTAATTGGTTCAAAGAGAGCACCATGTGGGTCAAAGGCCAACTTGTGGACGATGCCACTGAACCAGAAGGATATGGCATCTTTTAAGGTGATCCTTTGGCCTTCAGCATATTCGTTTGGTTCAAGGGAGTTGAGGCCAGTTTCTCGGTCTTCTTTAAAATACCACCACTCCCATTCCTCAGGGAAGAGGAATTCGGCTACAAACTCGGTCCATCGGTTGGAGATTTCCTCCGCCCTTTTTATCAACCAGGCTATGTGTTCATATCTTAGCTGCGGTCCGCTTAAATGGACCCCATCGTAGCCGATCCCCTTCAGCACGGCTGTAAGTCTCGCCCCGCGTTCGAGTCTGGCCTGAAGGCCGTGGTCATGGGCCTCTGCCTCAACCTCGATCCTGTCGAGGAGGCGTTTAGGCATGGTGCAGCCTGGCACGTCACCGTTATAAAAGATGCGCGAAAGCCTCACCGTCGGGATGAAGACGGTGCCTAAAAGGAGTGGCGGCCTTTCAGGTCTTATTTTTTGCACAGCCATATCCATGAATTTTTTCAATTCGTCGTATTTTCTTGCGTCGAAACCCATCTGACTTACGACGAAGTCGGGGCCGAGCGAGAGTTTTTTTACAAGTTTTTGATACTGCGGTATGATCTCCGCGTTCAGGCGTTTGAAGGGCGATACAACGCAGCCTGTCTTAAAACCCGTCGGCGGCAGCCTTATCCCGCCACCTGGCACCCGCTGGTCAAGGAACATCCCCGAATTCATCTCGTTTATCATCATGAGCGTCTGGACGGAGTCCATATCAAAGACTGGCTTGGCGTTTCCATCGAAACCGAATCTCGGATAGTCACCCGTCACGACCAATAGATTCCTGAGCCCGAGCCGGTCGAGCTCAAAGAGTTCGCTCTCCATGAGGTTTCTATTCTTATCCTTGCACGAGAAGTGTATGATGGGTTCGATCCCGAGGGCCTTGACCTCCTGTCCCAGGACCTTGGGAGACAGGGCCGGGTGCCCGCCTGCGTTGTCTGTGATGGATAAGGCCGAGATCCTGCCGTCCGCCGCCGCCTCTTTTGCAAAAAGGAGTATATCGTCCACAGCCTTTCCGCTGGATGCCCTGGCCGGGACGAGCTCGAATGTGATCTTGAAATCCCGCTTCATCTCCTTAATTTCCGTTTGTCTCCAACCCTAATTGTGATCTTCTGATTATCCAGGTATTCAAGGAGCGGGATAATGAATTTTCTGGAGAGCCCATGTGTCATGTCACGGAAGTCGCCAACAGCCATCTCGCCGTTTTTTTTCAGAAAGGACGTGACCAGATCTACCACCTTATTAAGCGCATCCCTGTGATAATAAAGGTCTTCCTTGATGCGTACCAGCACGCCTTCTGCTACGAGGAGGTCGAAGATGTTCGATGCGGTTTTTTTGTCAGGCGAGACTATCGTTACCGCATCTTCCCTTGACGGTGGTTCAAGGCCTGATTTTCTAAACAATTCTTCGAGGTTTCGTCTAGTCGATATCTCCTCTTCGCCGAGTGACACCTTGTGTGTTGAAAGCCGCAGCAGATCTTTTTCTTGTATGAGATCGCCGGAATTTACAAGATCGGTGAGTAGTTTTTGAAACAGCCGCCCACCGCTGGGACTATGCAGGAAGATGCGAGACCTCACCTCTTCTTTGGCTATCCCCTTGCTCAGTGGATTTTCTTTGTGATACTCGGTTGCAAAGTCTAAGATCTTTTTCTTTAATGTCCTGTATATATTGCCATCTATCGCCCTTTTTTCATCAGTGTCGATGCGCACAGCCTTGCCCTTGGAAAAGAGGCTGTCGAGCGTCTGCTCAAGTATTTCCCCATATACGCCGCTCCTCATGGCCAGTTCGGCCTGCGTAAGCCCCCTCTGGCCTGCTTGTTCGAGGTGATAAATGATCAGGTCGTTCGGGTCCAGCCTGCTCAATATTTCAAGCCCTTTCCACAGTTCAGGTCGTGATCTCTTTCTTCTCCTCGGCATTGGGTTTAAGATTATACCGCCTCCTATGGTCCTGATAGGTGAATAGCTCCTTATCACATAACGGTCTCCAGGCAGTACGGCCGCGGGTTTGTCTAACTTGATCTGGATGAAGGTCTCGCGACCGGGTTCTATCTCGTCTTCCTGCATGATCACCCTGCCTGTAATCTCTACAGTCCCTGTATGGAATCTTACAGGGCTTCGATATTTAAGCGGGCGTCCAGCGCTTGACAGATACAGAAATTTCAGGTCCAGAAGATAGCTTGGATGGAGACTCCCTGCGGTTGCAACGACGTCACCCCGTTCGACCGCCTCCCTCTCTATTCCCTGCAGATTCAAGGCGGTTCTCATCCCTGCCGCGGCCTCGTCGCAAGGCGCATTGTGGATCTGGATACCCCTTATCTTCGTCTTAAGACCTTGGGGATAGATCACGGCCTCGTCCCCAACCCTTATCTTGCCTGAGATGGATGTCCCTGTCACCACTGTTCCAAAGCCTTTTATACTGAATACCCTGTCCACGGGCAGTCTGTACGGGCCCGACGGCGTCCTAGGCGGTATATCTGCTACGAGATCGCTGATGACAGTTATTAGTTCATGAATACCGTTATCCTTGGCATCGGATATAGATGAGACAGAAACTATGGGGGCTCCTTCAAGGAACGTTCCGACCAGAAACTCCCTTATATCTTCTTTTACAAGCTCAAGCCACTCCGGGTCCACCATGTCCTTCTTTGTGAGTACAACTAGACCCTTTTTGACCTCCAGAAGCTGACATATCTCCAGATGCTCCCTTGTCTGGGGCATTACACCCTCGTCGGCGGCAATGACCAGGGCTACGAGATCCATACCCATGGCCCCAGCCACCATGTTTTTTACGAAGCGTTCGTGCCCTGGGACATCAACCACACCAATCCTTTGGCCATTCGGCAGGTCAAGATAGGCAAAGCCGAGCTCTATGGTGATGCCTCGCCTCTTTTCTTCCTTGAGTCTGTCCGTGTCAATACCAGTCAGGGCCTTTACGAGCGTGGTCTTACCGTGGTCTATGTGCCCGGCGGTACCTAGTATTAAGGTCTTTTGCTGCATCCTGATCAGCTGATCTTCGCCCCCGGCGTAATAGATTGATCCGCTGGCGCGGTCAGATGGAGGCCTGCATCGTCTTTGGCCACAAGAAGCATGCCTTCTGACGTGATACCTTTAAGTTTTACTGGTTTGAGATTTGCAACTATAATAACCTTGCGCCCAATAAGCTCTTCAGGTTTGAAATGTCCTGCTATGCCGGCTACTATCGTTCGTTCTTCAGGGCAACGTACGACCAGCTTCAAGAGTTTGTCAGCCCCTGGAACTGCCTCTGCACCTGTTATCTCGGCGATCCTCAGATCGATCTTTTTGAAGAGATCGATCTCGATCAACTCGTCTCCTTCTTTTTTATTTGTCCAATCTGGTCCAGAAGACACGATCTTTCTCCTTTTATGCTCTTTTTCTTCTTCCAAATTTTTCTTTTTTGTCTCAAGCCTCGGGAACAGGGGGGCTATGTGTGATACTGCACGGCCCGGCGTCAGAACCCCCCATTTCTTTGCGTCTTCAAACCTGAGACCCGCCTTTGGATCCAGGCCGAGGCCTTTATGTATCTTTGCTGCCGATGACGGCATGACAGGGTATATCAGGATAGAAATTATGCGGATTGATTCGAGCAGTGCATATAGTATACCCTCGAGTTCTGTATGTCTGGAATGGTCCTTGGCAAGCTCCCATGGCGCGGCTGAGTCGATAGCCTTGTTTGCTGCGTTGACCATCCCCCAGGTCTTTTGAAGGGCCTTGTGCATCTCGAAGGCCTCCATTGCGGCTTCAAATTCCTGGACAAGACGCAACATAGCCTCTTTAAGTAGTGCGGCCTGACCGCCCACAAAAGATGGACAAGGGACCAGGCCATCTGTATATTTCAAGACCATGGCGAGGCTGCGGCTGACGAGATTGCCAAGATCGTTTGCAAGGTCTGCGTTTATCCTCGTTCTGATAGAATCTTCATTGAATGAGGCATCGAGCCCGAAGTTCATTTCCCTGATGAGCGTATAGCGCGTGGCGTCAGTTCCGAAATTTTTGACCATATCCCTTGGATTTATTACGTTTCCAAGGCTCTTGGACATCTTTCGATCCTTTATCTGCCAGTAGCCATGTACATGGAGGTGTTTATAGGGGGGAAGCCCTATCGCCTTCAATATGATGGGCCAGTAGATGGCGTGGGGTTTTAATATATCTTTTGCGATTATATGTTCGGCTGCTGGCCAGAATTTTAAAAAATTTTCATCGTCAGGGTATCCAAGCCCGGAAAGATAGTTAGCCAAGGCGTCAAACCAGACATAGGTGACGAAATTTTCATCAAACGGGAGCGGGATGCCCCATGTAAGACGGCTGGTCGGTCTGGAGATGCAGAGGTCTTCAAGCGGTTCATTAAGAAACGACAGGACCTCATTTCTGTAGCGTTCAGGCGTTATAAAATCTGGATGTCGCTTTATATAGTCTAACAGCCAATCCTGGTAGTGGCTCATCAGAAAGAAATAGTTTTTTTCTTTTGTTTTTATGGGAACGACACCGTGGTCTGGGCATCTTCCGTCTATAAGTTCCCTTTCCATATAAAAGCGTTCACAACCTACACAGTAAAGCCCTTCATATTCTTTGAAGACTATCTCGCCTTTTTCAAAGATCTTTTTAAGTATGTCCTGGACGGTTGCGATGTGCGACCGATCTGTTGTTCGGATGAATTTGTCATATTCTATGCCGAGAAGTGGCCATAAGGCTTGGAATTCGGCGCTTATCTTATCTGCATATTCCTTTGGTTCCATACCGTTTTTTTTTGCCGCTTGTACAATCTTATCACCGTGCTCGTCGGTGCCGGTAAGAAAAAATGTCTCATCTCCCTTAAGCCTGTGAAAGCGATTTTGCACGTCGGCGACGAGAGTGGAATAAGCGTGCCCGATATGGGGATGGGCATTTACGTAATATATAGGCGTAGTTATAAAGAAACGATCTTTCATTTCACTTGTCCTTTGACCTTTGCCTTTTTCTTTTGGTCGGCATATCTCCTTTATGCAGTTTTTTGTGATTGCCGTTCCTGTCGACATTTTGCCCTTGCAATGCCGCCACGCCATTGTCTTCATTGGGCGGCCAGTCTCGGGCTCCTTCTTCATCATCCATGTCGCTTGCCAGGTCAGACATATCGTCTTCGTCTTCTACGGTAATATTTTTTTCTATGTCATGTTCTATATCATGGCCGTCTATGCCCATCTCCATCGCCTGATTTTCTTGCCTGATGCCAAGATAAGTCTCATATTCATAAGTCAGACAACATAGGAGCCTTCCACATAGCCCTGATATCTTGCTCGGATTAAGGGGCATACGTTGCACTTTGGCCATCTTTATAGAGATCGGGTCAAAATTTTTAAGAAAGGTAGCGCAGCAGAGTTCGCGTCCGCAGCCCCCTATGCCGCCGAGTATCTTTGACTCGTACCTTATACCTATTTGGCGCATCTCTATACGTGTTTTAAGGACCTTGACTAGCTCCTTTACCAGTTCACGGAAATCGACCCTACCTTCGGAGGAATAATAGAATATGATCTTGTTCCCCTCAAAGAAGCGTTCAACTCGTATGAGTTTCATCTTGAGATCCAGGCCTTTGATGAAACCGAGACAAATCTCCCGCGCCTCCTTTTCCTTCTCAAGATTTTGATAGTAGAGTTCTATCTCATGGGTGCTTGCAAGGCCTTCAAGTCTTGGCAGGTCCATCTTGTTTTGGAGTGTTATCTTTAAAGGCGCCCCTGACACCTGTCCGACTTCCTTGCCATGTTCAGTGGGCGCCACAACCCATTCTCCGTCTTTTACAGGGACATCGCCTGCATCAAAATGGATCGTCGGCTGGTCCTGTCTCAGCCTAACCCCTACGATGGTCATATTAAATGGGCCCTTATTCTGGTCGTATGCGTCTTGTATGTCAGCTGTAAATGATTTCTGCACGTGCTGCACCGAGGTAGAACCAGCTGGTTTGTGTTTATTGTCATTTTCCATACCAAATGGACTCTAACAAATTTTGTCTCATCATAAAAGGGTCAATAACCTCTTCTTATCCAGAAGACCAGCAATGCCTCAATGATAAGTTCCCTGTTTATATTCCGTTCGATCATTGCTTCGGCACTATCCAGGAGGTTTTTATATTGACAGAGCCTTTCCCGGTCGATTTTATCTCTTATTATCTGGAGGGCCTGAAACCTGTCCGGGTTAATCAGATGGCGATGCAGGATGTCTTTGGTCAAGGGTTTAGACCAAGCACCCCCTCGGCCTGGGCGGCTTGTCTCAAAAATCAAGACCAAATCCCTGACTATCGATCTCATTATCTGTATGGTTAGGAGCGCAGAGTCAATATCCTGCGAAAGCTTCTTGGAGAGGTTAAAAAATGCAGGGACAGCCTCCGGCCTGTCTTTGTCGATGAAGCTAAATATCTCATTTCTGATCTCCAGTACCCTGCGTTCAAGCAGGTAAGCAGCCCTCATGATGCTGCCTTGCGACATGTTGGATATGAATACTGCCGCCTCTTCTGGGCATGAAGGATGGATTTCTTTTATAATCCTTTCGATCTCATTGCGGCGCAGGGCATCGCATCTCAAGACTTGACAGCGCGAGACCACTGTCGGAACAAGCCTTTCGAGGGATGTTGCTGTAAGAAAGAGATGATTTTTATTGGGTGGCTCTTCAAGGGTCTTGAGAAGTGCATTTGCGGCCTCATTGTTCATTTTGTGTGCGTTGACGAGGATTGAGACCCTTCGTTTCGCTTCAAGAGGCGCAAGAGAGATCATCTGCTGCAGACTTCTTATCTGATCAACCTTTATTGTCGCCCCGTCTGGTTTTAGGATGGACAGATCAGGGTGGACGCCCCGGCCTGTCTTTTTGCAATTCCGGCATGCGCCGCATGGCATGGGGTGGTCTCCTAGATCCGGTATATCGCAGAGAATCAACCTCGCCAAGTCGATTGCAGCAGCCTCCTTGCCGATTCCATCTGGACCTATCAGGATGTAGGCATGGGCCAGGCGTCCACGGTCTAATATGCGCCCCATGATCTTGATAACGCGGGCCTGGCTTGATGATGCGGAAAAGAGGTCTTTTTTCACCACACCTGGTCTTCGGTGGAAAGCAAATCCATTTGTCGCACAAATGACATATTGCTGTCTTTTTTATCACCTTTATCGTTCAGCCCCTCTTGCTTTGCGATCCCTTCCGATCCGGCGGCCTCCACAGCCCTTGACCCCTTGAGATAAAAATATCTCTCGAGCAGTCTTTGATATTCTGTCCAGCCGTAGTCATCGCCATCAATTTCGTTCTTTAGACTTTTTAAATAATTGAGCTTGGCATCCAGGTCGTCAATCAGATGCAGCGCCACGGCCTCTTCGGTCATCGGCAGGATAGGGGTGCCGAATTCCTTTTGCCCGTGATGGCTCAGGATAAGGTGTTTCAAGAGCACAAGATCGCTGGCCTCTTTATTGAGGCCGGCACCGGTTGCGATTTCATCTATCATCCCGGCGCCGAGCACAAGGTGTCCGACAAGCCTCCCTTCATTGGAATAATCTATGGGCGGTCGCTTAAACGATAATTCTTTTATCTTGCCGATGTCGTGGAGTATGGCTGCCGCAATCAGCAGATCACTGTCGAGTTGCGGATAAAGTCTTGATATGGCGTCGGCAAGCCTTGCCACAGAGACGCTGTGTTCAAGAAGGCCGCCCAGATAGGCATGGTGCATACGTTTTGCGGCAGGTGCCTTCAAAAATTCATCCTTGATTTTTTTATCATTGAATGTCTCTTGAAGAAGCCTTTTGAAATTTTGATTTTTTATCTTTTTTATATAGAGCTGCAGTTCCTCCCAGAGTTCTTTTGTACCGATCGGGCACAATGGCATAAAAAGCCCGGCGTCCACATCGCAGTCATCTAGCCTTTTAATGTCTGAGATCTTGATCTGGGTCGCCCCCTGCCACGAGACAGCGTCGCCCTTGACGAAGACAAAATCCCTCTGTCCGAATGTATTGTCCACTGCCTGGGCATTTTCCCAGATACGCCCTTCAATCTCTCCGGTCCTGTCCGTTATGGTCAGAGCAATATATGGCACTCCGTTTTTGCTGGAGTAGAGGTGTTTGGATTTTACCAAAAACACACCTTCAACCCGGTCGTTTTCCATGATGTCTGCTATAAATTTACCTTTTTCCATAAAAAGCTGCCTGGCTTTGATAGCCATATAATTTTTAGTGATTGAAATATCGCGGTTACTTGTATTGTATATAAAATAGATTTAAAAATATAATCCAGAAAGGTTGTCGTGGCAAATAGACACAAACAGACAGGGATTGTCTCGAACGTAGATTATGCTTTCACTCTTCCCTGGTAAATTTCAAGACCGCCTTGTCGCGGTTACCTTTAACCGCTGGGGAGGCGTAAGCAGTGCCCCGTATCATGAATTGAACGTTGGATTTCGTGTGGGCGATGACCCACAGGCGGTTACGGAAAACAGAGGGAAGATCGCGGGCGCCATAGGATGTTTATCGTTGGTGAGTTCGGTCCAGGTGCATGGGGATCGGATAGATCTCATCACAGATCATATGGGTGGGTCGATCAGCAGGGATGCAATAAAAGGGGCCGACGGCCTTTTAACTAAAAAACGTGGGGTTGCCTTGATGATCCAGCACGCAGATTGTCAGTCGGTTGTGCTCTTTGATCCTGTCAGGGGCGCGATAGGCAATATCCATTGTGGCTGGCGCGGGAGTGTTTTAAATATCATTGGGAAGGCGGTGGCTGCGATGGCAAGACATTTCGGTTCAAGACCTGGGGATATCTGGGCCGGTATAAGCCCTTCGATTGGGCCTTGTTGTGCGGAGTTTAAGGGCTGGCGGGGTGTCTTGCCGGATGAATTCTTGTCATTTAAGACCGTTGGTGATCGTTTTGATTTTTGGGCCATAACAAAGGCGCAGTTGATGGCCGCTGGGGTGCATGCTGAAAAGATCTTTATGTCAAAAATTTGTAATTTTTGTAAAAATGATTATTATTCTTATAGACGAGAAAAGAAAACAGGCAGGTGTGCAACGGTCGCCGTGCTCGTTTGATGCCCGTTTGATTTGAAGATTGATAATCATGATGCGCAGATCGGCAGATCGGCGGAGCTAAACTAAAAGAAAGGAAAAATTATTAGATGCTCGAGATAAAAGATCTCTATTTTTCTGTTGAAGAGCAGGATGAGTACTCAGGTCCGCATCAGCGGATGATCGTTAAGGGTGTAAGTTATAGATTTGAAAAAGGTAAATTTTATGCGATAACCGGCCCCAACGGAAGCGGTAAAACAACGATCGCAAAGTTGATAATGGGTATAAATCCTCTCACGTCAGGTCAGATATTCCTGGAGGGCAGGGATATCACCTCCCTGGGGGTCACAGAAAGGGCAAGGGCAGGGATCGCTTACAGCTTTCAGAATCCTGCCCGTTTCAAGGGGCTTACCTTTGGAGATCTGCTTTCCATCGCAGCCGGCACCACCGACGAGGCTGAACTTGTAAAGATACTCATAAGGGTCGGCATATGTTCGACTGACTTTCTCGACAAAGAGGTTGGAAATGCACTTTCCGGCGGCGAGATCAAGAAGATAGAACTCGCGACGACCATTGCAAGAAACCCCAAGATCGCCATATATGACGAGCCAGATACCGGGATAGATCTCTGGACGATCGGACCGATGATCGATCTTTTAAAGAGGGAACGAGATAAATACGGCACTACAACGATCGTTGTCAGTCATAATGAAAAATTTCTTCAAGCAGCCGATGAGATACTGCTGGTAAAAGACGGACAGATCGTCCATACCGGAGATCTTGATACCACATTGCCGCTCCTTAAAGACCTTGATTTCTGCAACTGGAAGACGATTTGTGAAGGAGAAAACTATGCTAGATGTCATAGATAGAGAACTGTTAAAGGGGGTGGCGGATCTGGAGGACATCCCAAAAGGGGCTTATAATATAAGAAAAAACGGAAAGCTTCTCGGCCGCCAGGTATCCGCCAATATCATGATCGAGACCAATGAAGACAATACAGGTATAAATATCATAGTAAAGCCAGGGACTGTAAACGAATCCGTTCACATCCCTGTGATATTGAGTCAGGCCGATCTCTTTGACGTCGTGAAGAACAATTTTATAATAGGAGACGGCTGTGACGTGACGATTATAGCGGGTTGCGGCATACATTGCGGATCGGACAGGCCGGAAGGGCATGCAGGCATCCATGAGTTCAGGATAGGCAAGGGCTCCAAAGTAAAATATGTGGAAAAGCACCTTGGGATTGGGTCAGGCACCGGTAAGCGAACGCTTAATCCGGTTACAAGGGTCTTCTTAGAAGAAGGTGCCCATGCCGAGTTAGAGCTCACCCAAATCGGCGGCGTGGACGAGGCCCAACGTGCGAACGAGGCCGAGCTTGGGCCAAGGAGTTCGATCCTCGTAACAGAACGCGTCATGACAGAAGGGCGGCAGAGGGCGGTTTCAAAAAATACTATAATCCTGAAGGGCGAAGACAGCAGGGCGGAGTTGATATCCAGGTCCGTCATAAAAGGGGATTCGAAGCAGGATTTTTACGCGGTGCTTGAGGCAAGGGCACGTTCTTACGGCCACCTCGAGTGTGACGCCATAGTAATGGACAACGGCACAAATGAGACGATACCCTCCTTAAGAAGTCTTCATCCAGACGCCGAGCTCACCCATGAGGCGGCTATCGGCAAGATCGCAAATAGTCAGCTTATGAAGCTTATGAGTCTTGGGCTTACATATGACGAGGCCGTCAATAGGATTATACGTGGGTTCTTAAGATAATCCATTTTTTTGTTGGATTCTCTTGACACTAGAGCAGAAGACCTATAATCTTGCACCCATTGCTGAAAATGCGGTCCCATCGTCTAGTGGCCTAGGACGTTGGCCTCTCACGCCGAAAACAGGGGTTCGAGTCCCCTTGGGACCGCCAAATAAAATCAAGTAGTTAGCCTATCTATTAAGTTTAAGGATCCTTTTCAAAAAGGATAAAATGATCCCCTCAAGCCGGCATCTTGAACAGCCAGTCAGTGGGCATAAATCTATATTGACAGTTTATATCTTTGTTTTATTTTGTATTTAACATATATAAACATATAATCTTGTATTTTTGTACTTGCTTGTTTACCAGCCCCTGAATAGAGGAAGTTATGGTCAATACAGATTATAGTTACCTCAGCAATTATCTATACATTAATTATCTGAACAACAATCAAGGCACGGGGGCAAACAGCCCTGACGCCTTATTGGGTTTGGTAGAAAATGCGGCCGCCCAAGCCTTCTCCCTAGGTCAGACGTATCAGCAGCAGTTTAGTTTATTGAGTCAGGCCTTAAATAAGCTGAGTACGTATGCAGGGCAACTATATCAAGCTTCTTATCCCCTTGTACCTGACAGCTACCCAGGGGCTAATACAAGTGTCTTTGATAAGGTTGTTGCTAACTCCTCAAACCCCAACCAGGTGTCTGCGTCTGCACAACCTGGGGCCACTATCACGACCTACAATATATATGTCAATCAGTTGGCATCCGCCCAAGTTAATCAGGGCGCCCTCCTTGTCAGCAGCAATACAACTACGGCCTCTGCAGGTATAAATACTTTTAATTTAACGATAAATGGTATCACAACACCTATTTCGGTAAACGTCAATGCTACAGATACCAACCAGACTTTTTTAAATAATATGGCCCAAGCCATCAACAATGCAAACGTCGGTGTTACAGCAAGCGTCATAACAGATACTCAAAATAATACGAGTCAGTTACAAATAATTGCAAATAATACAGGAACCATTGGTGCTTTTAATCTAAGCGATGTAACAGGCAATGCTGTTATAACAAGTGGAGCTAATAAAATTATTAGCTATGCAAATAATGCAAGCTATACGATTAATAACCAAGCTTATACATCGACAAGTAATAATATAAGCATTGATAATAATAATTTACAGATAAATCTTCTAAATCCAACAAATGGCATGGTGACAATTACAGTTACAGCTGATAGTAATGCCATAAGCAATGCTATTAACAATTTTCAATAATATGGTTAATTTTCTACAACAGAATAGCGCTTATATCGATCAAAATGTACTTAATGAAATAATAAATCCTGTTAATGCTCAGGCTGCAAATTTACAATCAATAGGAATAACTATAAATAATGATAATACACTATCAGTCAATCAAGGGCAATTAATCGGTATATTAAATAATAATCAAAATCAAGCACAAGGCATCATAAGTGGATTAGCGACAAATATAATCTCAGTAGTACAGCAAATACAGTCATCATCAGCAACAAATTATATAAATACTCAAACAAATAGTTTTCTTAACAATTTAAACAGTAATATAAAACAATATAGTTATGGTTTATATAATTATCTTGCACTCATAGAGAATAATATTTTGATATCCAATCTTCTCCCAAGCGGAAGCCTAGTGAATACAATATTGTAAGCCGTGATCATTTATACCTTTATACCTTTCACTCTCTCATGTAGAGCTGTCTAATGATTTCATTGGCTATTTCTTTTATTTCATAGCTATTCTAAATTTAGAAAGGAAGATATTTTTGTTCTTAAGTCATTTATTGGAGATTGTATGAAAAATGCAGATGTTTGGGCGGATTCAGCCTATTGTTCAGAAGAAACTTTTTTTAAAAGACAATACTTATAATGAATACATTTAGAAAAGGTTATAGGAACAATCATTTATTATATATAGAAAAAGGAAATAACAAATTAAAATCGAAAAATAGGGCAAGGCTAGAGCATATTTTTGGAGTTCAACTTAAGAAAGCAGATAATCTTTTGTTACGCACTATAGGCGCAGCTCGCGCCTATGCAAAGATAGGTCTTAGAAATCTTGCATATAATATGGATAGATATAGAATATTAGAAACTATAGCATCTTAAGAGATAATAATCATATATAAAGCATAAAAACAAATAAATTGCGCATATAAATACCATATATAAATAATATTGTTGATGCATCTTTAAAAATACAGACGATGTATGAGAAAACTGGTATAGAAAGTGAATTTTTGGGGGTTTCCCTATGGTTATTAAGATGCATGTTTCCAAAAAGTTTTTTCTCATCCTGATAATAGTCATGATGTTGGCCTTTATGGGGACTGCGGGGGCCGAGGAAGTAGTCCGGGCGGAACTGGAAAACGGCCTCCGGGTGGTGATGATCAGGGATCCTCTGGCCCCTGTCGTAACCACTGTGGTCAACTACTTGGTGGGTTCTGATGAGGCCCCTGAAGGGTTCCCAGGCATGGCCCATGCCCAGGAACATATGATGTTCCGTGGAAGCCCTGGGCTTACCGCTGCCCAACTTGCACGTATAGCTGCGGAAATGGGTGGAGATTTCGGCGCCGACACGCAGCAGAACGTGACCCAGTACTTTTTTACTGTGCCTGCGGAAGACCTGGATGTGGCCCTGCATATAGAGGCGTTACGGATGGAAGACGTCCTGGACAGTGAGAGACTCTGGTCCGAAGAGCGCGGGGCGATAGAGCAGGAGGTGGCGCAGGACCTCTCAAATCCCGAATACATCTTTTACACCCGGCTCCTAAAGGATTTTTTTGCCGGGACCCCATATGAACATGATGCGCTGGGAACCCGCGCCTCTTTTGACAAGACTACAGGGGCCATGCTCAAGCAATTCTATGACAAGTGGTATGCCCCTAACAACGCCATCCTTGTTATATGCGGCGACATAGATCCGTCTGAGACACTACAAAAGGTGAAAAAACTATTTGGCGGGATTCAGACCAAAAGGCTTCCGGCCCGCAAGGAGGTGAGTCTCCAACCGGTCAAGCCAGCTGTGCTCAACATGACGACAGACCGGCCTTATGGCATGGTGTCTTTTGCGTTCAGGATGCCTGGGTATGACAGTCCGGACTATGCGGCGTCTGTGATCCTTGCCGACATCCTGAACAGCCAGCGCTCAGAGCTCTATTCTTTGGTTTCAAACGGCAAGGCGCTTTTCACAGGGTTTGAACTGGATCCTCTGCCCAGGTCAGGGCTCGGTTACGTTGTGGCGGCCTTTCCGTCAGGAGCTGACAGCAGGGCCCTTATGGCCGATGTGAGAGACATTCTGCTTGCCGTAATAAAAAACGGTGTCCCTGCGGATCTGGTGGCCGCCGCTAAATTGCATGAGGTAACTGAGGCCGAGTTTGAAAAAAATTCGATATCGGGTCTTGCCATGAGCTGGTCTCAGGCGCTAGCCGTGGAGGGCAGGAATTCCCCGGACGATGACATAGAGGCCATACAGAAGGTCACCGCGGAGGACGTGAACCGCGTAGCCGCAAAATATCTTGATGTGGATCATTCTATCCAGGCCGTTCTTACCCCAGAGGTCTCAGGTAAGCCCGTTTCATCGAAAGGGTTTGGCGGCAGTGAGAAGCTGATCACAGGGCATTCGGCAAGGGTTGAACTTCCAGAATGGGCCAAGGAGGCCTTGAGCCGTCCTGCTACGCTACACCCTGTTGTACATCCAGTGGTAAGCACCTTGAAAAACGGGCTTGTCCTTATCGTGCAACCCATATCCATAAGCAACACTGTGAGCGTTTTTGGTCATATAAAGAATAATCCTGACATGCAGGTACCCAAAGGACAGGAGGGGGTCGATGCCATCTTATCCCAATTGTTTTCTTACGGGAGTTTGTCCCTTGATAGGGTTGCCTTTCAGAAGGCCCTTGATGACATAGGGGCGAGCGAGTCCGCTGGCACTGACTTCTTTATAAGGGTGACACCCGATCATTTTGATCGGGGCGTTCAACTGCTTGCAGAAAATGAACTCCATCCGGCCCTGCCCAAAAATGCCTTTGACATCGTTCAGAAACAGGCCGCGGCTTCTGCGGCTGGGGAGCTCAAGAGCCCGGGTTATCTGGCCGAACATGCCGTCAAGGCCAGCCTTTTCCCCAAGAATGACCCCAGTCTGCGCCATCCCACCCCGCAGACAATCTCCGCCCTTACCTTAGATGACGTAAAAAGGTATTATTCAAGTGTATTTAGACCGGACATGACCACTATTGTGGTCATAGGAAAGGTTACTCCAGAAGAGGTATTTGGGGTGATTAACAAGTATTTTGGTTCTTGGACGGCAAAAGGCCCTAGGCCGATCATTGATTTCCCTGCGGTTCCAAATAACAAGCCGTTTTTTGTGAGCGTGCCGGATTCGAGCCGCGTACAGGATGTGGTCACTATGGCCCAGACCCTTGGTTTAAGGCGCACAGACCCTGACTTCTATGCCTTGGAATTGGGAAATAACGTACTAGGCGGGGGTTTCTATGCTACAAAACTCTATCAGGACCTGCGTGAGACTACAGGTCTTGTATACTTTGTGGACTCGCAGCTTGATGCAGGCAAGACCAGGTCAGTCTATTCGGTAGTTTTTGCATGTGACCCTGACAAGGTTTCCAAAGCGGCTGGAATTGTCCGCCGTGACCTTGTCGATATGCAGAAGGTAGCGGTTTCAGATGATCAATTGAATCAGGCCAAGGCGCTCATGTTGCGTAAAATTTCTTTGTCTGAATCGAGCGTGGATCAAATAGCAAAGGATTTTATCTATTGCACGGCCAATGATCTGCCACTCGACGAACCTGTAAGGGCTGCAAAAAAATATATGGGACTTACGGCCACTGATATTAGAAAGGCATTTTCAAAATGGATACGCCCTAACGACATGGTTCAGGTCGTCAGGGGTCCTGTCCCACAATAAGGTTTCGCTAGGAGTCGAATCCATATTTGGAACCCGCCAGACCGGCTGAGAAATTCCAGACCCGACACCCGCTGTGGGCGGTCCTCTATAAATATTCCCTGTTCGAGGCCGCTGACTCCGCATGGTCGATGATAGTGGTCTCCACCTATTTTGGCGTCTTCCTGCAAAAGGTCATCGGCAGATCTGGGGCCGATTTCGGATGGGCGGTGACTGTCGGGGCGCTGATCGTAGCCATCATATCGCCTCTCTTGGGTGCCAGCGCGGACAACAGCAGACGGCGTCAACCATATCTTCGTGTCTTTGTCTTCGGCCTGGTTATCTGTACAGCCTCTCTAGGATGGGCCAGGTCAGAGCCGGTGGCCATATCGCTATTCATCCTGGCATATATATGCGCCAATGCGGCATTTACATTTTTTATAGCCATGATTCCGGCGGTAGCCGACAAAAAAAATGTGACCGCAGTGATAAGCATGACGGTGGGCATCGGCTATGCCGGAAGTCTCATCTGCTTGGTTGGCTTGAGCAGACTGGTACCAACCGACGAACTGGCAGGCCGGGTCTTTTTGCCCATGTCCTTGATATATCTGATTCTTGCGTATCCGGCTATGTACCTTGCCCCTGATTTTAAAGCTGGTTCGCACAGCCGGGTGGACATATATGCCGCCTACGGGCGTATTCGAGATACATTCAGACATGCAAGGAGATACAGATATTTTTTTATCTTTCTTGTCGGGGATTTTCTGTATGAAAACGCGGTTGCATCCGTAATCACCCTGATGGGCCTCTATTCCCGCAATGTAATGGGTTTCAATGCCAGCGAACTGGCCTCACTTTTTGGGCCGGCCATTATCGTAGCTATGCTTTCCGCCTGGATTATCTTCGGGCCCCTTGTCAAGGCCGTCGGCCCCAAAAAGGCCGTGCTCATTGATCTCATGATCTGGTTTCTTCTCTTCGTCATGATCTTGATCATCAGGCCTGGGATGGCGCTCAATCTAGGGCCGTTTCATATGGACGCCAAGCTGTTGTTCAGGTTTACGGTAGCCCCGTTGGCAGGGATGGGGCTTGCCGGGGTATGGTCATCAAGCCGCGTACTTCTGACAGCCCTGACCCCGGCAGACAAATCCGGCGAGTTCTGGGGGCTTTACACCCTCTCCGGCCGCACAGCTAGCGTGCTGGGTGACGCCACATGGTCCCTGATTCTGACGATCTTTGGTGAACAGATATTTGGCTACAAATTAGCTGCTGCGGCGCTGATGGCATATGTGATCCTTGGCGCCTTTTTGATCAGCCTCATCCCTGGCATACGCCCTTCATCCGGCAACTTCCTTGAGAAAGGCCGCATTCAGGCCGCTTAGCAGATTATAATCCTCTGTTGCGCTGAACAGGCACACGAATGAGTTACTACTCCAATTTGAC
Organism: Dissulfurimicrobium hydrothermale; assembly: GCF_022026155.1. Taxonomy (NCBI): domain Bacteria; class Deltaproteobacteria; genus Dissulfurimicrobium; species Dissulfurimicrobium hydrothermale. The sequence continues at coordinate 1,807,044 of NZ_CP085041.1, read as the reverse complement.
AAAGCAAAGATGTTTCACTTATATGTTGGCACAGAGGAATTGTGCAATGAGAAGGGCATCAATGGCTTGATTTGTGTGGGGAGAAGAGATGAAAGCAACAATAAAGTCCAAACAGCGCGTGAGAGATCACGGTGAAGTTTTGACTCCTCAACACATTGTCAATGCCATGCTTGATCTGGTGAAGCAGGAGACGGAGCGGATTGACTCGCGTTTTCTTGAGCCTGCTTGTGGGACGGGGAATTTTCTCATCAAGATACTGGAGCGAAAACTGCGAGTCGTGGAGGCACGCTATGCCAAAAATCAGTTGGAATATGAGCGCTATGCGATCCTTGCCGTCTCATGTATTTACGGGATTGACATTCTGGCAGATAACACAGAAGAATGCCGTAAACGGCTGTTTGATGCGTTTGATGCGTCTTATACCCGCTTCTTTAAGGAAAAGGCAAAAGAGCAGTGCAGGGAAGCGGCGCGCTATATTCTCAAGCGCAATGTCGTGCACGGCGATGCCCTTTCCCTGAAAACCGTGGGGGATAATCCGCAGCCGATTATTTTTTCCGAATGGTCGCTGATCAACGGCAGTCTGCTCAAACGGCGCGATTTTGCCTTCCATGAATTGGTGAGCCACGGTTCCATGCGGGAGCTGCCGCTCTTTTCGGACCAAGGCGAGGAGGTGTTCATCCCTGAGCCGGTGAAGGAATACCCGCCGGTGCATTTCCTGGAGGTGGCCCATGCCTACGATGATTAGCTACAACCCCGATGTGCTCTCTTGCCTGGCCAACCTCTCCAGCGACGAGGTCTTTACCCCGCCGCAACTGGCAAACCGGATGCTTGACCTTTTGCCGCAGAAACTATGGAGCGATCCCGAGGCCCGCTTTCTCGACCCGGCCTGCAAATCCGGTGTGTTCCTGCGCGAGATTGCCAAACGGCTGGACAGGGGGTTGGAGAACAAAATCCACGACCAGCAGGAGCGCATCAATCACATCATGAAAAACCAGCTCTTCGGCATTGCCATCACGGAACTGACTGGCCTGATTAGCCGGCGTTCGCTCTACTGCACCAAGACCGCCAACGGCAAGTATTCGGTGTGCACCGTCTTTGATGACCGGGATGGCAACATCCGTTTCAAACGAACGGAGCACACATGGGAGAACGGTCGGTGCGTCTTTTGCGGGGCAAACGAAGCCAATTACGCGCGTGGTGAAGAACTCGAAACCCATGCCTATGAATTTATTCACACTGATAACCCACTCTGTCTTTTCGACAAACAGAGTGAGGGTTGTCATTTCGACGAACGAAGTGAGGGTTGTCATTTCGACAAACAGAGTGAGCGTTGTCATTTCGACGAACGAAGTGAGGGTTGTCTTTTCGACAAACAGAGTGAGCGTTGTCATTTCGACGAACGAAGTGAGTGTTGTCATTTCGACGAACGAAGTGAGGAGAAATCTATGAAATTCGATGTCATCATTGGCAATCCGCCATACCAGTTGAGCGATGCAGGATTTGGTAGGAGTGCTTCTCCTATCTATGCAGCTATTCGTCCAACAGGCAAAGAAACTAAATCCTCGATATTTGATAATGATCATTCCTTCACGCTGGTTTGCGGCAGGGAAAGGGTTGGATGATTTTCGGAATGAAATGTTAAAAGACCGTCGGATAAGAAAACTTGTGGACTTTGAGAATAGTGCGGATGTCTTTCCAGGTGTAGATATTGCAGGTGGCGTGTGTTATTTCCTCTGGGAAAGAGATTCAAAAGGGCTATGTGAGGTAACCAATTTCTATAACGGACAACCGGTTGTTTCAATGAGACGGCTTGACGAGTTTCCTGTTTTCATTCGGCATGGTCGTGCTATACCTATCATCAGAAAAGTTCTTGCTAAAAATGAAAATGGTGGAAAAAGACTGAGTGATGTTGTTTCTCCAAGGAAGCCTTTTGGTTTACCGACAAATTACCAGCCCAAAAACGCAGGCATCCCCTGCTGGTTCAAACAAAAAATAGGACTGAAATTTGCAGATCCAGCAGATATTAAGGACGAAAAGGGCATTCTTAGTAAATGGAAACTGCTCATTCCACCCTATCCTATTGCAGGCCAAACAGATTTTTCAAAGCCCATCGCCTTTTACTACGAAGCAAATACTCGTATAGCAAAACCGGGTCAATGTTGCACAGAGTCCTGGCTGGTTGCTGGCGCTTTTGATACAAAAAAAGAAATTCTATCATTCAAATCATATCTTTTCACGAAAATTGTCAGATTCCTTTTGCTTCAAACAGTAATGTCACAACACGTAACAAGAGAATATTTCTATTTCGTTCCTGACTTGGGCAAGTATGAAGGTGTTTACACCGATGAGATGCTAATGAAGCGATGGGCTATTACAAAAGAAGAGTTTAAGTTCATCGAATCAAGAATACGCGATATAGGTGAAGAAAATGGGGTAGGAAATGAAGAGACGGAGTCCCCCGATGAGTAATGACCTCTTCCTCTTACAGTTAAGAGGCTCCTTTGTCATTTCGAGGGAGCGCCAGCGACCGAGAAATCTTGGAGTGGGGAAGATTTCTCGCTGCGCTCGAAATGACAGCGCTGCGCTCGAAATGACAGCGCTGCGCTCGAAATGACAGTGACAATGGATGCGCGCAATGACAGTGCTGGGCTCGAAATGACAATGAATGCTCAAAATGAGAAGAGGAGTAAAATGACGGTGCAATGTAATAACTGACTGTCAGTTGGACGAGCGCAGTGAGCAGAAATCTTATGAGAAACTACAACTTCTACGTTTACATCCTCACTAACTGGAACAACAAAGTCATGTATATCGGCATGACGAACAACCTTGAACGCAGGATATATGAACACAAAAACAAAATGATAGATGGTTTTACTAAGAAATATAACGTAAACAAACTAGTTTACTACGAGCACACGATAGACGTCCATGCGGCAATTGCCAGGGAAAAGGAAATTAAAAAATGGCGACGGGAGAAGAAGGACAAATTGGTAATGAGTATGAATCCTGAATGGAAAGATTTGAGTTTGGAGTGGGAGAAAGATTTCTCGCCGCCTGCGGCGGCTCGAAATGACAATGGATGCTCGAAATGACAATGGATGCTCGAAATGACAAGACTATACTCGGAATGACAATGGTTGCTCGAAAAGACAGGAATTCGCTGAAATGATAAGATAAAGAGGAAATGAAAACAATGACTAACGATCTTTTTTCCTCGGTTCCCTACCAGCAGCTCAAAGCCCAAATCGGAGAACTGCTTCGTCAGGGACGGGCGCAAGCCGGCCAGGCGGTCAACACCATTTTGGTGCAGACCTACTGGCAGATCGGCCGGCACATCGTGGAGTTCGAGCAAAAGGGGAATATCAAGGCCGAATACGGCAGCGAACTGCTCGACCGGCTTTCCAAGGACCTCGCGGCGGAATTTGGTAAGGGATTCAGCCGTTCCAATCTGGTTTATATGCGCAAGTTTTATCTTGCCTTCCCAAAAAGTGAGACACTGTCTCACAAATTGACCTGGAGCCACTACTTTGAAATCCTAAAAGCTGATAATGATCTAGAAATCAGTTTCTATGTCAAGCAGTGCGAGAAGGAAAACTGGAGCGTACGCGAGCTGAAACGCCAGATGAAAAGCATGCTCTTTCACCGGCTGGCACTGAGCAGGGACAAGGCGGGAGTGCTGGAGATTGCCCAAAAGGGCAGTGAGGTGCAGCAAGCCGAAGACCTGCTAAAAGACCCCTATGTGTTTGAGTTTCTCGGCATTCCGTCTAAACAACAATACCTAGAAGGCGAATTGGAGCAACGGCTCATTCAAAACTTGGAGTTATTCCTAATTAGAATTGGGCAAGGGATTTGCCTTTGTGGGCAGGCAATACAAGATAACGTTGGCCAATCGCCATTTCTATGTAGACCTGGTGTTTTATCACCGCATCTTGAAATGTTTTGTGCTTATAGACCTCAAGCGCGGCGAGATTGATCATACTGACATCGGGCAGATGAATCTGTATCTGAATTATTTTGCCAAAGAAGAAAATGTGGAGGGCGATAATCCGCCCATCGGCATCGTGCTGGGCGCTTACAAAGACCATATTTTGGTGGAATATGCAACGCAGAACATCACCAATCAGTTATTTGTGAGCAAATATCAGTTGTATCTGCCGGATAAAAAGCAGTTGCAAACAGAACTAGAGAGGCTGTTGAGCGATGGCTAATCAAGAATTCTTTCCGCAACGACCCAAAATCGAGCCCAAGATCTACGCATATGAGGACACCAATCCGCAGTATGCTGGTTTGCTCAAGATCGGCTATACCACCAAGAGCGTGCAGGAGCGGGTGGCACAACAGTATCCCACCCTACGGCCTGGCGGCAATCTGCCGTATCGTATCGTGCTCGAAGAGCCGGCCATCCGCAATGATGGAACGGGTTTTACTGACCGCGACGTGCACCGCATGCTGCGCATCAATGGCATCCGCAACGAGGGCGGTGAATGGTACCGCTCTACGGTTAAACAGGTGAAGGCAGCTATCAACGCCGTCCGTGAAGGTCAGCTCTTCGAAGAACAGCGCTCATTGAATTTCAAGTTGCGGCCTGAGCAGGAAGCTGCAGTTCAAAAGACAATAGCCTACTTCAAGAGCTACCGGCGCGAAAACCACAAGCCGCCGCATTTCCTCTGGAACTGCAAGATGCGCTTCGGCAAGACCTTCGCTGCCTATCAACTCGCCAAACGCATGGGGTGGAAAAAGATTTTGGTGCTCACCTTCAAACCGGCGGTGCAGAGCGCCTGGGAGGAGGATTTGCGCTGCCACGTGGATTTTCAGGGCTGGCAGTTCATCAAGCCCGGGGGCCTCACCTACGACGAGGCTGACAAAAATAGGCCCATCGTCTGCTTCGGTTCGTTTCAGGATTACCTAGGACGAAATCCCAGCACGGGGGGCATCAAGACCAAAAACGAATGGGTGCACGCCACAAACTGGGACTGCGTGATCTTCGATGAATACCACTTCGGCGCCTGGCGCGAAAAGGCCAAAGACCTGTTCGAAGCGGAAGACGAACGGGAACGCAAGGCGGCTGAGGGTGAAGCCATTGATTACTTCGATGAGGATATTCTGCCTATCACATCCGACCACTACCTATATCTTTCCGGCACGCCGTTTCGGGCCATTGCCACAGGAGAGTTCATCGAGGAGCAGATCTACAACTGGACCTATTCGGATGAACAAAAGGCAAAGGAGGAATGGAAGGGACCGGACAATCCCTACGCCGCTCTGCCGCGCATGGTGCTGATGACCTATCAGTTGCCGGATGCCATCCGGGAAGTGGCCATGCAGGGAGAATTTGACGAGTTCGATTTGAATGTCTTCTTTTTGGCGGAAGGTATCGGCGACAAGGCGCGGTTCAAATATGAGAATGAGGTGCAGAAGTGGCTCGATCTGATTCGGGGTGCTTTTCTGCCGACCAGCATAGACAACCTCAGGCTGGGCGCGCAGAAGCCGCCGCTGCCTTTTTCCGATGTCAGGCTCTTGAGCGTGTTGACCCATACGCTCTGGTTTCTGCCCAGCGTTGCCGCGTGTTACGCCATGCGGAATCTGCTCGCGAAGAGGCAGAACCGTTTCTATCACGATTACAAAGTCATCGTGGCCGCCGCCAGCGCCGCCGGGATCGGCGTTGCTGCCCTGCCGCCGGTGCTGAGTGCTATGGACGATCCCCTCAAAACGAAAACTATCACTCTGACCTGCGGCAAACTGACCACGGGGGTTACGGTTCGTCCGTGGACGGGCATCTTTATGCTGCGAAATTCCTCCAGCCCGGAGACCTATTTTCAGGCCGCCTTCCGCGTGCAGAATCCGTGGACCATCAAGAATCCCGTTGGGGCCTCACCCAATGAGGAGCTGATCCTCAAAGAGGAATGCTATGTTTTCGACTTCGCCCCTGATCGTGCCCTGCGGCAGATTGCAGACTACAGTTGTCGGCTGAACGTTAACGAGGATGATCCCGAGAAAAAGGTAGAGGAATTCATTCACTTCCTGCCGGTGCTGGCCTATGATGGTAGTTCCATGAAGCAGATCGATGCCACCGGTGTGCTGGACATGGCCATGAGTGGCACTACAGCAACTCTTCTCGCCCGCCGCTGGGAGAGTGCTCTCTTGGTGAACGTAGATAACGACACCCTGCGGCGTCTCATGAAAAACGAACAGGCCATGAATGCCCTGATGAGCATCGAGGGCTTCCGGAACCTCAATCAGGACATCGAAACCATCATCAACAAGTCCGAAGCCGTGAAAAAGGCCAAGAAAGAGGCCAACGACAGGGAGCTTTCTAAGGATGAGAAGAAGCAACTGACGGATGAGGAGAAGGAATACAAGGGCCTCAGAAAGAAAATTCAGGAGAAACTTGTCAAGTTTGCCACGCGGATACCTATCTTCATGTATTTGACGGACTATAGGGAAAGAACGCTCAGGGATGTGATCACTCAACTGGAGCCTGGGTTGTTTAAGAAGGTGACGGGGTTAACGGTGAAAGACTTTGAGTTGCTCGTTAGCCTAGGGGTGTTCAACAGCGCCCTGATGAATGATGCGGTGTATAAGTTCAAACGGTATGAAGACCCCAGTTTGGTTTATATAGGCATCAATCGTCATAGAGGGGAGGACGTCGGGCTTTATGACACTGTTCTGCGGCGGGCGGAGTATGACGTGATTCTTGCTGAACAGAAATGACCCCGCAGGATGACAAGAAAAGGCGGGCAGGTAAAGCGCCTAGGTTATCTTAACATCAATTGCCTTTTGGCGTCTTTCAATAAGCGTCTCGGTAACACGCTCCGATATAAAGACCAAGGACTCTATGTCCAAAAAGTCGAGTGCTCGTGAGTCAAAGAGCACCTTGACCCTGGCCTCGAAACCGTCTTCCCTGTCTGCATCCCAGAAATGTATCTGGATGGGCACCTTGGGAAGGGCCGGGATGACAAGGCACAGGTCGGCATGACACGGCAAGACTGGCTCGGCGCCGAGGTCGTTGGCTGCGGCCTTTAGTCCTGCAATATCCCCTTCAAAGGCTGCGGCCAGTTTTTCTTCGGTATAACGGCGGAGCGTCACCACCTTCGATATGGAATTGGGAAATGACTCGAGTCCAATCCATTTTCCGGACAACATGCCGTTTCCTCCGGAAAAGACATAATTGTAAAGGAGGATGTGATCCCTTGGGTCGAGTTCTTTACCATTTTTGTCGAAAATCCCCTGGGCCGATATCGTTACCTCACCTCCGAGATAGTCGAGCTGGAGGATAGGATCTGTATCTGTTTGTATTACCAAGGCACCGAGACCATCTGCCCTTTTGGCGAGGTTGATCCCTTTGAGTCTGGATTTGAGTTCTTTTACCAGGGCCGTCTCGATATTTTCTTGTCGATGCTTTTTAGCATCCGCATCGCACAGCTTTTTTTCTATATATGGACACCTGTCCTCCTGTGCCCCCATATTTATTACCGCAGCCGCGAATGCCATACATGTCGGAAAGCCGCACCTTCCGCAATTGGTCTTTGGTGTGAGTCGAATTATATCGAAGATCGTTTTCATGCAGTAACTTTTTATACGTAACAGCTTTTGCCGAGGCAAGAGATGAAGAGGTTGCTTTATTGTGATAAATAATCATATCAAAATCGAGGGCAATGTAAATGGTCATCAGCAAGATCAAGATCCGCCTCCTTGAGCCGATTATGCCTGATGGTTCAGAGCGTAGGTTCTGCAGAGGCGTATATGGAGATGGGCAGTCCTGCATAGTCATTTATCCCAATCCCGGGGAAAATGGCATTCGGGAGGCCGCGAGCTATGTGTCCATAGGTAGGCATTTGAAAAAGGTATCCATACCTGTGCCTGAAATATATGATTTTGATGCCGCGGCAGGTATAATAGTAGCTGAAGACCTTGGCGATATCCACCTTCAAGACGAGGTTAAAAGGTTGTCGGATGTGGGCGATTGGCAAGGGGTTGAACGTCTATATGAGAGGGTCTTGTCCATCTTGGCTGCTATGGGTGTCAGGGGGCGGGACGGTTTTGATGCGTCATGGTGTTTCGACGTGCCATCTTATAATGGCGAGTTCGCTTTCAAAAAGGAAGTCCTTTATTTTTTGGACTCTTTTATTACTACAATGATGGGAATCAGGCGGTCGGCTGTGTTGGAGGCCGAGCTCAAGGTCTTTTCAGTGGCCGTTGACGATATGCCCCGGAATTTCCTTATCCACAGGGATTTTCAGTCTAGAAATCTCATGATATGCAGGTCTTCCATCGGGGTTATAGATTTTCAGGGTGCGAGGTTTGGGCCTTTGGGCTATGATGCCGCCTCCCTGCTCTTCGACCCGTATGTCTCCCTGCCGCTTCCCCTTGTATGGGGTCTTTTTGACCGTTATACAAGGACATTGGCAGATTTAGGGGTGTTTTTTAATCCAAGGAAATTGAGGCACGATTTCAAGACGCTTGCTATTTTTAGGCTCATGCAGGCATTGGGGGCCTACGCCTTTTTGGGTGTAACAAAGGGAAAGGGCATTTTTTTGGACTACATCCCAGCTGCCATTTCAAATCTTGATGCGCTCCTTCATGATGAAGAATTTAATGGGCTAAGGGGATTGAAGACCGTCGTCAAGGATATAAGGCGAGGATTTTTATAAACATGGATACCAAGAAGATCGCGTGGATTAGTCTGATTGCCCTGCTGATTATTGTCGCAATTTTATACCTTGCCCCCCCTTTTTTTATGCATGGCAGGGATATCCCCACATTGGCGTCAAGGGAGCTTGCGAATGCGCTCGGCGGACGTGTTGAGATAGGGTCTCTTAAATTGAGGTGGTTTCCCTTGCCGCATATCCAGGCGCAAAGGGTCAGGATTGAAAGTGCGGCTTTGGATTTGACCTTGCCACAATCCGAGATCTATCCCAGATGGGAGCTCATACCACTTGGACGTTTTGAGTTCAGGCGTATTTATCTGATAGATCCTGACATCCGAATAAAATCCGCCGGCAGGGGTGGTGAGGGTCTTTTTCTGCCACCTGGCATGGTGATTGTTAAAAATGGACACCTGATCGTCTCACCGAAGGCCATTTCATGGCTCACGAGGCCGCTTGCATTATCAGGTTTAAATGCGGACCTCTCCGTAAAATCAAATGAAGCGGACGTGTCACACCTTGAGTTCCAGGCGGATTTTATAAAAAGGGCGGCATGTCAAGGCAAGTTCGATCTGAGAAGCGGTCCTTTCGCCTTTAAACTCGATATGAAAGGATTCTCCCCGCACCTTGTCCCGTTGCATTTGGAGCGTCTCGGCGATATGAGGCCGGTCAATGCCGCTGCAGATATCACGCTTGAGGTTGAAGGAAAGGGGTTTGGCGACTTCAATGCCAGGATCAAGGGAGATGCGCCGATTTACAGAATGGTTGTAAACGGTGAGGATCTTGACCTCTCATCTAAGGCCTTTGATGTCTCTTTTGAAAGGCGAGGGGATGGGCTGTCGGTCTCGGTTGACAGGTTCGAGATGGCCAGCCCTGCATTTTCGATGACCGGTTATCTTAAGAAGAGATACGATGTCGGGCAGTCTGAATCCGTATGGGACATGGCCTTCAAGGCCAGTAATGTGGACCTTGTTGGGGTCAGGAAGGCCGTTCTTGCCCTTCTTGGTAGATATAATGTTGCAAAAGACGTCTGTGATATAGTCCGCGGTGGAAAATTGAGCAGGGCCTCATATGCATTCCACGGGAAGACCTCTGATCTCAGGCGGCTTGACGCCATGGAGATCACAGCGGATGTCGTCAAGGTGCCTGTTCATGTGCCAAAGGTCGATCTAGATCTAGACGAGGTGAGCGGGCCGATCAAGATAGTGAAGGGGGCGCTCTCTGGCGAAGGCCTATCTGCCAGGATGGGTGAAAACTACGGCAGCAACGGCATATTTTTCCTCCAGATATCTGGCGAGGACGACAGTTTCAGACTGGGTTTGGATCTTGATGCCGATCTTTCCGCCCTTCCCCCAGTGCTCAACAAATTGGTCGACAATGAGGCCTTTAAAAAGGAGCTTTCCCTTGTAAACGGTGTAAAGGGAAGGGCGAAGGGGCATCTCGATATCAAGGGTAAGCTACATGATCTTGATGTGCACGTTGATGTCTCGGAGATGAATGGGAGCCTCAGGTATAACAGGCTGCCTTGGCCTATAACAATTGAAAGGGGTGGGCTTTCGGTCGGACCTAAAGAAGTCTCATGGAAGGGGGTGGCAGGGGCAGTCGGCCCTCACAGGATACATGCGGCAAGCGGCAGCGTGGATTGGGGAAAAGACGTGTCTTTGAATATCAGTTCACTCACTGCTGACATCGATTCTCAGGCCTTATATAACGGACTTTCTGGATATTCAGTTATCAAAGACGCCTTTTCAGGGGTCTTGGCCGGTATAAAGGGGACGATCGCTGTAAGGAGTGCGTTCTTTTCAGGCCCTCTTCTGAAACCGGACAGATGGAGGTATAAGTTCAATATTTCCAGCAGTAGGCTCGGCGTCGAAAGCCCATTGCTCCCCGGGCCGCTTCATCTCACCAGGCTGGGGCTTGACCTTGATGAACGAAAGGTCACGATCTCGGCCTTGGATGGTACCATATTCGGTCAGCCCGTAGCTCTTACTGGCGATCTTGCACACGATTTTTTGAAGGACTGGCGCGGTTCGGTCGAGATCACAGGTGTTGCAAACGATAAAATCCTGGCCTGGATCAGGGCCAAGGATTGGATACCTTCTGAATTGTTCCCAAAGGCCCCGTGTGTCCTCAAAGGACTCAAAGTGGGCTTTGAACCAGGCAGATTGACGCTGAAGGGAAGGTTAATGCCGGGAGTCGTCCCTGGGAGGCCGTCGACGGCCGTCGTCATGGATATGATCTACACTAGGACCGAGATACTTTTGAAAAGGCTTTTAATCAAAGGTACCGACGGTTCATCTAGCGAGGGGTGCATTATCTCCCTTGATCTGGACAAGGGCCCTGACGGTATCTTTTCTATGGATTGGCAGGGCAGGTTGAGCAAATCCACCCTTGACGCCGTGCTTGAGAAAAATACGCTCCTTTCGGGTGTCATATCAGGTTCCTTCAGGCTTGGTTACAGCCCACGCCTGTCTCAGCCATGGACCTTTGTCGGCGTCATGGATGTCTCTAACTTCAATGTCCCAATAAGTGGAGGGGGCATACTTGAGATACAGGGATTGAAGTTCAGGTCTTTAGGGACAGGTGTTGAGTTGGATCCTTTGGCGATCCGCATCAACGATGAGATTATAACAGGGACCTGCAAGGTTGTGGGTACGCAGAGGGGTCTTGACATAAACGGCGTCCTTAAGTCAAAGACCGTATCGTGGGCGAATATAGACAGGATCATAAAAGAGCTCTTGAAAGATACCGGCCCTTCCAGGCTGGCTATTACTGGCAGAATAGGTTTTGGGATAGGAAGATTGCAATACACAGAAGCGGGGGCTGAAGGCAATAGGATGCCGCACAAAAAAGGGGGGCATATTTACAATTTCCGCTCTGTAAAGGGTGAGGCGATGCTTTTAAAAGACAAGGCCATTGAGGTGTCGGTGGAATCGGCCAATCTTTGCGGCCTGAATGCTTCAGGTAGGTGGGAGGGGCGCATGGGTGCCGGCTTAAGAAGTGTCTTCCGCGTCCTCACCCCTCCCGGAGGGGCGGCGTTTCAAGATGTTTTACCATGTCTCGGTTATGACAGTGATATCATAGAGGGTCCATTTGAGATGAACCTCAGCCTTGAGGGTACGCCTGAGAGGTGGAGCGGGGGTCATGTGGATCTCATGTCCAGGGACGGTAGGATAAGACGGCTCACGCTCCTGGCCAAGGTCTTCAGTATTTTGAACGTAACAGATATATTCTCAGGCGCCCTCCCCGATCTGTTCAAACAAGGCTTTGTCTATTCCAATTTAAATATGGACGGTGACGTGAAGGATGGTGTCCTTGTGCTTAAAAAGACGGTGATAAACGGTCAGGGGCTCAATCTTTTTGCAAGCGGTTCGGTCGACCTTGCAAAATTCGATTCGGACATCACCTTTTTGATCGCACCGTTCAAGACCCTGGACAGGATTATCGCAAAGGTGCCTATCCTTGGAAGGGTGCTCGGCGGCAAGCGTGGGGCGGTGATAACCATAGCAGTGGGGGTCAAGGGTCCGCTCAAAGACCCGGATGTCACCCTTTTGCCTGCTAGGGCGGTAGGCAGAGGGGTTTTAGATCTGCTGACTAATACGCTCAAGATACCATATTACCTGGTGGAGCCAGCTCTCGTTGTACCGTCGCAGAAGGGCAGATGAGATTATGACAAGCTGCCGCTTTTTTGTCGTGAGACAATGTAAGAAAGGGTCTGAGGCATGAACGAAAGAAGCAGAGAAAGGGGTTACGTACATATTTATACAGGAGACGGCAAGGGCAAGACTACAGCCGCATTGGGTCTTACCCTTAGGGCTGTTGGTGCAGGTTGGAGGGTCTTTTGGGGCCAGTTTTTGAAAGAAGGGGAGTTCAGCGAGATCAAGGCCATGAGGTCATTTGGTGGACAAGTGGTCGTACAACAATACGGTGCAGGACGTTTTATCAGAGGAAGGCCGTGTGAGGAAGATATAAAGCTTGCCAGAAAGGGGTTTGACGAGATAAAAGGGATAGTAAGGGGTGGGTTGTATGATATGGTGGTTATGGATGAGATTAATGTGGCCATGCATTATGGACTCATAGGGTTTGATGAGATGAAGGAATTGCTCGAATCAAGACCCTCTGGTGTGGAGATAATACTTACCGGCAGATGGGCGGATGAAACCCTTTTTAAAGATGCCGATGTCGTAACGGAGATGCGTTGTATCAAGCACTATTATGAAAGAGGCATAACGGCCAGGGTGGGGGTGGAAAAATAATACATGAAGACAAAATTCATATTCATTACAGGCGGCGTGCTTTCTTCGCTAGGTAAAGGCCTTGCAGCGGCATCTCTGGGCGCTCTTCTTGAGGCGAGAGGTCTCAAGGTGACTTTTCAGAAACTCGACCCCTATATAAATGTTGACCCTGGTACCATGAATCCGTTTCAGCATGGAGAGGTCTTTGTTACGGATGACGGGACTGAGACCGACCTTGACCTCGGGCACTACGAACGTTTTACCAATGCAAAGCTCGGCAAGCGGCATAATTACACATCAGGACGTATCTATTACAGTGTTATTTCAAAAGAAAGGAGGGGTGATTACCTCGGCGGTACCGTCCAGGTCATTCCGCACATTACAGACGAGATAAAGCAGGCGATACTGCAGCTCGACGGCGAGGCCGATATAGCCTTGGTCGAGATAGGCGGGACGGTGGGAGACATAGAAGGCCTTCCGTTTCTTGAGGCCATAAGGCAGCTCAGGGGCAACCTCGGCAAGGAGCATACCCTTTACATACATGTTACATATGTCCCTTACATCAAGACCGCCGGCGAGCTGAAGACGAAACCGACTCAGCACAGCGTAAAGGAGCTTCGCGCCATAGGCATACAGCCTGACATCCTCTTGTGCCGTTCCGAGATCCCGTTGTCGTCTGCCATAAAGTCCAAGATAGCCCTCTTTTGCGACGTAAAGGAAGACAGGGTTATAACGGCCAAGGACGTCAAATGCATATACGAAGTCCCGCTAAAATTTCATGAGGAAGGCCTCGATGAGCGCGTGGTCGAGGCCTTGAATATGTGGACAAGGGCGCCGGTCTTAACACTGTGGGAGGATTTTATCGCGAGGGCGAGACAGCCCCAGCACAGGGTCCGGATCGCTATGGTGGGCAAGTATGTAGACCTCACTGAGTCATACAAGAGTCTGAACGAGGCTTTGTTTCATGGTGGCGTTGCAAATAGTGCCGAGGTTGAGATTGATTTCATCAACTCTGAGGAGATGTATGGAAAGGAGCTGGAAGATCGACTTTCAATGGCGGATGGGGTTTTGGTGCCAGGGGGCTTTGGCTCCAGAGGCATTGCAGGGAAGCTCGAGGCTATTACCTATGCAAGAAAAAACAATATTCCGTTTTTCGGCATATGTCTCGGCATGCAGCTTGCAGTCATAGAGTTTGCAAGAAATGTGGCCGGCATCCCTATGGCCGATAGCACTGAGTTTGCACCATCTACACCTGATCCGGTGATCTATCTCATGCGGGAGTGGTTTGATTATCAAACGGGAAAGATCGAAAAACGCGATGAGGGTTCCGACCTTGGTGGTACGATGAGACTCGGTGCCTACCCGTGCAGGTTTGTAGCGGGCACCAAGGCCCATGCGGCATATAAAAAAGATGAGATATTCGAAAGACACAGGCACAGATATGAATTCAACAATGATTATAGAGAGCGCTTGGAAGGGGCGGGCTTGATACTTTCCGGGCTTTCTCCGAACGGGGAGTTGGTTGAGATCGTGGAGCTTCCTGGTCATCCGTGGTTCGTGGGTTGTCAGTTTCATCCCGAGTTTAAATCAAGGCCCCTTGACCCGCACCCGCTTTTTGCTGCATTCATACAGGCCGCCCTTGCAAGGAGGTTAGGTTCTTAATGGAGGGTAGTATAGTGGCACAGCAGGGTTCCGAGCGGGTTAATGTGGTGAATATAGGCGGCTTTAAGGTCGGCGGCGATGAGAAGCCGCTTTTGATTGCTGGTCCATGTGTGCTTGAGGATATGGATACCGCCCTTTTGATCGGTGAATATATGGCCAAAACGGCCAGCGCCGCTGGTTTTTCTTATATCTTTAAGGCATCCTTTGACAAGGCCAATAGGACATCCATCAGTTCGTACAGAGGACCTGGGATTGAAAGGGGTCTTGAGATGCTTATGGATATCAAGGCGAGGCTTGGGATTCCAGTGCTGTCCGATATACACACCCCAGATCAGGCCGAAAGGGCGGCACGGGTCCTGGACTGTATCCAGATACCGGCCTTTTTGTGCAGACAGACGGATATCCTGGTTGCGGCGGCAAGGACTGGGCGTCCAGTCAATATCAAAAAAGGCCAATTCATGGCCCCCTGGGACATGAAATATGCAATCAAAAAGGTAAGGGAGTCAGGAAACAATCAGGTGATTGTTACCGAGCGGGGCGTATCCTTTGGATACAATAACTTGGTGGTTGATATGCGCGGGCTTGCTATCATCCGAGGCCTCGGTGCGCCCGTCATCTTCGATGCAACCCACAGCGTGCAGCTTCCAGGCGGCGGCGATGGTTGTTCTTCAGGTCAGCGGGAATTTGTGCCGCTTCTTGCAAGGGCCGCAATGGCCGCAGGGGTGGACGGCGTATTCATGGAGGTTCATCCGAGGCCTGATGAGGCGAGATGTGATGGGCCTAATAGCCTTTCCCTCGATGACGCTGGATCGCTTTTGAAGGTCTTGGCTAGGATCAAGGAGGCCTGCGGTGGCCCATATTGACATGCAGATACTATTGGCCAAGGCAGCTCGTATAAGGCTCTTTATTTCAGATGTCGATGGGGTTTTAACCGATGGCTCGATAGTCTATAATGCCAAGGGCGAACAGATCCACGCCTTCAACGTACAAGATGGGTTTGGACTCAAATTATTGAAAAGGGCGGGGATAGAGGTTGCACTGATCAGCTCCCGTACCTCGATGGCCGTTGAGAAACGGGCTATGGAATTGTCCATAGAAAGGGTTTTTCAGGGTCGGACTGAGAAAATGACCGTTTATAAGACGATCCTTGCCGAATTAGGCATAAAAGACGAAGATGCGGCCTATATTGGCGACGATTGGGCGGATCTGCCTCTTCTAAAGAGGGTCGGGTTGTCGGTGGCCGTTTCAGATGCAGCATATCCATTACACGATCATGTTGACTATGTTACGCAAAGGGGCGGAGGCAAGGGCGCAGTACGGGAGGTGTGTGATCTTATCTTGAAGGCGCAGAACAAGTGGGGTGTATTTTTAAATGAAGACTTGAACCTTGGATCAGACCTGGGTTAAGGCGAGGCGAGACGGATTTTGAGGTTTAATTGGCGATATTTTCTCTGGATTGTAGTGGCTGGATTGACATTGCTTATCCTGTTGGGTCCGTGGCAGAGGGAGAGGTTTGGGCGTAAAGGTCTTGCAGGCGGACCCTTTGGGGCTTATGAGGCGGATATTGTGGTAGATGGATTGAAATATACCCACAATATCGGTGATCAGCCTCAATGGATGCTCAAGGCTGATACTGCAAAGATGTATCAAGGTAGAGGCATTATGTATTTAAAAGGCGTTGAGATAAATTTTTTCCAAAAAGGTGGTAAAAAGATAGTGGCGACCGCGGATTATGGAAATTATAAAGTCAACAGCGTCCTTGTCCTTAACGGCAGGGTCGTCGTAAACCTGCCGAGCGGCCAGGTATTGAAAACCGCCACACTGGATCTTGACCAGAAAAAGGGGCTTATCTGGACGAAAGATAGGGTAGTTATAAGGGGCAATGGCCTTGTTATGAACGGCAATGGTCTTGAATATGACCTTAAGTTGGGGAGGCTAAAGGTGAGATCCCAGACATCCGCAATTTCATCCCAAGGTTCAATGGAGTTTTAATATCATGAAAAAACGTATGGTTGCATCGCAATTCGGCCCGCCTGCCAGGCAGGTATGTATATCTTTTCTTTTTGTCTTTGTGACTGTTTTAGGTCTTGTCTCGCCTGGTTTTTCCCAAACAGGAGCGGCCTCGAACGATCGAGAGCTAGTAAATACCCGGGATAAGGGGGCTATACATATAAAGAGCGACCTTATGGAGGTTATGGATCAGAAGGGCACGGCCGTCTTTACAGGTCATGTTGTAGCTACAAAAGACGATATGGTCATAGATTGCGACAAACTCGAGGTCTTTTATTCTAAGCAGGAGCAGCCGTCAAAGGCCTCGCAGGAAGGCAAGAAGGCCATAGACAAGATAGTCGCGACAGGACATGTGCGCATAACAAAAGGGGGGAAGGTCGCTACCGGCGAAAAGGCGGTTTATGAAAAACAGGCCGAAAAGATTACGCTTTCAGGCTCTGCACAGGTCTGGGAAGGGCCGAACAGGGTAAAGGGGAATGTGATCACCTTATTTCTCAATGAAAACCGTAGTGTAGTCCAGGGCGGAGGTAAAGAGAAGGTCGAGGCCGTGGTCTATCCGTCGGAAAAATAACGTGGTTACACTAGAGGCCTTAAATCTTACAAAGCGCTATGGCAAGAGGCTTGTTGTAAACAACATATGCCTCGAGCTCAGCGATCACAGCATAGTCGGCCTCTTAGGGCCGAATGGTGCTGGCAAAACCACCACTTTTTATATCATAGCGGGTCTTATTCAGCCCAATGAAGGGACGGTTTCTTTGGATGGGCGTGATGTGACCCGGCTTCCTATGCACGAGAGGGCGAAGATGGGGATAACGTATCTTCCACAGGAGCCATCTGTCTTTAGACATCTTACCGTTTCGGACAATCTCCGCCTTGTATTCGAGGAGAGGGGGTTGTCTCGTGACGAGATAGAGGTAAGAGTCGCAAAAATGTTGGGGGATATGGGCCTTGAGGCGCTGGCGGGTCATATGGCACATTCCCTTTCTGGGGGAGAGAGACGTCGCCTGGAGGTGCTGAGGGCCCTTGCTACTGATCCAAGGTTTATGTTGTTAGACGAGCCTTTTGCAGGTATTGATCCGCTTGCCGTTTCAGACCTTCAGGGGATAATCAGGGGGCTTAAAGAGCGCGGTATAGGGGTGCTCATCTCTGACCACAACGTCCGCGAAACCTTGACTGTGTGCGACCGCGCCTATATTGTTAATGACGGGGCCATTGTTGAGGAAGGTCCACCCACACATATAGCCTCAAGCGCTTTTGTGAAGAAGATATATCTGGGGGAATCTTTTAGACTTTAATCGCCATGGTCTTGGAACTCAAACAAAACCTCAAACTTACCCAGCAGTTGGTCATGACGCCACAGCTGCAGCAGGCCATAAAGCTCCTCCAATTGTCAAGGGCCGAGCTGATAGATACGATAAACGAAGAGCTCCGGTCGAATCCGGTTCTTGAAGAAGATGAGGCTGGTGATTCATACAGCAGCACGGATGGGCAAGGGTCAGAAGGCCTTGTCGACACAGATGGATCAATCCAGTGGGAAGAATCGGTCCTTCCGAGTTTGGCGTCCACTGAGCTTGAAAAGACACCATGGGAAGACAAGGCCATTGAAGATGTGGATTGGAAGCAATTTTGGGACGAAGATAGGAAAAATGTCATCCAGGCCTATTCCTTTGAAGAAAAGGAGTCCCCCGATTATGAAAATCTCCTGACTTGCTCAGCAAATCTTGCAGAATATCTTATGTGGCAACTACAGATGTCCCGCATGGATGACGAAGAGCGGGCGATAGGTGGTCTGATAATAGGCAATCTGGATGAAAATGGCTATTTAAAGGCATCTGTCCAGGAATTGGCTGGCGAGATCGGTTGCGCCACACAGAAGGTCGAGGCGGTCTTGAGACAGATACAGATGTTTGATCCTGTTGGTGTCGCGGCCAGAGACCTGAAGGAGTGTCTGCTGATCCAAATCGAGCATCTTGGCGTATCCGATCCCTTAGTCAGGGATTTGATCATCAAGTATTTTAAAGATGTTGAGAGGCATAATTACCAAGTAATAGCAAAGGCGACTGGGAGGAGTATTGATGATGTCTTGAATAGTGTAACTATAATAAGTCATCTAGAGCCATATCCTGGTAGATCTTATAATACAGAAGAAACTCATTATATAGTACCTGATATATATGTTTATAAGATAGAAGATGAATATATAGTAACTTTGAATGAAGAAGATATACCAAGACTTAAAATCAATGCCTTTTATCGTGAAGCATTGACTAAAGAGGTTTCATCAAATGATGTTAAAGATTTCATACATGATAAGTTAAAGTCTGCAATTTGGTTGATCCGTAGCATTGAGCAACGACAAAAGACAATTTTTAAAGTTACTACAAGCATAGTAAAGTTTCAAAGAGAATTTTTAGATAAAGGTATTGATTATTTTAAACCATTAAAATTAAGAGATGTAGCTGAAGACGTCCAAATGCATGAATCGACAATCAGTAGAGTTACAACAAATAAATATGTCCAAACACCTCAAGGGCTATTCGAGCTTAAATTTTTCTTCAGTAGAGGTATTAATAGAGAGAATGGTGAAGATATAGCTACTCATAGCATCAAACAAAAAATAAAACAGTTGGTTCAATCTGAGGATTCATCAAGACCTTATAGTGACAAAAAAATAGTTGAATTGCTGGAAAAAGATAATATCCATATAGCAAGGAGAACTGTAGCCAAGTATAGAGAAATGTTGGGAATATCACCATCCAGTCACAGAAAACGCATCAATACTAAATCGTAAATTTGTAAATTTATAGTTGGACAACAAAACGGCGGAGGATATTTAATGAGAATAAATGTTACATTTAGGCATTGTGATCAATCTGACGAATTGCGTAATTATGTAGAGACCAGATTTCAAAAATTAAAGAAATATGTCGATGGCCCGGTCGAGATGAATGTCGTGCTTTCCGTTGAGAAATTCAGGAATATGGCTGAAGTGGTTGTCAGGGGAGACGGTATAAGGGCGGCCGCCAAGGAAGAACAGAACGACATGCATACCACCATAGATCTCCTGTCCGACAAGATAGAGAGGCAGCTTAAGAGATTTCGTGAGAGGATCCGCGACAAAAAAGGCGCACCGGCCCTGATCCAGGTTGCGGCTGAAGAGGCGGAGGAGGGCGGGGATCACATGATAATAATAGAAAAGATGCCGATAAAGCCAATGCCGGTGGATGAGGCCGTCATTCAACTCCAGACGCTGGGCAGAGATCTGCTTGCCTTTCATAACGCCGAGACTGGCGAGATAAATGTGCTATACTGGCGGAAGGACGGCGTCCTTGGCCTGATCCAGCCATGACGCGTGTCTTTGCCTTAGGCCTTTAAGGTGTATGGTCTTGCCCTTACTTGAGGATTAAGGGGTGGCAATGTGGTCTGACATAGACGGTACCTCAAGTATGAGACTGGTTCAGACGGTAATAATCACCGGCATGTCAGGTTCCGGCAAGAGTACGGCACTCAAGGCCTTTGAAGATATGGGTTATTTTTGTGTCGACAATCTGCCCATAATCCTGCTGCCTGAATTTTTGTCTTTTACTGAAAGCACATCCAAGGGACCAACAAAGGTCGCGCTCGTCATGGATATCAGGGAGGAGACGTTTCTCGAGCAATATCGTTTCATCTTTTCAAAGCTGAAAAGGCAAGGCTTTCATCTTGAGATATTGTTTGTTGATGCAAAAGAAGATGTGCTTTTGCGAAGATATAGCCAGACCCGCAGACACCATCCTTTGGAACAAAGCGGCGAGGTCTTGAAAGGCATCAGGCTCGAAAGAAAAAAGATGAGGGACCTGAGGGAGTCGGCTGACAAACTGCTCGATACCTCTGATCTAAATGTCCATCAGCTCCGCCATAGCATCTTTGATCTGTATGCCCCTAGGATGCGTCTGGACAGGATGGTAGTGCACATTCTATCCTTTGGGTTTAAATACGGCCTTCCTGCTGATGCAAATCTGGTGTTCGACGTACGTTTTCTGCCGAATCCATATTTTGAAGACAGCCTTCGCAAGCTTAGCGGAATGGAAGCTGATGTAAGGAATTTTGTCTTGGGCCAAAAGGACACGATGGAATTCCTATCCCGCTCCGAGGAACTTTTGCAATTTTTGCTGCCAAGATACCGCAATGAAGGGAAGTCATATCTTGTAATCGCAGTGGGCTGTACGGGTGGCCGTCATAGAAGTGTTGTAATTACAGAATATTTAAGGGATAAGTTTGTAAGTTATGGCGAAGAGGTCATTGTCAGCCACAGAGATATCGATAGGGAGGCTTAGAGATGATAGGCGTTGTTGTCGCTGCCCATGGCCAGCTTGCCCGTGAATTGTTAGATACGGCTGTATTTATCGTAGGTAAGGCAGAACAGATACAGGCCGTATCGATCGATCCTGAGCGTGATGTGGATGAGCTGAAATCTGAGATACGTAAGGCGATAAAAGACGTGGATTCCGGCGAGGGTGTGTTGATACTTACTGACATGTTCGGTGGGACGCCGTCCAATATAACCCTTGCATTTCTTGAAGAAAATAAAATCGAGGTGGTAACAGGGGCGAATCTGCCGATGTTGATCAATCTGTGTCAGTCGCGTACTCAAAAAAAGACCTTGACCGAGGTGGCTGATGAGGTTGTAAATTATGGACGTAAAAGCATTAATCAGGCCTCGGCCATACTTAAAAGATGAATCAGGCCTCGAATTGAGGGTGATCGTCAGGCCTGCCAGGGAGGCGGATCTGCCATGGATACTCGCTATTGAAGAGGCGTCGCATCCAAGGCCATGGTCCAGAATGGATTTTGAAAAGGAATTGGGCGGCTGCAGTCCTTTGTCGCATCTTTGGGTCACAGTCCCTGTGGAGGCTGGAATTGTCGCCCGATGTGGGGTGGTGGGCTATGTTTGTTTCAGATGGATCGCGCCCGTACAGGAGGTCTACATAATAAATTTAACGGTGGCGCCTGATTTTAGACGTTGCGGGGTGGCCGCCGGACTAATGGATATCTGCGTCAGATGGGCCAAAAGGCGCAAAGGAATGAGGGTTGTTCTTGATGTAAGGAGGGACAATCTGCCCGCAATAGCATTTTATAAAAAGATGGGTTTTGTGGCGGCCTATGGAGGCACGGATGGCCCTGGCATTTCCATGCGGGATTCCATGGTTATGACCCTTTCAATAGGAGGTTAGAAAGATGGCAATAAGGGTTGGAATCAACGGGTTCGGCCGGATAGGAAGGAATATTTTGAGGGCTGCGAAGACCTATGAGGAGTTCGGCGCTATCGAGGTCGTTGCTGTGAATGACCTTACCGATATAAAAACCATGGCCTATTTGTTGAAATATGACTCTGTAATGGGACGGTTTCCAGGTGATGTCACGATTACGGACAACGGGATGTCTGTCGACGGCAAGGAGATCAGGGTCACGGCGGTAAGGGAGCCGACAGGTCTTGCCTGGGATGAGGTGGGGGTTGAGTATGTGATAGAGGCCACAGGAAAGTTTAGAGATGGCGACCAGGCAAGGGGTCATCTGGAGGCTGGTGCAGACAGAGTCGTAATAACGGCCCCTGCCAAGGGTGAAGACATAACTATTGTCATGGGCGTGAATGAAGACGATTATGACCCGTCAAGGCATCATGTCGTCTCAAATGCCTCGTGCACCACAAACTGTCTTGCGCCTGTTGCAAAGGTCATTTTGGACAAGTTTGGTATTGTAAAAGGGCTTGTGACCACTGTCCATGCGTATACTAACGATCAGAGGCTCTTGGACCTTGCGCATAGCGACCTCAGGAGGGCGAGGGCGGCTGCAGTCAATATAATCCCTACTAAGACAGGTGCTGCATCGGCAGTCGGGAAGGTGATCCCGGGGCTTGCAGGCAAACTGGATGGACTTGCAGTCCGTGTGCCCACGCCTGACGTGTCGGTTGTGGACCTGGTTGTGCAGGTAGAAAAGAAAGCCGGCGTCCAGGAGATAAACGAGGCCATCAAGGCCGCATGTAATCGTTACCTCGGCTATACCGAAGAGCCTCTCGTGTCCTCAGATTTTTTGCATGACAGGCATTCTTCTATTGTTGATGGCCTCTGCACCAAAGTTATGGGCGGCGATCTTATAAAGGTGATGGCTTGGTATGACAACGAATGGGGATATTCCAACAGGGTGCTTGACCTCATTTTGCATATGGAGGCAAGGAAGGCATTTTAATTTATGCTGGAATCAGAGGCGCTTCGTCAAAATTTGAAGGAGACGGCTGTTTCTGCCGTAGAGATAGACCCTAGATATCAGGTCTTGAGAGAGGCGGTGAGGGATTATCAAGGTCTTTTCAAGGCCGCCGATCACCTCATCTATGAGCTCCATCACCCTTTTGTCAATTGGAATGTAGTCATAGGTGAACTCCGTGACTTCGCCATGAAGAATTATGCAACCATAAGCCGCTGCAAGCTTGGCGCGGCCGCGGTCAGCGCACTGATCCAGGCCTTTGAGTTTGCAGCAGTCAGGTCGCCCAAAAAGCCACAGAAGGTCGAGGCCATAGATGGCCTTACCGCCTTTTTTGAAAAGATAGCCCGGACCTCTGACGACAATTCCCTTGCAAGGCTTGCGCCTGTTTTAACGGCAGCCCTTTCTGACATAGACGCCTGGGATGAAGATATGGTCATGGCCGTTTCTCAGAGCTGTCATCCGTTGCCGCGTGCCGTTGCCGTAATTTTCGAGAGACTTAACGGGCTGGATGATTACAGAGGGCTTTGGCAGGAAGCTGTAAGGCTTGTAAGGAAGATACGCAAGATGACTGTTGCCTATTGGCTTGACGTCGAAGATCCCGTGACTTGGTTTGAGGCCACAATCAATCACTATGGCCTTAAGGTCGATGCAGAAGAGATGGCATATATAAAAAAGGTCCTCAAACCGGTATCGCATGCCAGCCTTAGATCCATCTTGAGTGAAATCGAGGCATGTTCCAGCAGAAACGATGCAGCGGACACACTGCGTTGTCTTTTTTCTATGCCGGACCATGTCGACATAGTCAAGAGTTACAGGCTTATCGCCCAGAATCTTGCTGTCGGGTTTGGCGATCGCCCTCTCACTGTAGAAGAGGGTCGGGATGGTACCCACAAGATAGATATACACCTCTTTTTCCTCTTTCGGTTGGTTGAGATGGAAGGGCTTTCCGTCATACACGAGGAGGTGCTGCGACAGATCAACCGCCGGCTTCTTGGCCTGGTAAGGGCTGCGCGGCTCGACCAGCTTCAGGAGGTGCTCCCGAAGAGTTTTTCCCTGCTGAAGGTCCAGACAGGCAATTTCCCTAAGACCGCCATACAGTGTCTTGAGGTACTCGGTGCAGAGGTGTTCAAGCTAGATAACCCTAGGCTTACCGAGCTCTTTTTGGAGCAGGTGGTGGATCTCGGTTTTCAGACGCCAGGCGTTAAGGGTGTCGATGCTGAGTGGCATATACTGTGCAATCCGGCCCACCTTCCGAATGTACGAGCATGGTTGAAATTGATAGGCCAGAAACCAAAGGACTGCGGCACCCTGCTTTCAGCACTCATCATCAACATAAAGCTCGCCGGTACATGTATCAGGGATACAGATTTATTTCAAAAAGACATAAGTCTTTTGCTTAATGCCGATATAGAACCAGTCTACAATTTAATAAAACAGTTTGTAAAGGTCATACCTGTCTATTTTAACGAGATAGGGGCTGAAGGGCTCCTGAGGGATGTCTCGACAGAGATCGATGAGATATCTAAAAGGCAGGATGCGCTTATACATTTTTTGAGAAAACAGAGCCATGTTGAGAGTAACAATCTTATAGTCGATTTTATTGAGGCCATTTTGTGTTTTTGGTACAGTGGGCAGAAAGACGGCCTTGCCCCTTATGTCCCGGCCGATATCTTGGAGCAGGTGCATTCTTCCGGGCCATACGTAGATTATGTCCAGCGTTGTATCCGTCATCTGGCTGTGGCGCTTAATCTTGAGCCATTTGCAGGTCAGATCGACGCACTTTTGAATCTCCCGGATGACGCCCTTTCCAGGATGCTCGATGAGGTTGATGACGTACCGGTTTATGAAAAAAAACGGGTCGAGCTCCTGATAAAGATGTATAGGTTTGAGGTCTTTAAATATAAATTGGGCGTGCAGGAGATCAGATACCATCTTGAGGAGGCCAAGAAATGGGGTTTTGAGGGGCTTGACAAGGTCGCTGAGGCCCTTGAGTTCAATGATCCTCAAAAGAGTCTTGAGGTGATCCTGGGCGAATTGGAGTCGCTCAAGAAGATCATTATGAGTCCGCAGCGTTTTGAGCCGCGGGAGGATGTATACTATAAAAGGCATATCGCTGTGGATATACCGTCCATGTATGGCCGTTATCATGAGCGGAAGTTTGATGCCTTGAGTCTTACTCTCAGGCTCGAAGGCATCGCAAACATGTATTTTGAACAACTCGTGGCCGGTTTCGACGTCCCGTTCATTACAAGGGAGATGTTTATACGGATATCCAAGATCCTTCGACTCTTCGGCAGGGCTGCCCAATTAGACGGTGTATATTCAAGAGTTTTTTATACCTATCTCATGCTTCTTGAACAGTCGCTGGCTATCAGGCGTTTTACCTTTTCTCAGTATATGGATATAGTCAAAGGGCTTTCAGAGGGCATAAAAGATATGATAAATATCTATTATATAAACCCTCACCAAGACCTGTTTTTTCGTATAATCAAGCAACTTGGCCCAGATGGTCTCTTGCCCAAATACAGGGCATTGAAAGAGGCGACAAGCCATGAAGACATGGCTCGCCAGATATCCGAACGGTTTTTTCGTGATCTCATTTCGAATTCGTTCGGGCTCCAGAGTCTCGATAATTTTATTTCCAGGATATATCAGGTCTTGTGCGAACAGAAAGAGGCATTGAGCCAACGGGATCTTGAGCTGCTTTTAAGCTATGAATCCAGGTCGCTGCTCCATTCTATTCGTTCGCCTGCATCCAAGACCAAAAACCTGATACATCTGGGTAACAAGGGGTTTAATCTAGTCCTTTTGGCAGAAGGGGGCGCGCCTGTTCCACCCGGCGCGATCATTACCACCGAGTTTTTTAGATGTTATCCGATCTTTCAGCGTTTTCCAAGGGTATATAAAGACTTCAAAAGGCAGCTTGCATCTTGTATCAAACAGATTGAGGACATGACGGGCAGGAGGTACGGTGACCCATCCAATCCCTTGCTCCTTTCGGTTAGAAGTGGAGCGGCCATATCTATGCCCGGCATGATGTCCACCATCATAAATGTCGGCAGCAACCTCGAGACTATCGAGGGCCTTGCCGCAAAGACCGGCAACGCCTGGTTTGCATGGGATAATTACCGGAGGTTCTTGCAGTCATGGGGTATGACATCAGGTATGGACCGCGAGATCTTTACTAGCCTCATGAAAAGGCATAAAGACCTATATGGCGTACAAAAGAAAAGGGAGTTTTCGGGTGCCCAGATGATGGAGCTGGCGATGGCTTACCGCAATGCCCTTTTGGATCATGGCCTCTTGATAGAGGAGGATCCATTCGAGCAGCTCCTTGCAGCTGTCAGGATGGTCAAGGGTTCCTGGGATTCTGACAAGGCCAGGGCCTACCGCGAGATCATGGGCCTGTCGGATTACTGGGGGACAGCCATCATAGTGCAGGCTATGGCATATGGCAATCTTTCGGAGTCATCCGGTACAGGGGTTGTTTTCACTGCAAATCCCAAAAGGAAGTTGGATAGGGTAAGTCTTTGGGGTGACTTTACGCCAGGCAATCAGGGCGAAGATATCGTAAGCGGGCTTGTCACCACATACCCCATCTCGGTGGAACAGAAAGAGATACTCGGCCTGGATTCCGAGATGACCCTTGAGGAGGCATTTCCTGAGATATACAATGCCCTTTTGGATCTCTCAAATCATCTGATATACAAGAGGAAGTGGAGCCATCAGGAGATAGAATTCACCTTTGAGGGGCCTGAACGCGATAAGCTGTATATACTCCAGACCAGGAATATGAGCACTAAAAAACATGACGCGTTGGCGGTGTTTATCAAAGACCAGGAGCTTGATGCGAGCTATCTCGGCCGCGGCATAGGGGTGAGTGGCGGAGCCCTTTCCGGAAAGGCGGTGTTCAGCATGGCGGAGATAGAGGCCTTTAGGGCGCGCGAGCCAGATACGCCGCTTATATTTATAAGATCTGATACGGTTCCTGACGATATAAAGGAGATCTCGCTTTCCCAGGGCCTCCTGACCGCCAAGGGCGGGCAGACTTCTCATGCAGCTATAGTGGCATTTGGATTGGATAAGGTCTGTGTAGTCGGTTGCAAACAGCTCAAGGTGTTCGAATCGGAAGGCCTTGCAAATATCAATGGCAAGGTTATACATTCAGGAGATTATATAAGTATTGACGGAAGAAAGGGTATGGTCTATCTGGGCAGACATCCTGTCCTTATGAGAAAAGGTTGACCGCAGCTCCCGTGGGTGTTTAAAAAAAATATTGGAGGACAGTCATGATAAGCATTGAGAATGAAAGGCGCCCAATAAAACTTGGTATCAACGGCCTTGGCAGGATAGGCAAACTGAGCCTCTGGAATCAGGTGGCTGAGCGGGCGTTTTCCGAGATCGTGGTGAACATAGGTAGACAGGTTGGACAGGGACTTCAAGACATAGCCGCCTCGATTGAGCGTGACAGTACGTATGGCAGGCTCGGTAATTATATCTATGGATTCAAGGGTGGCAGGCTTATAGAGAATCTCAATGAAGAAAAGGGGACTATGACCATAGACGGCATGCCGGTTACGATCCTGCGGGAGAATCGGAATCCGAAGGATATAAACTGGGCCCAGCACGGCGTGCGTCTTGTGTTGGACTCCACAGGGGTATTCACCGATCCGACTACACCTGCTGAACACCCTAAGGGCGCCTTGAGGGGGCATCTTGAGGCAGGGGCCTCAAAGGTCGTGCTCTCCGCCCCGTTCAAGATAAAAGACAAGGCGTTGCCTATGCCAGAGGACGCCGTAACTACGGTCATGGGTATCAACGAGGACGATTATATACCCAGCAAACACGTGCTCATATCAGCCGCATCGTGTACAACTACATGCCTTTCCTATATGGTGAAGCCCCTTCTGGATCATTTCGGCGCAAGCCGCATATTGTCTGCATCAATGGTAACCGTTCACGCCGCAACAGGCAGCCAGGTGGTGCTTGACAGGCTCCCTACCGCCGGTTCGAAGGATTTGAGAAAGCATAGGAGCATCATGAACAACATCATACTCACCACCACTGGTGCGGCAAAGGCCTTGGCCCTTGTGTTGCCTGAGATGAAGAAGATAGGTTTCATCGCCGAGTCTGTGCGTATACCAACGCCTACCGGCTCTATTGTGATACTGGTCTTGAGCATTCAGGACGAGAGCGTGGAAAACCCCATAAAGCGCGACGTCATAAACAATATCTATAAAGAGGCGGCCGATGGGCCGATGAAGGGAAGACTCATATACACAGAGGAACAGGATGTCTCGTCGGACATAGTAGGCGCCCCGCGTGCCGCAGCCATAATCGAGGGCGCTGAGACGCACACCCGTACCGCTGTGATCGAGGTGGACCCGAGGCTTGCATGTAAGGGAATAGGTGGTGCCGGGATCACTTGCACATCGATCCAGATCCCTGTAACCCAGGCGGTCATTTATGCCTGGTATGACAATGAACTCGGCAGTTATACCTATATGCTCGGGGAGAGGTTGGCGTCTGTGGCTGATTCGATACTGTAATGGGCGGGTCTTGGGAAAGGGTTATGGGTCCTTAAAAGGGGATGTGGTCATGATAAGATATATAGATGAGATGGTGTTGAAGGATAAACGGGTGCTCATGCGGGTGGACTTCAATGTGCCGCTCGACGACTCCGGTGAAATAACCGACGACAGCCGTATAAGGGCAGCGCTGCCAGGTATCCGTTTCGCCCTTGAATCAGGGGCAAGGCTGATACTCTGTTCGCACCTTGGAAGACCTAAGGGCGAGAGGATAGAAAAGTACAGCCTCAGGCCGGTTGCAAAGAGGCTCGGCGGGCTTTTGGATATGGATGTGCCCCTTGCCCCTGACTGCATCGGCCCTGATGTCGAAAAGGCAGTGCAGGGGCTCAAGGACGGGGGTGTCCTGATGCTTGAAAACCTTAGATTCCACCCGGGTGAGACCAAAAATGACCCTGACTTTGCAAAGGCCCTTGCCGCCCTTGCCGATGTCTATATAAACGATGCATTTGCCGTGTCGCACAGGGCGCATGCGTCGGTTGCAGGGGTGACTGAATTTGTAACGTCCTGTGCGGCTGGGTTTTTGCTTAAAAAAGAGCTTGCCTATTTTAAAAAGGCGCTTGAAGAGCCGGTGCGGCCGCTTGTGGCCATCCTTGGCGGTGCCAAGGTGTCGAATAAGCTCGGCGCCATAGAGAATATCATCAAGAAGGTGGACAGGCTCATTATAGGCGGGGCCATGGCAAACACCTTTCTCCTCGCTATGGGTTTCAGGATAGGCTCGTCACTCATTGAGGCGTCCCTGGTTAAGACTGCAGGGGAGATTGTGAAACATGCAAGGGAGAAGGACGTCAAGTTCTATCTGCCCGTGGACTTTGTCATAGCCGAAGAGATGAAGAAAGATGCAGTCACAAAGATAGTCACCGCACAGGAGATACCCCCTGGCTGGATGGCCCTTGACATAGGCCCTGCCACTGTAAGGCTCTTCCGTGAGGCTGTTGATGACGCCAGGACCATCGTATGGAACGGCCCGATGGGCGCATTTGAGTTCGATTCCTTTGCGATGGGCACCATGTCGTTAGCCCGGGCCATAGGGGAGTGCCATGCGCTCAGTATAGTTGGCGGCGGCGATACAGATGCCGCCATCCACAAGGCCAAGGAAGAGGGCAATATCTCCTATATGTCCACCGGTG
Source organism: Dissulfurimicrobium hydrothermale (assembly GCF_022026155.1). Classification (NCBI taxonomy): domain Bacteria; class Deltaproteobacteria; genus Dissulfurimicrobium; species Dissulfurimicrobium hydrothermale. The sequence continues at coordinate 1,777,534 of NZ_CP085041.1, read as the reverse complement.
GTGGGGCCTTTCTGGAGCTGCTGGAGGGTAAGGAACTGCCAGGGATAGTGGCGTTGGAGGGGTGTGCAAGGTAATGGGTCATTTCAAGAGGATCCCAATTTTTGCTGCAAACTGGAAGATGAACAAGACTGCGGCGGAGACAAGGGACTTTTTTAGTGTATTTCTTCCTGCCATAGATGGGATTTTAGGGCGTGAGGTGGTTGTAGCGCCCCCGTTTACCGCCTTGGCCGCTGCATCTCAGATGATGCGGAGTGGCATCTCTGTTTCGCTTGCCTCCCAGAATATGTATTTTGAGAGGGAAGGGGCGTTTACTGGCGAGGTGTCCCCTGTGATGTTAAAGGAATTTGGGGTCAGATGGGTCATACTTGGACACTCGGAACGGAGGCATATCTTCGGCGAAGATGACAGGCTGATAGCTAGGAAGGTGCGGTCTGCCTTGGATGCAGGTCTTAAACCCATGCTTTGCATTGGTGAGAAGCTTGATGAGAGAGAGGCTGGTCTAACATTCGAAGTGCTTGACAGGCAGATCTCTTCGGCCTTGGCAGAGATCGACCAAGGTATGTTAGGCGAGATCGCCCTGGCCTATGAGCCGGTTTGGGCTATAGGTACAGGTAGGGCCGCTGCATTGGATCAGATTCAGGATGTGCATTCACATATCCGTTCATATCTGGGCCAAAATTTCAATTCAACTATTGCAGATGGTATCCGGATAATGTATGGTGGCTCAGTTAATTTGAAAAATGTCGAGGGGGTTGTCGCCATGCCTGATGTTGACGGGGTACTGGTAGGCGGCGCGTCGCTCGATCCCAAAAAATTCGCTGATATGGTTCGCTGTAAAATAGGGTGATGTTTGCATTTATAGTCGTTATACATGTGATTGTCTGTGCCTTGTTGGTGATTACCGTCTTGTTGCAGCAAGGCAAAGGTGCCGAGATGGGCGCTGTCTTTGGTTCAAGCGAGGCGGTTTTTGGCAGTGCAGGGCCAGCCAGTTTTTTGAGCAAGTTTACCACCGCGTTGGCGGTGGCGTTTATGCTTACATCGCTGGGCCTTACCTATATGTCTTCAAGGCGCGGGGCGGAGTCTGTTATGCAGAATGTAAAAATTACGCAGCCAGCTTCCCCTGCCGCACCGGAAACCAGCACCACCAAGACGACAGGGGGCAATAAAACAGCTCCTGCAGGGGTGCCTGGTGCAAAAACAAAAAAATGACCGTAATTTGATCTGATAGGCACGCGAGGCATTAGACGATTATTACAAGATTATAATCGCCGAAGTGGTGGAATTGGTAGACACACCATCTTGAGGGGGTGGCGGGGAGACCCGTGGGGGTTCGAGTCCCCCCTTCGGCACCATATGTGCATCCTGAGTCCAGATCCTACATTTACGCAGCCTCTATTAAGCTGAACTCGGGATGTCAGGAGCTGGAGGTGTCTTTGATATAGACATATAGACACCAAAGGGGAGATTGCTACATTAGCTTTTGACTACACATACCTAGCCCATCAGCGCTTCAGAGGGATGTTTCGCGGCAAGTCGGCTTTTTATCTTCGGTTTAGACGTTAGTCACAAAAATCTGTTATTATTAATAATGGCGATTGTGGGTCGATCTTAAGGCTGGACCCTGTGCTTTTTGAGTTTTCAGATACAAGATTGTCAAAAAGGCCATGGTCAAAATAAGCCGGATTTAACGTTATCAATAAAAAATTTGGAGAGGTGCGGGCTCGCTTTCGAGGTTCCAGACAGGGATTGCTGACCTGACAACGGCTCAGTTTTCGGGAAAAGGCTAAGATTATTTAGAGACAAGATCACTATACATTGCATCCATCTGTTTCAGAAATCCGTCGATCCCGAAGAGAAATGTGGCATCCTTTGATGCCGACGCTACATCAGCCCGCCAGCCCTGGTCTTTGTTCATTACGTCTTCCATGGCACTTAAAAGGGCTAGGTCGTCTTCAGGGGGCACAAGAAACGCATGGCCGTCCGCGCATAGCCTTTGTAGTATCTCTTCTATGCCGCCTATCCGGCTGGCGACGCATGGTAGGCCAGCTGCAAGGGCCTCTATGAGTGCACGGCCAAGCCCTTCCTGTCTGGATGGAAATACGAATCCATCGAGTGTTGCCAAAAAACAGGGGATATCGGCTATATGACCGAGAAAGGTCACATTGTCGGCTATGCCCAGCTTCTCAGCCTCCTGAACGAGCCAAGCGCGCAGCCTTCCGTCGCCTGCGATGGCCAGATGGCAGCCCTTTCTGCCTAGATTGCCTGCCGCAAAGGCCTTGAGCAGTATGTCATGGCCTTTTACCGGGGCAAGCCTCCCGATTGTGCCCCAGATCCACCCATCTTGGGGGAGGCCGAGGCGTGAGCGTGCTGTTTTTTGATCCGGTAGCGACACAAATCTCTCCAGATCGACACTGGTATAGATGGTTCTTATCTTTTTTTGGTCAATAAGATAGTTGTTTTTTTTGATATCATCGCTTACCGCAGCGGATACGCCTATTATTGCATCTACTCGCTGCATCAGTATCAAATTTTGAAGCTTTCTGCTTATCGATCTGCTTCGTCTTGTAGATAAGACATGAGATATAATCTTTATGTCTTTATTTGTAAACGCAGCAAGCACTGCATATACAGTTGGTTTGTGACGATATGCATGAACAATACCTATGTTCTTTTTAGCCAATATCTTTTTTAACTCAAAAATAATTTTTGGATTGAAATACCTGAGCTCTTGTCTTTTATACGGCAATCCAAAGACCTCATATCCCTTTTGGGCTAGCTCGGTATCCTTTGGCACAGGTCCGCGCAGATAACATATGATAGGCCTGAAGCGATCCGTATCAAGTCTCTCGATGAACCGATTAAAATATATGTCTTCACCTGTAAATACGCTTCTGAGATACAAGATGTTCGTCATCTATCTTCCTATGCGACTAAGTTTTGCATATGCAAGGTGCAGGGTCTTTTCTCCTGTTGCATCAAAGAAGACCTTGACCTTTTCATGCCCCATAATCTGTGTCACCCTGCCCGGGCCGAAGATGGGATGTCTAACCCTCTCGCCCGCCTTGAACATCCCTGGCTCGTCCATTGCTGCAGCTTCTGTCTCGACTGCAGCGGACGCTTGCGTATTATCATAGTCTCTTTGATATCCAGGTTGTCGGCACCGGGCACCGCCGCCGTCGGATCTATACGTGGCGTCATCTTTTGATTTTATTATCTCTATAAAGTTTGATGGTATCTCTTTCAGGAATCTCGACGGTTTGGCTGGCATAAGGCCTGAACCTGAGACAGTTATGAAGGCTGGATAGCAGAAATAGAGGTTATCTTTTGCCCGTGTTGATGCCACATAAAAGAGTCTGCGTTCCTCTTCGAGGAGATCTCCATCTCTTGCACCTGTCGTTGGGAATCGCCCTTCAGCCATGGATATGATGATGACCGTTTTCCACTCGAGACCTTTGGCCGAGTGTATGGTCGAGAGGCAGATGCGGTCGCGGTCACTGCTGCCTGCCTCGTCTTCTTCCGGTTGTTCAAGTACGAGGTCCGCAAGCATGGAGACGGCGTCTTCATAGCGGACGGCTATACCCCTCAGGTAATCGAGTTCCTGTAGACGTTTCGGATAGTCCTCTGGATGAATGCGTTCAAGGTGCGGCCTATACCAGTCTGTAAGCCTGGCTATTATATCTTGAAGGCCCAGCTGGGTATTTTGCAGTCCTTTTATCAATGCTCCAAGCCCTCTTACGGTATCCCCCCAGGCGGCTTTGGTCTCATACCCTGTCAGGCGTTCAATGGGATCGTCGCTCTTGACCATATCGGCGAATATTTTTTCCGCTCCCTTTTCACCCAGACGTTCAAACATGAATAAGACCCTATTTAGCGCGAGACGATCCAGCGGATTTATTAGCAGGCGCATGAGGCAGAGCAGGTCTTTTATGTGAGCCGCTTCAGCCATCAGCATCCCGCCTCGTTTTATAAACGGGATGGAGCGGTTTTTGAGCTCAGCCTCTATATGGAAGGAATGAAAACCAGCCCTGAAGAGCACCGCCGTCTCGGACGGCCGATGTCCACTTTTGATCAGCCTCGATATCTCTTCAGCGACAAACCGCGCCTGGTCTTGCTCGTCTCTTGCTATATAGAGTCTGGGCGGCCTGCCACCCGTCCTTTGCGCCAACAGCCGTTTTGCAAAACGTTCCTGCGCATTAGCGATGATAGCGTTTGTACAGTCCAGATTGGGCTGGGTGCTCCTGTAGTTCCTCTCCAGTTTTATTATCTTTGTACCTGGAAAGACCTTTGGGAAATCAAGGATATTTTTGAAGTTCGCCCCCCTGAAGGAGTAGATGGACTGTGCGTCGTCTCCGACCGCCATTACATTGTCGTGACCAGTCGCCATCAGGCGGATGATCTCCGCCTGGATGGTGTTTGTGTCTTGATATTCGTCCACCATGATATATTGGAATCTATCGCCTATAGCCTCTCTTACGCTTAAGTCTGTCTTGAGGACATCCCTCCAGACGATGAGGAGGTCGTCATAGTCCATGAGGGCATGGACCTTTTTATATTCGTTATATACTGATACGAGCCTTTTCATTCCATCAAGTTCAGGCAGAAGATGCGGCATCTCCTTTTCAAACAGGCCGTCTATGCCTAGGTCTCTGTTCGCAGCCTTGCTTACAATGGAGGCAAGGGCGGCCTTGCCAGGAAAGTGTTTGCCTGGGCCTGCAAGTCCAAGTTCTTTTGCCAGGAATTGCAGCAGGTCTTGGGCATCCAATCGGTCAAGAATAGTGAAGGTCTTGGGGTAGCCTGCAACATGGGCATACCTCCTCAGCATACTGTTTGCAAAGCCATGGAATGTGCCGCCGGCTACCTGTTCACACCTTTGTCCTATGAGTTCCGACGCCCTTGACAGCATGGTGGATGCCGCCTTTTTCGTGAAGGTTAGGAGCAATATCCTGAACGGCTCGATCCCGGATCGTACGAGGTTTGCCACCCTGAATACAAGGGTCCGCGTCTTGCCGCTTCCGGCCCCTGCTATAACCAACACCGGACCTTTCAGTGTCATGGCGGCTTCGAGTTGTTCCGGATTGAGATTTTCTGATAACTTTGGAAAAGTCATAAGGTTGACCTACGGCGAGTGACGTTCAGACCGGACAGGCATCCCCTGTTGCCGATTGTTCAGTTTTTTGGTCTTGCGGCGAGTTGCCCTGCAGCGGGAGTATGAAGTAGAAGTTATTGCCCAAGGGAGTTGGTTCATAGCCAACCACACCATCATGCACTTCTATTATTTTTTTTATAAAGTGCAGTCCATGACCTGTTCCTGGTTTGTTCCCGACATTTTTACCCCTCATGCCTTCATTAAATATCCTTCTTGCATCTTCCTGATCAAGATGAGGCCCTGTAGTGAATACGTTGAATTTTATTCCATGTCTGCCTTTCCCAAAGAAGTCTTTTATGATTTCACGTCCATAGGCCATGAATTTTACTGGCTGTCCGAATTCGTTAGGTACCTCTTCGCAATATTTTTCGGCATTGGAAAAAAGATTTGCATAGACCTGAGAGATAAGGCCTATGTCAACAGCCAGGGGTATCTCCTCGTCAGGTATGCCGCCTAGGTGTTCATCTATGCGTATACCTCTGCGTTCAAGCCTTGCCCTGTATCGGTCCAGTTGAGGCTCGATAATCTCTTTTCTGAAGTTGCATGGCTTGCGCCTCAATACAAAAGCACCTTTTTCAAAGTGTTCTCTCCGAAGTAGACTTTCCAAAAAGAGGCTGGTATTTTGATAGTGTTTTTCGATTTCATTGTATTGCTTTATAAGTTCTGCATGGATATTGATTGCATCAAGACGTAGCTTTTCGATCTCTTTGACTTGTTTACAATTTTTACATTCAGGACTTTCGATCTTTTCGCTCCATGTTTTGTATATTTCTTCCATCTCTGAGAGTCTTTTGCGGAAGTTATTAAGAAAGACCTTGTAGAGCATATTTGGTGTAATTACATTGTGCTCAATATCGGCGATCAGGGTATTTATGAATTTTAGGTGTTTTTCATTCTGAATGGTTATCATCTTGTGATGGAGGTTATAGCCTATCCTATTTGCATATTTCTCAAAGAATAGCTTGTCTTTTTCTCCGAAATATGATAGCGGGAAGACCTCAAACATCCCTATCACCTCATCTGCCTTGGCCGGAGGTTTGGCAGCCAGCCATCTGAGATTGCCCTTTATAGGACTTACGAATGAGTCACCGGCTTCATAAGATGAATCGCTTATCCTGATCTCTGGCGGAGGCTCCATGCCGCATACGGACAATCCTGTCAATGAGTCGCAGGCCATTTGGAGACGCTTGGTCTCGGCGTCTACCAAGTAAAGGCAGCAGTCGAAATCAAAAAATTCCTTTGGGACAAAGACACAGATTCTATAGAAGTTGTCCAGAGTCTCATATTCCTGGGCGAGATCGAAAAATGCCATTATAGCCCTGTCCTGGAGTATGCTAAATGCATAGTTTTCGTAGTCGTCGTATTTTTGACGGATTCTGGCCAGGACTGATGAAAACTCAGGTGGATCTGTAGGACAATATATATTCATCTTTGCATTTCTTTCAGATTATTAAAAAAAATTATACCAGAAAGTCTTGGATTATAGAAAGATCGTTTGTCATTTTAAAAATATGATTTTATCACCTTTAGTCAACAATCGAAGTGGTCTTTAGGGGTGCGCGCCCTTTGCTTTTTTAGTTCTGATATCAGGATCGAACGATCCATTTCAGGTCTTATGCCAAAGCGTGTAAGGACAAAATCATATCTTGCCGGATCAGAAGGATTTATCTTTTTAAATTTATTTGTAATTTCAACGGCTGTTTTGAGATCGGCCTGATTTCTGATGGTAAATCCAAGATGTTTGGCGATCTTGAACATATGGGTGTCGACAGGGACTAACAACATCGAAGGCTGGATCCCATGCCAACCGCCTGGATCCACTTGATCGCACCTGACCATCCATCTTAAAAAGAGGAATGGTCTTTTGCACGCGCTTCCCATCGCTGGATCGGGCAACAGATACATGGACTTTACGCCGGATGCGGCGCAGATGCCCCTTATGAATTTGGAAAGGGCAGGGGAGATGGTATCATCCAAGGGATTGATGAAGGACATGAGATATCTTTCCAGAGAGCCGTTGTCCTCGATTACCTTTTTGACGCCGAAGAGGAGTGCGGCAATCTCTTGCCCGCCTGTAAAGCGGTGCCTGAAGCCGTCAAACATGTCAAAGAGTTCGGAGCGGCTGAGTTTTAAAAGGGATTTGTGAAGGTCGCCTAATTTGTTAAGGACTATTGAGACGCTCTTCAATATCTGTCCAACCCTCCCATAGGCAAGTGATGATGCGATCAGCCCTGCGATCTCCCTGTCCATGGGTTCGGGATAGTTATAGAGAAATTCGAGTGGATCGGGGTGAACCAGCTCCCTCCTGTTAAATCTGGTGTAAAGATCCTCAAGCCTTTCCTTTAGGGCGGTTGGGTCCATGGAGACCTTTGAGAAATTAACCTGCAAAATAGGACTCTATAGCCGCAACCAGACAGTCAAGGGTTGAGCGGCTCGGCTCTATCTCCACACTAAATCCCAGATCGCGCGCAGTTTTTGAAGTAATGGGCCCAATACACGCGACAGCTGCTCTTTTAAGCAGGGTGTCTCCCAGCTCGGTTGGCACAATATCAAGGAAGTTTTTGACCGTTGAAGAGCTTGTAAAGACGACGACATCTATATCGCTATCTTTCAATTCTTCAATGACCTTTAGGTCCGCTTCAGGCGCAATGGTTTTGTATAAGACAGCCACATCGACATCGGCGCCGAGGGCCTTAAGGCCTTCTGGCAGCACGTCTCTTGCCTTTTCGGCCCTTGGAATGAGCACCCGCCTGCCTTTTATATCCAGGCCCTTGAATGCCTCCACAAGGCCCTCTGCCTTGAAGTCTTGTTGCGGCATCAGGTCTGTCTTTAGGTGCATAGATGCTAGGTATCCTGTTGTTCCGGGTCCTACGGCCGCGATCTTTATGTCGGACAGCGCCCTTAGATCAAGGCCCAGGGAAAAAAGGCGTTTGAAAAAGAATTGGACCGCATTCTCACTGGAAAATACCACCCAGTCAAAAGATGAAAGGCGGGAGATAGCTTCGTCCAGCACGGCATGGTCGTCATGTTCTATGGTTGCAATAGTTGGGAGTTCTATTGTATAGGCCCCTTTTTCCTCAAGCATGGCGCAGAGTGTGCTTGCCTGTTCCCTTGCGCGTGTTATAAGTATCTTTTTCCCGAGCAGTGGTCTTGATTCAAACCAATTGATCTCGTCTTTGAGTTTTACTACATCCCCGATTACGATTATAGAAGGGGGTTTGATGCCGGCATCTTTTACCTTTCCGACGATATCTTTGAGTGTGCCGATGACGGACCTGTGGAGCGGCGTCGTGCCCCAATTTATGACAGCGGCTGGCGTGTCAGGGGGGCGTCCATATTTGATCAGCTCTTTTACTATTTCAGGAAGATTCGTCATGCCCATCAAGAAGACAAGGGTGCCTACGCCCTTTGCAAGCCCTTCCCAGTCCACATCTGCTTCCTCTGCATCCAGTTTTCTATGGCCTGTTATAAAGGCAACGGATGCGGTGTAGGCCCGGTGGGTAAGCGGGATGCCTGCATATGCAGGGACGGCTATGGCGGATGTCACGCCTGGCACCACCTCAAATGGTATGCCAGCCTGGGCAAGTGCCTGAGCCTCTTCGGCCCCCCGCCCGAAGATGAACGGGTCCCCTCCTTTGAGGCGGCAGACCGTCTTTCCTTCAAACGCCTTATGAACTATAAGCCTGTTTATTTCTTCCTGCGATACGGCATGAAGCCCTATCCTCTTCCCTACATATATGCGTTCCGCATCAGGCGGTGCAAATGACATGAGCCTTGGGCTTGCCAAGCGGTCATAGATGATTACATCGGCGTTTTCGATGATCTTTTTGCCCTTTATAGTCAAAAGACCAGGGTCTCCTGGCCCTGCGCCCACAAGATATACCTTCCCAGGCCTCTTTATTTTCCCTGGTTGCACCGATCTGTCATCTTGCATATGTCTCCCTTAATATCTCCGCCCCACCTGCGGCAAGCATTTCTCCGCCAAGAGTATATCCAAGCCATTCGGCCTCATCTCTGCCGGCCTCTTTTGTCATTTTGATGATTCTTTTCCCAGCCTCGTCACCTATCAGGCCGTGGAGGATAATGCCCGCGCCGCCTATTTCTGCGAATGCACCTATTGGCACCTGGCAGCCGCCCTCAAGCCTTGCCAGAAATGAGCGTTCAGCCTTTATGCATATGGCCGTTTCCTCGTGATGTATGCAGTTTAGGATATCGCGTATCCTTGCATCGTCGCCCCTAAATTCCAGGCCGAGGGCCCCTTGCCCTACGGCAGGAAACATGACCTCGGGATGCATGTAATGGGTTATCTTCTTTTCAAGGCCAAGTCTTTTAAGGCCGGCAGATGCAAGAACAATGGCGTCGAACTCCCCTTCAGCCAGTTTTCTGAGTCTTGTGTCCAGGTTACCCCTCAGGGAGACGATATTCAAATCAGGTCTTATCGCCCTCAGCTGGGCCATACGCCTGAGGCTGCTCGTGCCCACCTTCGCACCTTCCGGAAGCCTGTCGATGGGCAGACCGGTCTTCGAGATAAAGGCGTCACGTATGTCTTCCCTCTTCGGAAAGATGCTGACTTCAAGGCCGTTGGGCAGCTCAGCAGGCACATCTTTGAGGCTGTGCACAGCGAAATCTATCTTTTTTTCAAAAAGGGCCTCTTCTATCTCCTTGACAAACAGCCCCTTGCCTCCCACCCGTGAAAGGGGCACATCTAGTATCTTGTCACCCTTGGTCGTTATCTTAACAAGTTCTATTGTGACATCGGGCCTTAAGGCCTCGATCCTGTTTTTAACCCATGTGCTTTGCGTAAGCGCAAGCACGCTCTTCCTTGTCCCAAGCCTTAATGTCAATCTGTTCAAGGTCAACCCCCGCACGAACCGCAGTTTGAACTGCTGCAACCGCTGCAGCCGCCCTGGGCCTTTTTGCCTGTGCCTGTGAATTTATATCCAGATTTAATCGCACAGACTGACATCTTTTTTTGGATTTTGTCATCCCCGCACTTAGGGCACGCGGTTTTGCCCTTTGAACCTATGACAAGGGCCTCGAACTCATTGCCACAAGCTGAGCAGACAAATTCATAGATGGGCATATCTAAATCTCCTTTCAAATCGGTTAGTTATTTTTCTGACTCGTCAAGGACCGCCAGGCCGCCGGAGACAGTCGCCCAACGGGGCACAATAATTCCATTTCTTTTCCTTTCATCGAAAGACTTAGGCCTCGGAAACCCATGCCTTTAGGTATTAGGCGATTGACTCTTGGTTCATCCATGGCGCTTGCCGCCGAACATTTCCTGTTCGACGATATCGCACAAAAGGTGGCCTATAAATATGTGCACCTCTTGTATCCGCGGGGTATCTGAAGACGAAACCGTGATGACGAGGTCGGCGTGGGCAGGCATCTTCCCACCGCCTTTTCCTGTAAAGGCCACTGTCTTTGCCCCTTTGATCCTGGCTGTATCCATAGCGAAGATGATATTTTGGGAGTTGCCGCTCGTGCTGATGCCGATCACCACATCTTTTGGTGATGCCAGGGCCTCTATCTGTTTGGAAAAGACATAATTGAAGCCATAGTCGTTTGAGATAGATGTAATCACCGACGTGTCAGTGGTGAGGGCGATGGCTGGGAGCGGGTTTCTTTCAAGACGGAAGCGGTTTATGAACTCCGCCGCGATGTGTTGGGAGTCCGCTGCGCTTCCACCGTTTCCGCAGAGCAGAAGTTTTCCGCCGTTTTCAAATGCGGACGAGACCCATCCCCCGAGCTCAATAAGTTTTGGCGAATTCACGATTACCGTCTCGGAAATGGCCTTTATAAGGTCATCCAGCGCCCTGTTAATCAGCAATTGTTGGTCCCTTGAGTCATATCCTGTCATTTGAAACCTATTTATTTAAAGATTAAAGATCTACTTAAATCTAAGTATTATAACAAAATTTCCTATGGGCGGTAGAGATATGGTAGATTTGAGACATCATCACCCCTTGCAACGCATCCGCCGAGTTCCTGCGCCTCATTGAGGGCACTTGGATGTTTGTTTATGGCGCCCTTGGTATCTATGCCGCGGTACAGCAGTGCACCTTCAAAGTCTGCATCTATCGCATCAAAGAAATAGCGAACGGTCCTTGTAACGCCGTCGAAGAGAAGTTTTCCTTTGGTGGCGCCGAGCGATATGAATATACCCTTTCTACGTCTGCCGCCGTATGGCCCACGCTTTAAGAGGTATTTGCCAGCCCAGCAGGCCTGCGATCTCTCGATCAAGGCCTGGGTCCTGGATGTTATGTTGTAGAAAAATATGGGCGATGCCAAGATCACCCAGTCTGCAGTGGCGATCTTTTGATAGATCGGGGTCATGTCGTCCTTGATGATGCATATCCCTGTCTCGTTACAGCCCCCGCATTCAATGCAAGGTGACATCTTGAGCGTGTTAAGATCCACTTTTTCGCAATCCACACCGGCCTCCTTGGCCCCGAAGATTAGCCTGTCGAGGATGGTGTTTGTATTTCCGTCGCGTCTCGGCGACCCCATGACAGCGAGTATCTTTTTCATAATATGTCCTTCTCCTTCGTGTTTCCGGCATCAGTACCCAAAAGACCTTAGGCGGACGACAGTGGCACGGCCGTCTTTACCTGAAACCAGGGGGCGTATGTGAAGATAGATTCTATAACCCGGTCTGCAGGGCGGCAAGGGTTTGGGTGTTTTTTGTTACCTTTCGAATACGGCCATTACCTCTACATGCGATGTATGCGGAAACATGTCCATGACCCTTATGCCTTTGAGATGGTAGCCGCCTGTATGGACGAGCACTGCTGAATCCCTTGCAAGCGTTGCCGGGTTGCACGAGACATATACGATTCTCCATGGTCTTGTTTTGGAGAGGTGCTTTATCGCTTCCGGCGCACCTGATCGCGGAGGATCGATTAGGACCTTGTCAGGTATTTCATTTGCCCAATGGGCGCATGAAGGATCACTTGAGAGATCAGCCGCGTAAAAGACGGCATTTTTTATATTGTTTCGCATTGCGTTCCTGTCGGCCCCCAAGGCCATGGCCAAGTTTCCTTCGACGCCTATAACACGGCCTGCAGTTCGGGCGATCGGGAGGCTGAAGTTTCCGAGGCCGCAAAAGAGATCAAGTACGGTTTCTAGGTGTGTGGGTGCAAGGGCATTGACGGCCTCCGAGACCATAAGTCTGTTCAGCGCCCCATTTATTTGGATGAAGTCGCCGGGTTTGAAAGATATCTCTACGTCAAATTCTGGCAGGCGGTAAGAAAGGGTGTTTTCAGTCTCAGGCCAGAGGGGCGTAACGGTATCGGGACCGCCTGGCTGTAGATGGATGTGGACACAGTGGGTTTTGCCAAAGTTCTTCAATGCCTCGATGTCTTCATCCTCAAGGTCTTCGAGGCAGCGGAATATCAGGGCGGCCGCCTCGTCCCCGGCCGAGACCTCGATCTGTGGTATGGTCTTGAACGCCCTGAGGCCTGATATGAGCGTCTTGAGCCCTGCTATGAGGTCCCCTATCCTGGGATCGAGCACTGCGCAGGAATCTATGTCGGCGATGAGGCCGCTTTGTTTTTCTCTGAAACCCACGAGGACCCTTGTCTTTTTTTTAACGTATCTTACACCCAGACGGGCGGATCGCCTGTAGCCCCATATCGGACCGACGAGAGGAGGAAGGATCTCAGCTGGTTCGGTGCCGCCGAAGTGCCTTAGATTTTCAATGAGGGCCTGTTCTTTTATACGGATTTGCATATCATGCGTTATGTGCTGGAGACTGCACCCGCCACAAAGTCCGAAGTGTGGACACCCCGGCTTGACCCTGTCGGGAGAAGGATTTAAGACCTCAACCACCTGCGCCTCGTCAAGGCCCGCCTTTCTTTTTTTGTATCTGAACCTTACCCGCTCCGAGGGAAGCGCCCCTTCTACAAAAACGATCTTTCCGTCTATATGTGCAATCCCGCGGCCGTCATGAGAGAGTGATTCGATGTCGGCTTCTCCTAAAATTTCCTGGCCTTGCCTGCGTTTTCCCCTTCTTGGCATGGTCTTGCAGAGGTCTCCTATCGAGATTCTATTTTTTCAAGGGGCGATAATATGCTATAAATAGATCCTTGGAAAGGCTAAAAGAGGTTTCCTGTTTCCAGCGCTGTTTACCTGTAGGCCGATAATATGCTATAATTAAATAAAAATTAATTCCTGAGGGTTTGATGAAAGAGATCAAGGACTTCTATTTCAGAAGGGCTAAAAAAGAAGGCTACCAGGCCCGCTCTGTTTATAAACTTAAGGAAGTCCAAGAGAAATACGGTTTTCTTACGTCCGGGCAGATGGTTGTTGACCTTGGCGCAAGCCCAGGTTCCTGGACCAAATATGCCGCGCAAGTAATAGGGGAAAGGGGCCGCATTGTGGCGATTGATCTCGATTCGCCTTTAACTCTCCCTGCTAATGCGATTTTTTTGAAGACAGACGCCTTTGATGTCGAGATATCAGATCTCAGGAAGATTGCACCTGCGTTTGATGTTGTATTAAGCGATATGGCCCCAAGGACTAGCGGGGTCAAGGATATGGATCATTTGAGGTCAATATCTCTTGCCGAAAGGGCGCTTGATTTGGCACTTGGGGTCTTAAATACAGGTGGGGCCTTTTTCTGTAAGGTCTTTCAAGGACGGGATTTTCCTGGTTTTTTTGAGGGATGTAGGCGACATTTCAGATCGGCTAAGGTGATAAAGCCCAGGAGTTCTAGACCTGAAAGCGTAGAGGTCTTTGTGCTCTGTATGGGATTCAGGGCTGATCATGAAGATAGATCAACAGAATCAATATCAGATATACGAATATAACTACGAGCCGAATTCTCGTGGCAATGATCGTTCTGGCAAGGGCGAGATAGGTTTCGATCGCAAGGCCGTTGGTGACCGCGTGCGGCAACAGGATGTCGAGCGGGTGGTTCAGCAGTTGAAAATGACTGAACAGAAGGTGATTGCCCATGAGATGGCACACAAAGTGGTCGGCGGTAACTATGCTGGGGCCGTAAGTTATGAATATCGAGTCGGGCCTGACGGGAGGCTGTATATTGTCGGCGGAGAGGTGCCTATTGATGTCTCAGACGGCATTTCGCCGGAAGATACGGTTAGGAAGATGGAACAGGTAAGGATGGCTGCACTTGCACCGATTGATCCATCGCCGCAGGATTACAGGGTGGCCCAAGAGGCCTTGATGAAAGAGGCGGCTGCAAGACAGGAAATTATAAAGGCCGAGATGGAGAACAAGGCCATGAAATATAAAAAGAATAACGCCGGGACCAATGGAGGGGATTCAAGGGCCGGTTTGTCGCTTTATGTCTGAATTTTTAAAGGAGGAATTAATGCCTGTTTTTGAGACGGATCTTAGGGGTATAAGGCTCATTAGCCGTGGTAAGGTGAGAGACATTTATGAAGTTGGCGGCGATATCCTGATTGTGGCTACAGATCGTTTGTCGGCCTTTGACGTTGTCCTTCCAACCCCTATCCCGGATAAGGGTAAGGTACTTACAAGGATGTCCCTCTTCTGGTTTGATTTTTTAAAGGAAAGGGTGCCGAATCACCTTCTGACCGCAGATGTATCAAGGTATCCAGATGTCTTGAGGCCTTATGAATACCAGCTCAAGGATCGGAGTATGTTTGTAAAGAAGGCCTCACCCCTGCCGGTCGAGTGTATCGTAAGGGGATATCTGTCAGGGTCAGGTTGGAGTGACTACAAGAAGATTGGCGCTGTCTGCGGGATACGACTACCTAGAGGGCTTGTAGAGTCGCAGGCCCTGCCTGAGCCGATTTTTACGCCCTCCACAAAGGCTGCTGTTGGTAGCCATGACGAGAACATCTCCTTTGAGAAAATGATTGAGCTTGTCGGCAAAGACCTTGCACAGACAATCCGGAATACAGCTCTGGATATTTATTCTGCAGCCTCTGTATATGCAAGGGAAAGAGGGGTTATCATAGCTGACACCAAGTTTGAATTCGGCTTGGTTGACGGGGTCTTGATCTTGATCGATGAGGTCCTGACACCTGACTCGTCCCGTTTTTGGCCGGTCGATTCCTATAGACCTGGCGGTCCTCAGCCTAGTTTTGACAAGCAATTTGTGCGGGATTACCTGGAATCCATTGGCTGGGACAAAAAGCCGCCCGGTCCTGCACTTCCATCCGAGATAGTTGAAAAGACAAGGGCTAGATACCTTGAGGCGCTGAAGAGACTTACCGGCCATGGGCTTGAACAGAAGGAATGACAGATCGGTCCGGGTCGTTTTTGGTCTGTTTATTCTTACGCTGGTCTTGTTCTGTTGCGTATTTCAAACGTCGGATTCATTTGCCCAAGGCGTTTATGAAGTCACAGCCAGGGTAAGGTATGTCATCGACGGCGACACGATAGTCCTAGATAATGGCGAACATGTGCGCTATAAAGGTGTGAACGCGCCAGAGATTAGGCATGATGACATGGAGGCCGAGCCGTTCGGATATGAGGCATTGAGGCGCAACAGGGATCTCGTGCAGGGGAAGACAGTTAGGCTTGTCATAGATAGGGCCGAAGAGAGAGACAGGCACCAAAGGCTTATTGCTCAGATCTTTCTTCCCGACGGGAGATGCGTGCAGGATGTATTGGTCTCGGAAGGTCTCGCAACCGTATGCGCTTATGATCATTTGGTCCGTCCGGACCATGGGCTTTTGAATCTCCAGGTGAGGGCCATAGGCGCAAAGAGGGGGATGTGGTCGGTGCCGCCGGCAAGGCCCGAGCATTATTATATCGGAAATAGGGCCTCGATGCGGTTTCATAGGCCGTCCTGCCCATATGGAAGACAGACGTCAAAATTGCATACAATGATATTTTATTCTCGCGAGGAGGCCTTCAAGGCAGGATATTGCCCATGTCGGAGGTGTCTGCCATGAAGGAAATGATCACAAGGGGGCACACTAGATGCACGATACGGATGCAACAATCCTCAAAAAAACCATCGGTGTTGTGCGGGATCAGAGATTTTTGGAACATATACCTGGTCTCGGTCATATAGAGTCACCTGAGCGCCTGAAGGCCGTCTATGAAAGACTTGACAAAGGTGACGCAAAAGGTCTCTATCAGACCATTGCCCCAAGGATGGCCATAAAGGACGAACTGGCCTGGAACCACAATAAGGGATATATCGAGCGCATCGAAGAGACACAGTTTCACAATTTTACACAACTCGATCCAGACACAATAACAAGTAATGGTTCATGGCAGGCGGCATGCCTTGCCGTCGGCGGGGTCTTCAGCCTTCTTGATGCGATTTTCAGCGGCAAGTTC
The DNA here is from genome assembly GCF_022026155.1 of Dissulfurimicrobium hydrothermale. Classification (NCBI taxonomy): domain Bacteria; class Deltaproteobacteria; genus Dissulfurimicrobium; species Dissulfurimicrobium hydrothermale. The sequence continues at coordinate 1,761,102 of NZ_CP085041.1, read as the reverse complement.
TCTAGCGGCCTTGCCCTGGTGCGTCCACCTGGTCATCATGCGGAGAGGGGTAAGGCCATGGGTTTTTGTCTCTTCAACAATGTAGCCCTCGGTGCCCATTATGCCAGGAAGGTCTTGGGGCTGAAGAGGGTGCTTATAGTCGATTGGGATCTGCATCACGGAAACGGTACGCAAGACAGTTTTTATCACGACCCCAACATACTTTATTTTTCCAGCCATCAGTATCCATGCTATCCTGGAAGCGGTGCAGTGGATCAGATAGGCATGGGAGATGGATTGGGCTTTACGGTAAATTGTCCACTCAGACCCGGGGCAGGTGATATGGAATATGCTGCAGTCTTCAGGAGGCTGTTTCTACCGATAGCTAGGGCCTTTGCACCGGAGCTCGTGCTGGTTTCGGCTGGTTTTGATATCTATAAAGACGACCCGCTCGGCGGCATGGAGGTTACGTTTAAGGGTTTTGCCTATCTCGCCAGACTTCTGATTGCCATTGCCGAAGAGACTGCTGAAGGACGTATACTTTTTTGTCTTGAGGGGGGTTATAATCACTATGGCCTGGCCGAAGGGGTCTATGCGGTGCTAAGGGAATGTACATGCGACAGTATACTCTTGCCAGAGGAGGTATATGCCTTCGATACCTGTGGCCCTGGGCCAAGGGCCATAGACGAGGCAATTGAAAAACTCGAGGCGTTTTGGCCGGTTTTTCCTCATTAGCCTCAGATATTGCCTTTAAATCCCGGTTTGATTCGTGTACCTTCTTTGATATTCATGCCTTTTGGTATCTGCGCATTCGCGCCGATCACGGTAATGGCCTCAGCCCCCCCGATCTTTGAGTCCCTGCTTATGGTCGTATTTATGTCGATGATTGCATGGTCGATTACGGCCCCTTGATCGACATGGGTGTCAAAAAATAGTATTGAATCAGTAATCTGGGCACCTTCTTCAATCTTGACGCCGGGGAAGAGGATCGAATTCCTGACGCACCCATTTATCTTTACCCCATTATAGAATCTAGAATTTTCGCACAATCCATTCGGACCGATGATGGCAGGCCCCCTGTCCCTTATGGCTTCGTGGTCTAGATTCGTCCGCACCTGCCAATTGTCGAGGTCTATTTTGGGCGTATTCCCTAGAAGGGCCATGTTGGTATTCCAGTATTCTTTTATTGTGCGACTGTAGCCCCAGAATCCGCTAAATTTATAGGCATATACCTTGAACCTGCCTATCATCGAAGGTATGATATCCTTTCCAAATTCATGTGATTCCATTCCGGCATTTTCATTCAAAATCCTTTCAAGGACCTTGATCTTGAAGATGTATATAGTGAGGGACGCCCAGTTTGAGATAGGAGAGGACGGTTTTTCCGCATATTCGGTAATATATCCGCCCCTTGGGTCATCGTGTCTGAAACAGGCCAGACCGAATCTCGACGCCTCGACCTTTTCAACGTTTACAAATGCAGCGGTTACGTCGGCATCCATGTCTATATGGAAGTCCAGCATGGCCCGATAGTCCATTTTATAGACGTGGTCGCCTGAGAGGACCATGACAAGATCCGGGTTGTGTGAGCTGATGAAGTCAAGATTTTGGTATACTGCGTCGGCGGTTCCCTTGTACCAGTCGGAGGCATTGAGACCGTGAAAGGGCGGCAGTAGATTTATTCCACGGTTCCTGCCGGTCATGTCCCAGGCTGAGCCTGTACCAATGTGTTCGATAAGGGAGGAGGAGCGGTACTGGCTCAGTATCCCGACCCGCTCTATCCCTGAGTGCATGAGATTGCTCAATGGAAAGTCGATTATCCTATAAAGTCCTCCAAAAGGCAGTGTTGATTTCGGTCTGAAGTAGGTGAGGACATCAAGTTCTCCCACCCTTCCACCAGCAAGTACCATTGCGACGACTTTCGGCGTCATCAATACCTCCATTAGGTGATTATTGGGTTTCAATTAGTTCAAGTGCTTTAGCACCAGTCTTTGCAGTGTAGAGGTCGTAAACTTCATAGCCATGGTTTCCGTCAGATTTTTCAGTGGGATTTCGGCCCTGGCCTTTTCTTTGTGTCCGCCTGCCGAGCCTATAGCGCCGAATACCCTGGCCGCAAGTTTCCCGGCGTCTTTCTTATAGCCGTCACATCTAAATATCACTATCAATTTGTCGCCGTACACCCCTGAGACGATGACCCATCCTATATCATGTACGTGGGTGAGGAAGTCTGCCACAACCACAAGCATATCGGGGTTAGTCACCTTTTCGATATGTGAATAGATACGCTGTTTGCTTACCTTCATATTTTCAAAGGCCAATTTCAGATATTTAAGCTCAGACCGCCTTATGTCGGAGGTCTCTATCTTGTTTAACAGCTGCTGGTTTATTCCTTTGAAGAGGTGTTGAAAGCACAGTATGTCAGACTGTGTGGCCTTTTTGGTGAAATTCTGGGTATCTGATTTGATGCCGTAAAAGAGTGCGGTGGCGAGGGCTACGGATGGTTTTATCTTGGCCGTCTTGAGGTATTCGAATATCATGGTGGAGGTGGCCCCGTATTCTGGCCTTATGTCGATAAACTGGGCGGTCCATCCCTCAGTGAGAGGATGGTGATCTATTACTGCATGGTATGAGATGACGGCTAGGTCAGGGTTGTGTGGCGGCTGCGAGTCAAGTAGGACGAATTTTGTAAAGGCCTCTTTCTTGACGGATCGCAGCCGCTGCATCGGTATCTTCAGCAGATCCTTCATCGCGATGTTGTTCACCCGCATGATCTCGTTCTGATGGGCAATCGAGACCTCTTCGACCCTCCTGGCAAGGAGCCTTTTTATTGCGAATGCACTTGCCATGGCGTCAGGGTCTGCTACGATTATTAACAAGACCTTGTCATCCTTTTTGAAAGACTGGAGTAGGATGCGGAGCCGCTCCTTGTTTGAGAGTCTTTTTATGCAGCGGGTCATTTGGCCCGGGGATTGAGATTCGGGACAGACCTCCTCTTCCTTTCCGCTTGTATTTTGGATGGATAGGTTTTGTTTATTTGTGTTTGACGGCATTATGAATTTATTTAATAATATTTAAATTCAGATTCATGCCGGACAGAGTCTCCGGCCATTACAGCCGCTGATTGTCGGTTGACAACCGTCAAGTGCGGAATATCTTTAGATTTTTAAAATGTTATAGTTAAATGAATTATAAAAGGGATCTTGCCTCTAACTTAGTAAGGAAAAAGAAAAAAATCAAGCTGTACCACTGGTTGTGGTTGGGGCTCGTGTTCAAGGCATGTGTTGATATATTTGGATTTTGGCGCAACAGGCGTTAATTGAAATTAAAAAAGGGGAGGGATGTTATGTCACTAAAGGCCTATATCTTAATAAATACGCAGATAGGAAAGACTGCTGAGGTTGCGAAGCGACTCTCAGAGATGCCTGAGGTTATACGTCTGGATGTAATCATGGGACCTTATGACATCATCGCTGAGCTTGAGACCGAGAATCATGATACCTTGTCATATGTAGTTATGCACAAATTGCAAACGCTTGACGCCATAAGGCATACTATGACATGTCCTGTGGTAAGGCTTAATGAGGCCGTATAATTTATCGCTAGTTTTTTATCGCTAGTTTTTTGGCCTTGGCAAGGGATATTATGATCTCAACTTCTCCTGGGGCAAGGCCGGTGATATCCGCGATCTCGGGTAGTCCTTTACCGATCTTCCAAAGGGCTATCACCTGATTATGCAGGCCGTTTTTATCGATCGGTTTGCCACTTGTAGGCGTATTCCTTGAATCTTTAGGGGTTTCTTTACTATTAAGGACGCAGGCAAGCGAATTTGATAGCGCTTCGTTTTTCTTGAGTGCATCTTCGATGCCCCTTGATAATTCTTCACCTTTTTTCAATATGTTGATGATCCGCTCCACCTTTTGCACATCCAGCATTTTAAGCTTGCGGTACATGAAAAAGATTATGCAAAGGAGCGCTAGATCAAGGAGTATCTGACCAATGGCAAGCATGCCTTTGTAATCTAAAATTATCATCATTTAACTGACAGGTGAACCGGATAGCTTTACGTCTTCGACCTTTAGCGGGGCTAATTCAGTATTTATGCGCTCAACGATCGTCTTTTGGTATGGATCCAGGATGTCTCCACGAAAGCCGTTGGTTATGTCTATCCCTTTGAGCTCTCTGTATATGATGTCCCTTATCCAGACCTCTTTCTGCATAAGCTCGTCCATTGTCTTTTTGTCTTTGACTGATAGTTCGGCCTGTAGATTGAAAAATACCATTTGTCCGTTTTGTTGGGCCGGGATCAGGAACGAGGCAAGGGTTACGGTTAGAGGTTTCATTGGGGATAGCGGTCTCCCTGCCTGTCCGGCTGGGCCGCCTTCAACATTTTCGTGTGACACTGCGCTCCTTTTTGTATTTTCGCCACCCAACGCCGCCGTTGTCGTTCCTTTACTCTGTGAGGTCGGGTGTGCGATAAACGGAGCCTCGGCGTTACCACCTGTCATTTTCCATATTGTCGCTGTGCCGATGGCTATCAGAACCGACGAAAATGCAGCCATGCCCCATAATAGCCACTTATTCTGCGTCCCAATATCGATCTTTTTTATTCCTTCATCATCTGTGGTCTCGCCATCTTTTTTGTCCGGTCCGATTGTTGCAGGCCCTTCAATGCTATGTACAAAGCCCTTGGCTTCGAGCCCGGGTTCAATGACCTCCTCAGTCGGTTCTTCAAGTAAGGTTTTGCCGTCCGCCTCAGGTTCAATGATCTGTTCGGTCTTTTTCTCGTCTTGTTCGATTAGTTCAGAGGCGAATTCCTCAAAGAGCGGGATATTTTCAACTCCGCTTCCGGGATCCCAAAGCTCATCATCAACATTTGATCCTTCCAGCTGGTTGTCAGGAGGTATTTCTTTTTCGTCCGGCGGTTGAGATATGTGAGTCTCTCTTTTTTCTTCGTCCATAATACCTTCTTATTGAAAAATTTTTTCTATTTTTTCGCTGAGCGTCTCGGGTGTGAACGGTTTTACTATATAGTTGCTTACCCTAGCCTTTACGGCCTCTATTATATTTTCTTTTTGGGCCTCTGCAGTGACCATTATAAAGGGCAGGTCTGCAAACCTCTCGTCGGCCCTAATCTTCTTGAGGAGGTCTATTCCGGGCATTTTGGGCATGTTCCAATCCGATATGACCAGGTCTACCTTTTCTTTTTGCAGGATGTCCCAGGCTGTCGATCCATCGTCGGCCTCGATAAAGTTTTTGAAACCGATCTGAATCAGTATGTTTTTGACTATCCGGCGCATTGTGGCGAAGTCATCGACGATCATTACCCTCATGTTATAGTCAATCGGCATGTTGCTTACCTCTATCTTAAATTTTTTTGATTATTCTAACTTGAAATTTCTTTTTTTAAACCATACTTGTGACATTATGACAATGTTTACGCTATGTCGTACAGGGCATGGCCGGCGTTGTCGCTGATATGCGCCTTTATCCGCAAGATAGCCTTTGTGTGTAGCTGCGATATCCTGGATTCCGTGTAGCCCATTATCTCTCCTATCTCCTTCATGGTGAGCTCTTCATAATAATAGAGCGAGAGCACCAGTCTTTCTTTTATGGGCAGAGACTCTATGGCATCGACTACAAGACGTTTGATATCCGTCAATTTGAGCTGCTCGAATGGATCGGCCGAGCCGTCACCTGCTATGAGATCGAAGATATCCTCGTCGTTGCCGTCAGGCAGCCTCCGCCTTATGGCGTCGATGTCCATGAATGTTACACACCTGGTTTCCTCCAGGAGCTTGTAGAACTCTTCCATGTCAAGACCGAGGGCGTTCGCCGCCTCTTCGTCTTCAGCAGGGCGACCCAATTCCTTTTCGAGGCGTTTGTAGGTCTGCTCAAGCTCTGAGCTCTTTCTCCTGATGGACCTGGGTATCCAGTCAAGGTTTCTCAATTCGTCGAGGATGGCCCCTCTAATGCGGAATTCCGCATATGTCTTGAATTGTATGTTTTTGGATGGGTCGAATTTTTCGACGGCGTCCATAAGGCCGATCACGCCGGCGCTCATGAGATCGTCGCATGAGACATGCCCAGGCAGGCGCGCTGACATCTTTTCAACTACATATCTTATAAGCGGTGTGTATCTGATGATGAGCTCCTGGCGTTTTTCCCTTGTCAGCGTCTCCTCGGCGTTGAAAAATATGTCTGTATAGTCCTTCAATACCCCGTTTTCCATGGTCGAGGCCGTCTTATACCCGCAAGAGATGTCTCCAAAAAAACTTGATATTCCCGTCACTCCACCCCTCGCGCCTGGATATCAGTAGATTTTCGGCCAGTTTCATAAAGGCCTTGCTTGCAATGGAGTCTGGATATGCGTTAAGCGCTGCTTTTTGAAGGCAAATCGCATTTGACACGGTGTCGTCTCTAGGAATGAAGCCCAGATAGTCAATGGCCGGCGTCCCCAGAAAGCGGTCGGTCACCAATGTCAGCTGGCGGAAGACCTTGAGTGCGTCGCTCTCGTCTCTGGCCATGTTTATCAATAGAGAAAACGTATTCACCTTGTATTTATTGACCATGACCTTTATAAGTGCATAGGCATCTGTTATTGATGTAGGTTCTGGCGTAGCCACAACCACCCTTTGCTGGGCCGCAAGATTAAAATACATTACATTTTCAGAAATACCAGCCGCATTGTCGATCAGCATGATATCGATATCGTTTCCCAGCCCTTCGATTTCATCAAGGAGGAATAGTTTTTCGCCCTCGCCGAGATTCAAGAGTTCGGTTACGCCTGATCCGGCAGGCAATATAAGGATGCCGCTTGGCCCTTCGATAAGCACGTCCTTGAGCGTGACATATCCGGAAAAGACATTGTCTATAGTATATTTTGGCGTAAGGCCTAGAATTACATCTATATTGGCAAGACCAAGGTCGGCGTCAAGGACCATTACCCTTTGGCCCAGATCCGCCATGGCGATCGCCAGATTCACGACTATATTGGTCTTGCCCACGCCGCCCTTGCCACTGCTGAATGAAATGACGCGGGGAGGGTGCTTTGCGGTCGTTATATCTCTTTCTGCCAGTGGTCTTTTCATATTTCTCTTGTCTTTTTTAGGCAAACAAAGCCCATTGTTTGTTAGTTAAAGACCTGGCCCACGCTGTACCGGTTTCCATCTCGACGCCCGGATCTTTTCTTTCGTTAGCGAACAACAGGTCTAAGAGTATCTCTTTTGTAGCCTCTATTATGTCCTCTGGCACCTTTTGGCCGTTGGTGATATAGGAAATCGGCAGTTGTTCTCGTATGACCACGGCGCATAGCGGGCCATAAGAGGATGTTTCGTCTATCTTTGTTATTACCCAGCCTGCGATTGGGAATGTGGAATAGAGCGCCATCTGCGAGGCGAGGTCATCGGCCTTTGATGTGGCGCATAAAACTGGATATCCCTTGATTGATGGATCTGCATTGAATATGGCCGATAGCTCCTCCCTGTGTCTAGGATCACTTGGACCCCTGCCAGTGGTGTCGATAAGCATGAAATCCATATGTTTGTAGCGTTCGAGCACGCCGCTTAGCCCCTTCGGGTCTCTTAGCGCCTCGAAGGGTATATCCATGAGCCTTGCATATCTTTCCAGCTGTTCAGCTGTACCGAGCCTGTAGGCGTCGACTGAGACAAGGACGCCGTGCATATTTTTCTGGAATTTGAGCAGCGCGGCCAATTTGGCTATAGTAGTCGTCTTTCCTGTACCGGTCGGGCCTATCATCGCTATGCGCGGCCTTGAGGTCGAGGCTTTGGCAGCATCTGCGATTTTTATCCTGCGTGACGCCATGTTTTTAAGCCAATCGTGGACAAGCTCATGTGTGATATCTTTGTCGCTTGAAACTTCATGCAAAAATTGTGCTGCAATTTCTTGCTGCAACTTATGTCCGAGACCCAGACCGGCTAAGGCATCATGGATGACGAGGAGTGGTGAGGGGTGGTTAGGTCCGTATCCGCCATGTATCGCCACCCCATGTAATATTTTTTTCGCTGGCGCTTTCTCAGGCGGTATCCTGACCTGCGCCTCTGTATGAGGAGAAAAGTCGATGGCTGCCGTCACTTCCACGATGTTTTCTATCAGTCCTGTGGCCTCATCGCGTCTTCTGCGGCGATTTGTTTCTATGATTACAGCCTCATCGCCCAGTTCGGCCTTTATCATTGCAAGGGCCTCGGCGATATCTGGCGCCTCAAATCTTCTGATGTTCATGGCCTATGCTTCACCTGATGGCGGCTATCGATTCGAGTTTTACATTCCCTTGTATCTCTGTGTGTGAAAGCACACTGACATTCGGTGCAAATCTGTCGATAAGTTTCTTGAGGTGCCTCCTTATATTCGGGCTAGTAAGTATTACAGCCTGATATCCCTTAGCCGTCGCATCCTCCACCCCTTTTTTGATCGCCTGCGCCAGATGTTGGACTGATGCGGCGTCGAGGGCCAGAAAACTGCCATGCTCAGTCTGTTGGATACCCTTTTTTATCTGTTCTTCTATAGAGATGTCCATAGTGATGACTGGGAGGGTTCCATTGGCCTTCAGGAATGGTTTTATAATGACCTTACCGAGTCGCTGTCTTACATATTCCGCAAGCACCTCAGGGTCCTTTGTAAAAGGTCCATAATCAGCCAGTGCCTCTACTATCGTGAGAAGGTCTCTTATCGGGACCTTCTCCTTTACCAAACTCTGTAGCACTTTTTGTACCACACCTAATGGGCAGGCGTTTGTCGCCTCCTCCACGGCCTTTGGATAGGTCTTTGCCAGCGTATCAAGGAGTCTCTGCACTTCCTGGCGGCCGAGAAGTTCGTCAGCATTTTGACGGATCACTTCCGCTATGTGTGTAGCCACTACAGCCGATAGATCAACTACGGTATAGCCGGCTATCTGCGCCTCATCTCTTTCCGATTCAGGTATCCAGAGGGCGGGGAGGCCGAATGCCGGCTCTGTCGTCGGGATGCCCTTTATCTCTTTTTTGACATCCCCTGGGTTCATTGCCAGCAGGTGTCCCATCATAAGTTCTCCTCGTGCAGCCTCTACACCTTTGATGAGAATGGAGTATTCACTAGGCTTTAGTTGGAGATTGTCTCTCACATGGAGAGGCGGCACTATTACGCCCATCTCTTGGGCGAATTGACGCCTTATGGATTTGATCCGTTCGAGGAGATCTCCGCCCTGTTCTTCATCGACCAGCGGGATGAGCCCATATCCCATTTCAAGTGCAAGGACGTCTATACTGAGAAGGCGCTCTATCTCCTCGAGGCTGCCTGGTTCGGGTGCCTTCGGCGCCTTGGTAGCCGGTGCCTCTTTTGCCTCGGAGACCGCCCGAAGTCTATGTTTTTCTTTGTATGCCAGAAAGGAGAGCGTGCCGAGACCAATAGACAATGCACTGAATGGGATAGCTGGAAGCCCTGGAATCATGCCGAAGAAGAAGATCATTGCAGAGGTGATTGCCAGGGCCTCGGGTTGGGCTGCAAACTGCCTTATGAATTCCCTGCCTATTCCTGCATCGGAGGCTGCACGGCTTACCAGTATGCCTGCCGCGGTTGAAATTATGAGGGCTGGGATCTGAGAGATAAGGCCGTCTCCAATTGTGAGGAGCGTATAACTCCTTGCGGCTGCGGCTATAGGCAGTCCTTGTTGAATGACGCCTATCACAAAGCCGCCTATTATATTTATGGCCATGATGATGAGGCCTGCTATGGCCTCGCCGCGAACAAACTTGCTGGCGCCGTCCATGGCCCCGTAAAATTCCGCCTCTTTAGCTATATCCTTGCGCCTGGCCCTTGCCTCTTTTTCATCAATGAGCCCAGCGTTTAGATCTGCATCTATAGCCATCTGTTTCCCTGGCATGGCGTCCAGAGTGAATCTCGCCGCCACCTCTGCAATGCGGCCGGCACCTTTTGTGATGACTACGAAATTTATTATCACCAGTATTGAAAAGACTATGGCCCCTACTACAAAATTTCCACCTACTGCAAACTGGCCGAATCCCATGATGATTCTACCGGCCGCATCTATACCTTCATGCCCGTGGATCAGGATTAGCCTTGTTGTAGCTATATTGAGCGACAGGCGGAACAGGGTTGTAAGGAGCAGCAGCGATGGAAATATCGGAAAGTCCAACGGTTTTATGATGTAAAGGGAAAGCAGCAGGATCAGGAGGGAAATGCTCATATTGAAGGCAAGGAGCATGTCCATGGCCGTAGCCGGGATGGGCATGACCATTATGAGCAGTATGGCCAGCACCCCTGCCGCTGCCATTATATTACTGCTATCTATCTGAATATTGGTCCAGATGTTTTTGACAGTGCTTTCCGCCATTTATCTCCTCAACCCCCTTGAACCCTTGTTTTTCATTCGATAGACATAGGCCAAGACCTCGGCGACCGCCTGATAAAGATTCTCAGGTATGGTCATGCCAACCTCAACCAGCTTGAAAAGCGTCTGGGCCAGCGGCTTGTTTTCGATCGTCGGTACCCCGTTCGCCTTGGCTATCTCCTTGATCTTTTCCGCTATAAACCCTGATCCCTTGGCGGTCACCTGTGGCGCCTCCATCTTGCCCGTTTCATATTTCAATGCAACTGCAAGGTGTGTAGGGTTCGTGATCACCACATCCGCCTCGGGTACCGCCGCCATCATCCTGCGTCTGGCCATTTCCCTTTGGATGCTCCTGATCCTTGCCCTTATCTGGGGGTCTCCCTCTGTCTCTCTATATTCTTCTTTCACCTCCTGTCTTGTCATCCTGAGGCCCTTTTCAAATTCCCATTTCTGAAAGATGAAGTCCAGCACGGCAATGGCAGCTATCGCGATGCATATTTTCCAGAACATGGCGAAGCTCACCCTGCTCATATACAGGAATATCTGGATCGGGGACTGGTCTGTAAGTGGTAGGATGCGATCTATTTCGCCCCTTATCGTTTTAAAGGCTATAATTCCTACTATTACAAGCTTCAGGAGCGATTTCAGCAGTTCTGCGACGGCTTGGGCTGAAAACAATCTTTTTAAGCCTTCTATCGGATTGATCTTTGAAAATTTGGGTTTTATGGCCTCAAAAGAGATCAGCGGGCCGACTTGGAGGTAATTTGCAGCAATTGCAACAAGCGCCAGCACAAAAAGAAGAGGACCTGTTATCATCATAAAGCGCCATATGCCATTTGCGGCGATCGTCTCTATATTGCCAGTCGTTATCCTGATATTGGCCGCATTTCCAAGGTAATATCGCAGCATGACTGCAGATTGTTGATAAAAAAGTCCGCCTGCCCACAAAAATGTAAGTATTCCGGAGAGTAATACCGCTACAGACGACAGCTCCCTGCTCCTTGCGGTCTGTCCTTTTTTTCTGGCCTCTTCCCTGCGCTTGGGTGTGGCCTTTTCCGTTCGTTCCTGAAAAGATTCCTCAGCCATAGCAATCCCCGTTCAAATCCTATTTGCCAGCCATGACAGCCGCTGCGGCAGGTATAAGCCTTATCCCTTCTCTCAGATATCCGGCAAGGACCGGCCAGAAGATCTGGAGTGTGAGGCCGAGAAATATAAGTCCGAGGGCTATATTCAGGCCAAAGCTCAAGATGAGCATATTTATCTGCGGGACTATTTTGGCAAGGATGCCGAGCGCGACTTGTGAAAACAACAGTATGGCCATTACAGGCGCCATTATTTTGACGGAGATGACAAACATCTCATAGGCCATCTTCAATATGATGGTGGAAAGGGGCGCCTTTAGGGTAAGCCCGCCAGGCGGCAGGATCGCAAGGCTTTCGTATATGGCCTCTATTACGAGATGGTGTGCATTTGAAACCAGAAAAAGCGTAAGGGCGGTAAGATAGACGAATTCAGCAACAACCAGCGATTGGGCGCCTGATTGGGGTTCCATTACGCTTGCCACAGAAAGGCCCATCTGAAACCCCACCATCTGGGCTGCTGTCTGGAGTCCAGCGAATATAAGGCGCAGGATGAGGGACAATGTAAGTCCTGTAAAGGCCTCTGTCGTTACAAGCAATAAAAAACCGACCAGTGAATTAGGGAGGCTTTGCGGCGAAAACGGTGCGACGGGTGTTAGCATCAGTGAAGTGACGATCGAAATTGCTGCCTTGACGCCAGCCGGTATTGTCGCGGAGCTGAAGACAGGCATGAAGAAGAGCATTGTGCTCAGGCGTATCAAGACCAGGACGAAGACTTTATAGTGCGTTATAGCTGAGTACAATAGGTCTTGTTCCATGTTCAGCGTATATAACCTGGTATCCCTTCGATAAGATGTCGGGTGAAATCCAGGAGTTTGTTCATCAGCCAAGGAAACGAAAAGAGGGTGACGATAAATGTGGCTATGAGTTTGGGTACGAATGTAAGAGTCGTCTCCTGGATCTGGGTTACGGCCTGGAATATACTGACTACAAGGCCGACTATGAGCCCGACGCCAAGCATAGGTATGCTCAGGATTAAGGTCAGTTCTATGGCCTGTCTTGCTAGCCCTACAACCATTTCCTGTGTCATTGCATCACCACCTAGAAAAAGCTCTTTACAAGGGAACCTACAAGGAGATTCCATCCGTCGACCAATACAAATAGGAGCAGTTTAAACGGCAGTGAGATCAAGATCGGCGGGAGCATCATCATACCCAATGACAAAAGTACGCTTGACACCATCATGTCGATGATTAGGAACGGCAGGAACAATATGAATCCTATCTCGAAGGCCGTCTTGAGTTCACTTATCATAAATGCAGGGATCAGTGTCAGCGTTGGTATGGCGTCCCTGTCCTTCGGGTCTTTGATCTTCGCGAGTTTTACAAACAGGGCCAGATCGGATTCCCTTGTCTGTTTGAACATAAAATCCCTGAATGGCACCTGTATCCTTTTTACAGCCTCGTCAAAGGATATTTCTTCATTTAGATAGGGTCTTACGGCTGTGGAATTGGCTTGAGACCATACCGGCTGCATGATGAAAAAGGTGAGAAACAGGGCGAGTCCTGCAAGCACCTGATTGGGTGGCATCTGCTGCGTACCCAAGGCCTGACGGAGAAAGCCGAAGACTATTATGAGCCTTGTAAAAGATGTGGTCATGAGCAGGATGGACGGCGCGATGGAAAGTACGGTAAGAAGTGCGATGATCTCAAGGGCCGTAGCAACCTTGGCAGGGCTGTCACCCCCTTCAAGGCCTATTTTCAGCGTAGGTATGGTTATGGCCCATGAAGTGCAGGTAAGCGTCAGCAGGAAAGACGCCGTAGCGACAGGGATCAGAAAAGGTCTTGTATAAGACATGAGATAGACCCCCTTTTTAAGTGTGTTCGTTATGAAATTTTTAATGATCTGATAGGGCATCCGATTTGTCCTTGAGCGTCGCTTCAAAATAATTTGGCTCCAATGTCCCTAAAAGGCCCACAGCGTTTTCGGAGGCGCCGATGATGAGGATTTTGTCCGCTACCCTTACGATACACAGATATTTCTTTGGGATTATCATCTTTGTCGAAATGACCTCTATCGGGTCTGCCTTGCCCCCCCTAAGCCTCCTGTCCCATAACTTTATGCCGTACAGGGCCGCCGTCATAAGTCCGAGGACGATGGCCATGGCGCCTATAGTCTTTATAATGAAACCCGCGGTTTCCATTTGGTCGATCCAGCCCTTGATATCTGCAGGGTCAATATTTCTGTGAACCAAGATTTTTTACACGATCGGCAGGGCTTATGATCTCGGTCAGTTTTATGCCGAACTTCTCATTGACCACCACGATATCCCCCTTTGCCATGAGTTTTTGGTTTACATAAATATCCGCCGGCTCGCCCGCAAGCTTGTCCAGACTGACCACAGACCCTTGTCCCAATTGGAGGAGTTCCCGGATCTGAAGCCTTGTTCGGCCGAGCTCAACTGATATGTCTAGCGGGATGTCGAGTATGAAATTGAGATCCGGCTTCCCTGCACCGCCTTCTTCCTGCACCGCCGGTCTTTGAAATTCGTCAAATTTCGGCTTCCCTGCACCTTGATTTTGTTGTTTTGCATCCGCAGGTTTGTCTTGGCTGGTCTCGACCGTCCCTTTTCGGACTGCTTTGGCGGCTGCCTTGTCGCCACCGGCGGCGGCTTCATTGAAGGCTTGGGACCAGTCGATGGTGCCCGATTCTTCCGGCGCCTTAGGTGGCTCTTGTGCCACCTCACCTGTTTTTGCAGGATCGCCTTGTTGCCCGCCGCTGGCCTTTTGGCCTTCTATGCCATCAGACCCTTCGGCCAGTAATTTGTCCAATTCTTCCTGAGTCAACATCTTTTTGCTCTCCACAGAGGTTTTCTTGGTATTTTTATATCGTCATTCATCAATCTTGATCGCCTTTTCGATCCGCACTGCACGTTGGCCCCTGAACAGGCCGGGATGTCCGGCGAATTTGGGCCTATCCTGGACTATGACGTTGAGGAGGTCTTCTATATTTGTATCGAGCTGGATGATGTCCCCCACACCCAGGTCCATAAGCTCGGCCCCTGTTATGTTGGTGTCGCCAAGCGGTACTGTTATGTCCACCTCAACCTCGAAAAGATTCCTGATTAATTGTTTGCGCCAGAGTGGATCTTCAGCCTCTTCGCTTTGAAAAGTGCTCTGCAATTTTGACTTTATGGGCTGGAGTACGCCGAGTGGTATGCAGACGGTAATTGATCCGCTGATCTCCTCCAGGTCTATCTGAAATCTGGATATGATGACCGCGTCGTCGTTCTGGGCTATCTTTGCAAATTGCGGATTTATTTCAGAGCGTATGTATTGGATCGTGACGGGATGTATGTTTCGCCAGGCCCTTTCGAGGTCGTTCAATATAGAGATTATGATCCTCTTTATCAACCGCTGCTCTATGGAGGTGAACTCCCTCCCTTCTATCCTGCTCTGCCCGAGCTTGGTGGACCCTAGGAATATCTCCACTATGGAAAAGACCAGTTTTGGATCCAATACTACCATAGCGGTCCCACGGAACGGCTCCAGTTTTATGATGTGGATATTGCTCGGGACAGGTATCCTGTTCAAAAAATTTTTGAAATTTATTATCTCGATTGGGGCTACACTACTGTCGGCAGCAAGTTTCAGTATGGAAGATAGGGTGGTTCTAAGACCCCTGTTAAACTGATCGTTTACGATGTCAAGACCTGGAAACTTGGTCTTGATCATTAGGGTCGCCTTTTCGAAGTCGAAAGGTACCACCTCTCCTATCGTCGGCGTCGGTTTTGCTTCGGCCTCTTTTGTGACCTCGGTGACCTCGCCTATGCCGCTTAAAAGTGCATCTATTTCCTCTTGGCTTAAAAGCGCATTCATGACCCACTACTGAACTACAAATTGCGAGAAATAGACGTTGTTCAAACGACCCTGGCCGAGTATGTTGGTTAATCTGACCATGAGCTCGTCTCTCAATTTTATCTTGCCTTCCACAGGAATGACGTCATCAAGCGACTTGCTGCTCAGGATCATGATTATCTCGTTTTTGATTTTGGGCATAAGTTTTGTTATCTCCTCTTTGGCCTTTTCATCAGGCACTTCAAGGGTGATTGCGATCTTGAGGAAGTGTCTTGCCTTAGGGTCGTCGAGGTTTACTACAAAGGGCTCCAAGTCCACCATGATGCCGACCTTTCCCTTGTCTGCACCTTTGGTTTCATGCTCGCCGTTTATTTCTCTTTCGAGCGCCTCGTTGCTGGGTTTTTTAAAGAGAAACAAATAGGAACCGAGCCCTGCCAATACGATGACGACAATCAG
The DNA here is from genome assembly GCF_022026155.1 of Dissulfurimicrobium hydrothermale. Classification (NCBI taxonomy): domain Bacteria; class Deltaproteobacteria; genus Dissulfurimicrobium; species Dissulfurimicrobium hydrothermale. The sequence continues at coordinate 1,745,389 of NZ_CP085041.1, read as the reverse complement.
GCCGATGATTGCTATCAGCAGCATGTTTTTTTTCTTTTTGGGGGTATCGGTCTCTGTTGCATTTACCTTTTCTTCTTGTTCAGCCATGGCATTGTCTCCGTGTCGTTTATGATCCTGCCTTGAGGCCCGTTTGTATTGGATACAGCAATATATATGCCACCGGTCCGCAAGACAGTCTTGTCAGTGTTTTCTTTATTGATCTCATGAAGATATCGCTAGATAGCGATCTGCTGTATCCAATCTTAGTCAATTTTTTGACGGATCTAATATCCGCCTTATGATCTTTGTAGTTGATATATCATATTCAAACGGCACCCTTTCCACCCTGCCCCCATTCTTCTTTACAATGCCAGCCCCTATTATATGATCTTCATCCCAGTCGGCACCCTTTACAAGCACATCAGGCATAAGGGACTCGATTGTCTTAAGGGGATCGGGTTCGTCGAAGACCGTTATATAGTCAACGGCCTGAAGCCCTGCGAGGACCCTGGCCCTGGCCCATTCATTGTTTATAGGGCGCCCTTTCCCTTTTATCCCACTAACAGATCTGTCACTGTTGAGGCCGACGACCAAAAAATCCCCCATACGTCTGGCGGTCTCCAGATATTGGACATGGCCCGCATGAATGATGTCAAAACAGCCGTTTGTAAAGACCATCCTTTGGCCTGCCCTGCGCCGCCGCGATGCTGTTTCTTTTAATGATTTTAGATCACATATCTTGCCTTGAGTAAGTGCGGCCCAGTGCCTTGGGGGGTGAGCGGTAAAAAATTGTCGGCGGATTTCGTCAAGTTCTCCAAGGTCAAGGCCGATGGATATCCAGGCCTCTGAATCTGGGGCGGCGGCAATTAGTTTGCCTGATGGTCCATAGACCCCTGAACCACCTGCAAACCTGGTGTCTTTGAAATCCCCCCATGCGTTTGCTGCGGCTGTAAAACATTGGTTTTCTGTGGCCCTTGCCGAAAGCAGGGTCTTGAACTGGCTCAACCTTTCAGTCGGCCAGAGGGCCGAGACCGCGAGGATGTGGGCGCCTTCAAAGATGAGCTGCCTTGCAAGCTCCGGGAACCTCAGGTCATAGCATGTCATGAGGCCGATGCCTATTTCCAGGCCATTTGTTCGGGTCCACAGCACAGCCGGCGTATGTCCTTCATTGAAGAGCTTGTGTTCCGCCATCGGCTGAAACAGGTTGATCTTCCTATAGGGGTGATGTGGACGGTCAAGGCCGAAGACATGGGTCTCATTGTAGAGGTTATGTCTTGCACCGTCCGTGCAGGGTGTCGGAAGCGTTCCGATGATCAGGACGCCAAGGGATTTGGAGAGGGTCTGGGCCTCTTGCCTTATCTCATCAAGCTCGTTTAAAGGCAACGGCATCCCTGGTTGCAGTGGGCCGGTAGCCCAGAGTTCCGGCAGGAGAATGATGTCGACACCGTTTTCCCTGAGTCTCTGTATGGCCGTGCGCACCCTCTTCCAGTTCAACCATGGGGTGTCAGGGCGCGGATTGAATTGAAATATCCCCAGATTGATAGTAGATCCTCGTCCAACTTTGTTTTTTATACCTTGCTTGATGATATCCATTTGTGTTTATTTAAGGCGATTTGATAAATTGCAAATTTTTTGGAACGTCTATGCAGGTCACATTCTTACCATCAAATACAACAATCGAGACATCAGGGGAAGAGGCAATCCTCAGGATGGCCATGAGGGCTGGCATTCATATCAACGCATCCTGCGGTGGGGCCGGCGTATGCGATAAGTGCAAGGTCTTTCTGGATGACGGGGAGTTAAGGGGTGAAAGGTTTCCTGACGGTGCCTGGAAGGCATGTGCCTCTTATCCTGTAAGTGACGTAAAGATCAGGGTGCCTGTGGAATCGGAGATGGACAGACGGGCCCTTTCGAGGGCTGCGCCCAGAAAGATTGCTTCTTGGCTGGAGGCTCACGGCGGGATGCCATTTGACCTGCGTCCGGTCGTGGAAAAGGTCGCCATCAATGTACCGCGGCCCGATCTCTCGGATAGCGCAAGCGACCTCGACCGTCTCCAGCGCGAATTGATGAATGGTAGATTAAAGGGCACAACAGTTGAGGTCGACACCACCATCCTTTTTGATCTGCCTGCAGCCCTGCGTGAAAAAGAGTGGTTGACGACAGTGAGTATGATGGAGGGCCCAAGGCCGGATGTTAAGAAGCTCATAAGGGTTGAGCCAGGAGATGCGGCTGGTGGTCACCTTGCGCTCGCTTTTGATATAGGTACAACTACTGTTTCGGGCCAGCTCATAGAGCTGACGACAGGGAAGATTTTGGCCGATGTCTCGAATTACAATCCGCAGGTGAGTTTCGGAGAGGATGTGATCTCAAGGATGGAGTTTGCAAGGAAAAAGGATGGGCTCCTGACCTTGCAGCAGAAGATAATCGGTTGCCTGAATGCCTTAATCGCTGAGATCTGTTCATCTTCAAGGTGTCCGAAAGACTCGATAAGTCTCATGACTGCAGCTGGCAATACTGTCATGACGCACCTACTGTTGGGACTTGAGACCGGTTATCTGAGGACACAGCCTTATGTCCCTGTGGCTACACACCTCCCGCCTGTAAGGGCTAAGGACATCGGGATAGCCCTCCCGCCGCATGTGTATCTGTTTCTTGCTCCATGTGTGGCTAGTTACGTAGGGGGGGATATAACCGCGGGCGTGGTGGGTGTAGGGGTGCATCGTAGTCATGAGCTTACGCTCTTTATCGATATCGGCACGAATGGCGAAATCGTCTTAGGGAATCAGGACTGGATGGCTTGTGCGGCATGTTCGGCAGGACCAGCCTTTGAGGGGGGTGGGATCATGCACGGTATGAGGGCGACAACCGGGGCGGTTGAGGCGGTGCACATCCATCCCGAGACCTTTGAGCCGATGATCCTCACCATAGGCGGTAAGAAGGCCAAAGGCATCTGTGGCTCAGGGATAATAAGCCTTATGGCGGGACTTTTTATGGTCGAGGCCATAGATCGGCAGGGCAGATTCAGGCGCAACCTCAAGACCGGCCGTATAAGGCCGGGCAGAGACGGTTGGGAGTATGTCGTTATAGAGAAAGGTGCAACAGCGACGGGCAGGGATATTGTCTTTACCGAGGCGGATATTGAAAATCTCATAAGGGCCAAAGGGGCTATGTTTGCAGGCTATCAGACCCTCTTGGAGTCCGTCGGGATGGACTTCAAAGACCTTGAGCGGGTGGTACTTGCTGGAAATTTCGGGAGCTACCTTGACCTTGAACAGGCCGTCACAATAGGCCTTTTGCCTGATATCCCGAGAGACAGGTTCTTTTTTGTAGGTAACAGCTCCCTCGCTGGGGCAAGGGCTATGGCCATGTCGATCGATGCCATGAAGGAGGTTTCAAGGAGCGCCAGGATGATGACCCACTTTGATCTGAGCGGCAATCCGCATTTTATGGAAAATTACGTCTCGGCCTTGTTCCTCCCTCATACTGATGCAGGGTTGTTTCCAAGCGTGCGTATCGGGTAACATCAGGTAAGCTTTACAGATACCAGTTTCGAGACACCATTCTCTTCCATCGTCACCCCATAGAGCGCCTCGGCCTGCTCCATTACGCGCTGGTTGTGGGTTACAAGGATCATCTGGGTCTTTTGTGCGATTCTTTTTACAAGTCGGCAAAATCTTAGTGTGTTCGCCTCATCAAGCGGGGCGTCTACCTCATCCATGAGACAGAACGGGCTTGGTTTTATGAGAAAGAGTGAAAAGATTAAAGAGATGGCTGCAAGTGCCTTTTCGCCGCCCGAGAGGAGGTTTAGATGGCCTATACGCTTGCCAGGTATGTGTACTGCCAGATCCAGTCCGGCTTCAAGAGGGTTTCCGTCGCCGACCGGTTCAAGCCAGGCCTTTCCGCCATCGAAGAGTAGCGGGAATATCTCTGCGAGGCTGTTGTTCACCGCCTCGATCGTGCCCTTGAGCCTCTCCCTTGAGACCTGATCTATATGTCTTATTGCATGTTCTAGGTCATTTATGGAATTGGTTAGATCATCTTTCTGGGTTGCAAGATAGGAACGCCTCTGTTCGACTTCTTTGTATTGGTCGAGGGCTGTAAGGTTTACAGGCCCTATTGCATCTATTTCGCTTGATATCTTTGCAATTTCTAGTTTTGCCTCGCCTGATGAGAATCGCTCAGGGCGCCAGTTATGGCAGTCATCTTCTATCTCGGCCTGATGGCGTTCGCGTGCAGTCTTTTTTAAAAACTGCATAGCCTGGACCAGCGTATTTATCTCAATCTCCCTTTGATGGAGTTCTTTTTCGAGAAGGGTTGTCTCTTCGAGTTTTTTCTTTACAGCGACATCGAGACTGGCCAGTTCCTGTCTTTTTTCGTCGAAGGCGCATCTGATAGCCTTGCTCTTGGCCCTTTTCGTCTCTATCAATCCTTCCTGTTCGGTCACCTCTTTGAAGGTTTTGGTCACGGACTGTCTTATGGAGTCGAGCACTGAGCCTACCTTGGTTTTTATCTCGCCAGCCGCCTTTATGTCTTCATTTATCCGCGCGAGCTTCTTTTCAAGGACAGTAAGTTCATGCCTTTTTTCCTCAAGCCTTGCGTTCAGGCCGGCGGCGGCGATCCTCATATCTTCGAGGACCTTTTGGCGTCTTTGTAGTACTGCCTCTTGTTGCCTAAGGGCGTCTTCTCTGCCCTTTATCTTGTTTTCAGCCTCGTTTTTGGCCCTTTTTGCCCTGTCAAGTGCGGCATTCGTTTGTTCGAGATCCGCTTCCACCTCTGAAAGTTCATCCTCGATCTGATCCATCTCCAGATCTAACCTTGTCTGTCTCTCTTCATGGGATTCAAGCCTGGTCTTCAAGCGGTCCAATTCGCTTTTTTGTCTCGAGACCTCGTTGTTCAAGCGTTCCTTGTCCTTGACAAGGGATTTCAGCCGATTGACGGCATCCGAGAGCCTCATGCCTTGAGTCTCTTCCTTAGAGGCTATTTCAGCCGATTTTAACCTGAGCCCTTTTTCCTCAACAGCAAGTCGGGCGATCTCGGCCTTTCTGGAAAGTATCCCTTGTCCCTTATTCTTGCCGCCCTTTATTACGATCTCGCCCCAAGGGTAGAGAATATCCCCGCTTGGTGTGATATAGGTATACCAGGCGTTCAGGTCACCGCCTGCCTTGGCCTCTCTAAATGCCTTGATCGCTGAGTCCAGGTCGTCTATCAATCTCCATCCTGAGGAGATGGATCTTATAACCCTGCTTGCCGGCGGCCGAGCGGCTGCAACCCCATCGTCCTCATCTCCTGAATCAGGTCCATCGATCAGCCATGGTGCCAAAACCCGCAGATCTCCCATTCCTTTTTGTTTGACGAAATCGATTATCTCATCTAGCATCGTTTCCTCTTCGGGGATCACAGCCTCTATGGTCTTTTCAAGTGCGGATTCGGCTGCCGATTCAAGCCCCGATTTTACGATCAGGAGGTCTGCAAGCGCCTTTAGGCCCTTAAAATGCCTGAGGGTGGATCTTGCAGCCTCTCCGAGGCCCTGCATTGAATCTTCTATGGCCCTTAAGGCATTCAGTCTTGCTGTGACGGCTGCAAGGCTGGAATCGATCTGGGTCTTTTGATTCCGTAGGTGGGACAGCGCCTGTTCCAGCCCGAAGCTTTCCGCCTCGGCCGTTGAGATGTCATGGATCTTTTTTTTTATTTCCGCCTCAAGCGCCTTTATTTCCGCCTCAAGCGCCCTGGCCCGTGTTTCTTGCCCGGATTTTTCCTCCTTCAGCAACTCTTTTTCTTCGGTAAGGGCCTCAAGACGCCTTTTTAGCCTCTCCGCCTGGGATGCAAGGGCCTTTTGCCGGCTGTCGAACTTTGCGCATACAGAGGCTGCATCGACAAGCTCGACCTTGACCTCCTCCAGCGATCTCTTAACCCTGTTTCTCGCCTCGACAGCTTCATTGATACCGTCTTCCTGGATCCTCAGGTCTGACAAAAGCCCTTTGTTTTGTTCCTCCAGTCCTTCTATATCCCTTTTGATCTCGCCTATACGACGCATAATGCCTTCTCGTCTGGATGAAAGTCCTGAGATGGCGGTTTGGGCTTCTTTGAGCCTATTTTCTTCCGAGATGAGATTTTTCTCCTGGGACGACAGGACCTCTTTCATGCCCTTGAGCCTCTCTTCTTCGGCAAAGATGTCTTCCTCGATTTCCCTGATGGCCTTTTCAAGTTCAAGGAGTTCGGTCTCCTTAGTCTCTTTTTGGGCGGCCAGCCCCGATTCAACGGACTTGAGGACGGCTAATCTTCCAACAAGGTCTTCTCTTGATCTAGAGGCGATATTTAATGCATCTGATTTATCAAGCCATTCATCGGCCAGGAGCGCCTTTTCAAGCATCTCCTGCGACTTTCTCAGGGTCAGGTATCTCTCGGTCTTTTTAGCTTGTCTTTCAAGGGATTTTATCTGTTTTTCCGTCTCTATTATCAGATCTTCAAGCCTTTCGAGATTCTGTTTCGTCTGAGCAAGTTTTGCCTCGGCTTCGAGCCGCCTTGCCTTGTATTTTGCAACCCCTGCCGCCTCTTCGATGAGACAGCGCCTTTCTTCGGCGTCCATATCAACAAAGGTCCCAACCTTGCCCTGATCCACTATGGCATATGCCCTGGCACCGGCCCCTGTATCCATGAATAGATATTGGATGTCCTTGAGCCTTACGCCCTTACCGTTTATACGGTATTCGCTTTCACCCGAACGGCTAAGTCTTCTGGAGATCTCGATATCAGGGGCGCCATTAAGCCATGGCAGACTTATTGCAGTTGCATCTCCAATTATAAGCGTAACTTCAGCGAAATTTGAGATTTTGCCGGCGTGACCGCTGCAGATGAGGTTCTCCATGGACTTGGCCCTTAATATGCTTGGGCTCTGTTCCCCCATGACCCACCTTATTGCATCGACTATATTTGACTTGCCACAGCCGTTCGGACCGACTATCGCACTTATTCCTTTGGAAAATGTGAGCCTTGTCCTTTCCGGAAAGGACTTGAAGCCGTATATAATAAGGGAGTCAAGCCGCATTTCTTGCGTCTTCTAGCCTGAGTTCCAGGCGTTTCCTTTCCTGCCATACGGAGATATAAGGCGTACAGGCAAGCTCAAGCCCTTCCCATTGAAGATCGGTCTTGTCGCCGTGCCCCCATCCGATCAGCTCCATTTTGATGCCGTTTTGAGAATCGGGCGAGGGCTTTGGTTTCAGCGTCAGTTTGAGATGGTTGTTTCCTACAACCTTTGATGAGAGGATCAAGAAATCTCGCAGGGCAATTACAGGGGCCGGGTAGCCTGGACCGAATGGCTCCAGCATCTCAAAGAAGTATTGGAATTCAGGCGAGATGAGCTCTTGCATGGAGACAGGGCAGTCAAGTTTCAGCCTCGGGGTAAGGTCGATATCCGAGATCTTCGCGGCGATTGAGGTCTCAAAGGCCTTTGTGAAGGGCCCAAGGTTGTCTATGTCAAGATGAAGTCCTGCAGCGGCCTTGTGTCCACCGAAGGCGGCAAGGTGCTCGGCGCATTCAGAAAGTATCTCATATAGATTCACTCCATCTGGACTTCGTCCTGACCCATAGGCTGCGCCATCTTCAACGGCCAGGAGGATCACGGGCCTTGAAAGCTGTTCCATCAATTTAGACGCCACTATGCCGACTACACCCTTATTCCAGTTGTTTGAATAAACAACATATCCAGGCCGTTCGCCGAGCCCTTTTATGATGTCTTGCGCCTCCTTGAGTATCGCCGCCTCCTCGGCCTGCCTTTGCTGGTTTATAGAATTCAGCCTTTCGGCCTGTTTCATTGCGAACTGGTCGTCGTCCGTTACAAGGAGTTTGAACGCCTCGTCGGCATGAAACATACGGCCTGCTGCATTTATGCGCGGCGACAGACGGAAAGATATGTCTTTTGTACCGACCGCGTCATATACACCGCTGACCTGTAGGAGGGCCTTTAAGCCTGGTCTTGCCTTTGTATTTATCACCTCTAGGCCGGCCTTTACCATGATCCTGTTATCTCCAAGCAGCGGCGCCATGTCTGCAACCGTGCCTATCGCTACCAGATCTAGGCAGTTTTTGAGATTCGGGACATCCCCGTTTCTCCAACGCCCAAGGCCGTGCAGCCTGCTTCTTAAGGCCCGCACCAGGTTGAATGCGACACCTACGCCCGCAATCTCTTTAAAGGGAAATCGACAGTCACGGCGTTTAGGGTTAAGGATCGCCAATGCAGGCGGCAGGTGAGACGGTGGTTCATGGTGATCGGTTATGATGACGTCTATCCCGAGATCGGCTGCAAACGCTATCTCTTGATGGTTGCTTATGCCGCAGTCAACGGTGACGACAAGACTTATGCCTTTTGATTTGAAAATTTTTATGCTTTCTATGTTTAGACCATAGCCCTCGCGCACCCTGTCTGGTATATGGACCGTGACATTCAGCCCAAGTCCTGAGAGGAACTGAGACATCAATACCGATGCTGTGACACCGTCTGCATCATAGTCGCCGAATACCGCGATCCGCTCGTGTGTCGCAACCGCCTTTACGAGTCTATCCACCGCCTTATCCATGTCGGCCATCCTCCATGGGTCGCTGAGTGAGGCAAGGGCTGGGTTCAGATGTCGTTCGGCGACATCTGGCGAATCAATGCCGCGCCGGCACAAGAGCCTGGCGATGATATGCGGGATGCCGATCTTTCGAACTATGTCATCGACAACGGTCTGGTCAACTGTATCGAACTGCCAGGATTTGCCAAGTATTATGGATTTCATGGCCTGAAACCTAATAAGAGAATCAACAGCTGTCAATTTCCATCCATGATTCAGCGGGTTCGTCTATCTGCTATTTTGACCAAAAATCCCGCTGCCTTTTCTTTTTTGAGGGGCCGAGTAGGGTATTTTGAATAATTTTGATTGTAATATTTGAATATTGTAATTTGATCCATCTAATTGTATATAAATTTGTTTATAATTATAATTTACATCTTTTACAGCATTTTGATTTGGCTATGGCCGAACTATATTTGGGGGATGGGTATGGATGCTGGCTATCTCGAAGGGTTCCGTATCCTTGATTTGGTGGCTTATCCTGCCGCTTTTCTCGGCCTTGACTACAAGGTTATATGGGTCAACCGGGCCTTGCTGGAGGCTGCCAATATCATACCGGAGCATGTCCTGGGCCGGCCGTGTTTTGAGATATGCGGCAAGGGCAAACCGGACGGTGGATGTCCACATAGGAAATTTATCCTTGGGGGACGGGCTGTTGCAGTTGCAAAATCAGACCGATGCCTTTCTCGAAAGGCCAATGTAATCATCTCCTCGTTGCACAACGGAGATGGGCTGCCGCAGGGCGGACTTCATATATATTTTGATTGCTATAGAGGGTGTTTTGATGACTCCAAGACGGATGGTCGCGATCTCCGTGAGATAATGCTTGAAAACGCGGCCGTCGGGATTGTCCTTGTAAAAGATAGGAAGGTCGTGTCCGCAAACAGGTACTTCGGAGACCTTTTTGGTTATAACTTGAGTGAGATATCCGGTAGGGAGACAGAGATTTTTTTTCCATCCAGTGATGACTTCAGACGTTTCGGAGAGGCTGTATATCCGCGGGTCAGGCAGGAAGGTCATGTCAGTATTGAACAATTCATGCGCCACAAGTCGGGTCGACTCTTCTGGTGCCGCCTTGCAGGACAGTCCGTTGGGCCAGATGAGATCGTATGGGCGCTTGAAGACATCTCGGTTCAAAAGGAGATAGAGACTGAACTTGCAAGGAGCGAGGAGAAATTCAGGGCCATAAGTTGCATGGCATCCGACGCCATAGTCCTTATGGACATGGACGGCAAAGTGGCTTATTGGAACAGTACTGCGCAGAAGGTCTTTGGGTACTCATCGGCAGAGGCCGTCGGCAGGGACCTCCATACCATGCTTCTTCCTGATGAACAGATCCCGGCATATATCCAGGCGCATAAGAGATTCAAAGAGACCGGCATAAGCAAGTTCGAAAACAAACTCGTAGAGTTTGCTGCAAAAAAGAAAGACGGTGAGAGGATATTCGTAGAGGTCTCTTTTTCGTCCGTCAAGATAGGCGGCAAGCCATTTTTTCTCGGTATCATCAGGGACATAACCGTTAAAAAGAAAGAGGAGGAGCGGCGAAAGAGGCTTGACGTCAAGCTTAGGCAGGCCCAAAAGATAGAGAGTTTAGGGATATTGGCCGGCGGTGTTGCACATGATTTCAACAATCTCCTTATGGGTGTACTGGGGTATGCCGAGATAGCCCTTTTGAAGCTCACCAAGGAGTCGCCAGCCAGGCCGGCGATCCAGAACATTATAGAAGCGGCGCAGAAGGCGGCGGAGCTCAGCAGCCAGATGCTCTCCTACGCCGGAAGGGGCGTTTTCCAGTTGGAGACGGTGAATCTCGCCAAGCTCATCGAAGAGACCGCCCACCTCTTACAGTCTATGGTTTCAAGGAAGGTTGTCTTGAAATTAGATCTGAATTACGATATACTGCCCGTGAATGTCGATCCGACACAGGTGCGTCAGGTGCTCATGAACCTGCTCATAAATGCATCCGAGGCCATAGGCGAAAGGGGCGGGCTTATCAGCGTCTCCACCGGGGTTATGCACGCGGATAGGGCCTATCTTTCCGAGACCTATCTGGATGACGACTTGAAAGAGGGCTATTATACTTATATAGAAGTCTCTGATACTGGCTGTGGCATGGACAGTGAGACTGTAAAGAAGATATTTGACCCTTTCTTCACCACAAAGTTTCAGGGCAGAGGTCTCGGTCTTGCGGCAAGCCTCGGAATCATTCGAGCCCACAGGGGTGCCATAAAGGTTTACAGCGAACTGGGCAAAGGAAGTACGTTCAAGGCCCTGTTCCCCTGTGCGCAGGGCGCCTTTTATGATAAGAGGGAGATAAAACCGGCCGATTCGCTTGAGGCCGTCGGCAACAATATCATAGTTATGGTGGCGGATGACGAAGAGAGTGTCAGAACCATAGCAAGAATGGTGCTCGAGGAGTTTGGTTTCAAGGTCATTACTGCAAAGGATGGGATGGATGCGGTTGAAAAGTTTAAAAAATACCACGATCGGATCGACGTGGTGATCCTTGATCTTATCATGCCGCATCTTTCCGGCGATGAGGTCTACAGGGAGATGCGGCGTATATCGCCTGATGTCAAGGTGGTCCTCTCCAGTGGATATAGCGAAAGGGACGTGATAAGCAGGTTTGCCGGTAAGAAGGTCATGGGGTTTCTTCAAAAACCTTTTAAGTCTTCAGAACTGCTCTCCAAGATCAAAGAGGCACTCAACACCAAATAATGAATCCGATAAAATCGTTGTCGGGCCTTGGATATGTTGATATCAGCGGTGCGGTTGTATGGATGGATTAAATGAATTCATCTTGCGCATAGAGCCATCGATGGTATATCTTTTGCGTTTCATATTGGAAGGTTACGACAACTCATTCATGGTGAGCACCGTCGATAAGGCGGCCGGGGTTGTCCGTATAATTGCAATTGAAGGCGCAAAAGAAGATCTTTTTGAGATATTGATGTCTTTAAGCTGGAGGTTAAGACCGTTTGCTGTCGGTTCCATTCAGCAAAACAGCTATGAAAGCCATGATTGCAAAGACTGATATCCGCCGGAAAAGGCTTTATATAGCCACATTCGGCTGTCAAATGAATGAATATGACTCCATCAAGATGATCCAGGTGCTCGGAAGTGAATATTCCATCACCAAAGACCCGCGCAATGCCGACCTCATATTGGTGAATACCTGCTCCATCCGCGAGAAGGCCGAGCATAAGCTCTACAGTCTCGTTGGGAGATTCAAGGAATTTAAGTTAAAGAACCCAGAGCTTATTATAGGTGTCGGGGGTTGTGTCGCCCAGCAGGAGGGGGAGAGGCTCTTAAAGTCATTGCCGCATATTGATCTTGTGTTCGGACCCCAGGGTCTTTACAGGCTTCCTGAGATGATAGGCGCTGTTAAGGCAGGAGTTGGACCTGTCTGCGCTACAGAATTGAGCGGGGACTTTGCTATTCCGTTTACAGGGGTACCTGTCCTCGGCGAGGGTGCGGTGCGTGCATTTGTAACAATAATGCAGGGTTGTGACAACTTCTGTACCTACTGCATCGTTCCGTATGTGAGGGGGCGGGAGGTAAGCAGGCCTGTCGGCGACATCTTTACCGAGGCAAAGGCCTTGGTGGAACAAGGCGTAAAAGAGATTATACTCCTCGGTCAAAACGTTAATTCCTATGGAAAAAAGAACGGGGGTCTGGGATTTGCCGGGTTGCTCAAGCAGGTCGCTAAGATACCGGGTCTCCTGAGGCTTCGCTTCACCACTAGCCATCCACGTGACCTCGGCGATGATGTGGCCGAGTGTTTTAGAGATATACCTAATCTTTGCAAACACCTGCATCTGCCCGTTCAATCTGGCTCGACAAGGATCTTGAAGCGTATGAACCGACGCTATACGCGCGAAGACTATTTGGACAGGATAAAGACGCTTAGGGATATGTGTCCTTCCATCACCTTTACCACTGATATCATTGCAGGATTTCCCGGAGAAACCGATGAGGACTTTGAAGAGACCATGAGTCTCTTAAAGGAAGTGGGTTATGAGCAGATATTTGCGTTCAAATACTCGCCGAGGCCCTTCACAAAGGCCGCTGAATTCGAAGATCAGGTACCTGAAGATGTAAAGGCCGGGCGCCTGAAAGCGATCCTTGAACTTCAAAACGAGATCAGTCTCGGGCGTCATGAACAGCTATGCGGAAGAGAGGTGGAGGTGCTTGTAGAAGGGCAGAGCAAGACCGATCAGGCCTGGCTTGCAGGCAGGACCACCGGCAATCATGTAGTTAATTTCCCTGGCCCGATGAGCCTTATCGGCCAGCTGGTCAACGTTAGGATAACAAAGGCACTCTGTCACTGCCTCTGCGGCGAACTGGTCTGACCTGCGGCCGTAGGCAAACTTTTGTTGAATCTTAACGCCCTAGCATCTCTAGTACGGTCTATTCATATCACTTTGGAAGATGAAGCTCCGTTGTATGGAAAAGCTTGCAAAAAATAGGGTCGTCTCTGCCAGTATCTTAGCCGCATATGGGTTTATACCGCCGAATACCACGAGGGATTTAATCAGCCCGTATGAGATGAGCATAAGCGCAACGACCAGCGATATGTATTTGACCGTCTCAAGCAGGATATTCCCTCTCGATTGGAATACCATCACCTTCACTGACAAAAAATTGAACGTCCCGCTTACGATCCGTCCGACGACCATGCTGAGAAATATTTGGCCGGTCAGGAACAGGGATATGGAAAACACAGTGGTATCTATGAAAAACGAGGCGAGCGAGGCCGAAACAAATCTTATGAAGACAAAATATATCTTCATGGAGTCGAGGATCGGATTGAAATGGGAAGTTGGGTTATGCTTCTCATATATGGTCCTTATGCTAATCTCGCGTATATTCATCCCGATCCTTGATGCCAGAATGAGCATTTCGAGCTCGAATTCATAGCCGGTCGCCTGGACGCGAAGCAGTTTTTTTAAAAATCTGGCCGGTATTCCTCGGAGTCCGGTCTGTGTGTCGGCAAGCGGCTGCCCGACAAAGAAGCGGAATACCTGTCTTGTGACGGCGTTTCCTATGCGGCTTCGGAGTGGCACGCCGCCTTCGAATTCTCTTGTCCCAAGACACAGGGATTCCGGGGTCTCGGCCAGCGCTTCGGCCACACGCAGTACGTCTTTTGGAAGGTGTTGGCCGTCTGCATCGACCGTTACTACCCCTATAGTTGAAGGTGCGTTCAGGAGCACGTAATTAAAGGCCGTTTTGAGCGCCTGACCCTTGCCGAGATTAACTGCATGGCTCAGTACAACCACTCGTTCCATCCTGGAGACGGCGTCAAATATCCAACTCCTGTCAATGGATGAGCCGTCGTTTACAATCACTATAAGAGGGTAGGGTTCATGAAGCAGTTCGGCCACTATCCCGATCAGGTTACCTGGCGGCTGATATGCCGGGATAACGACTACAGGCAGTCTTGTGGGGGCGATATCCCTTTCTGCAGTTTCTGTGGCGCGGCTAATTACCATCATGTTTTTCCTTTTTCATGAAGACCAAGGGCACCAGTTTGACAAGCGTCCCGTTTTTGTTGGTCACTTTGTAGAGTAAGGCGCCGTGTTTGCAAAATAGCCTGCCATATCTTTTCCATAATTCCTGATCTGAGTCCGCTACAAGCACATAGTCCCATCTTTTTAAGACGTCGGACCATTGCTCGACCGTCTCGTCACAGTTGCAGACATCCCATTTGTGTTTCGGGCCGCCCAGCCTCCAGCACCAAGTCTGTGTTATCTGTGGGGAGAGTTCGTATTTCAGTATGCGGAATTTAAAGCCCTCATCATTTTGTATCACGAGATATACCTTGTCTCTGCCCTTAATGACGCTCTTTGCCGCATTTACGATAGCACATAGTTCCTTTCTTTCACGGGCGACCTGTTGGTAGTCCGGGGCGGGTCTCTGCATGAATGACCAATAGCAAAGACCGGCAAGGGCTGCGAGACCTAGGAAACAGCCCCAAAACCACTTATGACCCAGGTCACCCCAGTCGATCATCAGGAAAAATCCGAACCCGCTCAGACAGAATGCTGCATAGAAGATATCCATGTATCTGTCGTAGGAGCTAAGCGTGGCAGCGAGATCGGGCGTAAAGCTGAAGAGATACATGCATAAAAGTCCAAATGTATAGACGCCGAGAAACAGTAAGAGCATTAGATAGACAAGGAGCATCCTTTTTGTGAGGCCTGTCAGCCCTTTGCTGTGTGACCAAAAGATTGTCGAGATGAAAAAGATGTGCCCGAAGAGGAGATTTGTCGGGTCAATGAGGGATGTGATGGTTTTAGCCTTAAAGTTGGCTATCACTTTTTTGGTGAATGGAGGTGCCGCATTTGTAAAGGCTGAAACAATGTCTTTGATGTTAGACGGAATTGAAAAGGTCTCAGGCAGGTGGAGGGAGTTGATCCTTGTATTCCACGTATATTCAAATAGCCATGGGATCATGGCAAGAATTGCGATAATTGAAAGGCCATTGACGCCTCTGGCGATCCTGCGCCGCAGCACGCAGCCTTTTTTTTCGCAGTCGGGCCGCCAAGCATTCAATGCCTGATCAGCAAAGAATATAGCTATAGCAAACCATGATAGGAGATAGCCCGTCTTCTTGATCATGGGGAGCAAGAACAGCATGGGTGAAAGGAACAGGATACGCCTCTTGGGGCCGTCTGCTAGGTGTGCATAACCTATTATGAGGGCTGCAAAATACACACTCAGGAGTTGATCCGAATAGATCGACCTGAACCCGTTTCCAAGAGTTATGATGATGCATGGGACAATTAGGATGACAAGGAGTATTTTTTGCCAATCGCGCCATCCGGTGCGGTATAAAAGAATGACAAGAGGGGCGAGGAGCAGGATGAGATGGGCCACATAGGTGCCAGCTTCTCTTTCCATCGCGTTGTTTAAGAGAAAGAAGTAGTGAAAGAGATTGATGCCTGGGGGATAGTCGAGAAACTGGACAGCTCCGGCGGTGGTTGCAAGGGAGTTGGTAATGAGCATCTCTTTTGTTGCAAGGCCCCAGTGTGAAAATTCGTCCCAATTCCTGTAATGAGCGCCTTTGAGCAGCAGATAACCCGACAAAAAGGCGAGTATGAATATGGTGATGCCAGGGGAAGAGGCCAGATGTTTTATTCTGTCTTTAAAGATGAGTAACGCAGAAAAGGCGATGAAAAATGCGATACCTATCAGGAAAATGGCCTCTGCACCTCGATACAGACAGCCGTTCAGTCCAAAGAGGTAGAGAACGGATATGATTCCTGATATAATAAAAGCTGGCAGGAACTCCGGATTGTCCTGGAAAACTGTATAAAAAATTAGTATATAACCCAGGATGCTAATGAAGGAGGCCATAAGGTCCGGCAATTTTTATTTAGGTGTCTTTCAAGGATGACTATCTCTCTTAATCCAGGTTTGAAATCGGTGCGGACGATTATGAATTTTTGCGCTATAATAAATTAAAAAATAAAAAAAACAAGGAAATATCAGCTTATGGCAAATATACAGATGTATGTGCATGCAATCACTATAGATCCTGATACAAATACGCCCATTGTGATACTGAAAGAAGTCGACGGCGACAGGACGCTTCCCATA
This sequence comes from Dissulfurimicrobium hydrothermale, assembly GCF_022026155.1. NCBI lineage: Bacteria > Deltaproteobacteria > Dissulfurimicrobium > Dissulfurimicrobium hydrothermale. The sequence goes on along the minus strand of NZ_CP085041.1, from coordinate 1,729,202 downwards.
TGGATAGGTCTTTTGGAGGCTACGGCTATCGCGACAGAGATGGAGAAGATAGAATTTTCAAGACCGATGACCCATGATCTTATTATAAATCTACTTAATGCAATCGGGGCAGAGGTCTTGAAAATCGAGGTGTCCGATCTAAAAGACAACACATATTTTGCCCTTATCACCCTTAAGTATGGAGAAAAAGAGGCAAAGGTGGATGCGAGACCGAGTGATGCGGTGGCTATCGCACTCAGGGCAGGTGCTCAGATATTTGTAAACGAATCGGTTATAAGACAAGTCAGGTCATTTGATGGGCAAGGATCACTGAAGAGATCTGCCGGCCAAAAGAGCTGGGATGAGATATTAAATGAGCTTGATCCAAAAGATTTTAAGTACAAGATGTAGCGGCGGTTTAATTTTGTAAGGCTCGTTCTCCTCGACCGCCTCGTGCATCGCGCCCGCGATTTTACGCATGACAGGGGTCATATAGGCCACCCTGTCAATGGTCCGGTTCAGTTGCTTTAGTTGGCTTCCGTCTATCTTGATTTCAATCATTACCTATTGACAACCTCCTGCGATAATGTCTCAATATAAATTATAAAGGCTTTGGAAACACGGTGAATCTCCCGGCCATAGGACGCTCTATCAAGAGCGGTTCGCGTGTGGGGGTGTGGGAGTCCCACCCAGAGCCTTTATGATTTTATAATCCATCTTTTAAGACCTTCCCCTTCTTTTTTATCATTTCAACATCGCTTTTTCTTGCAGGCCGCAGTGATGTGAGAAGATTTGTTTCGCCTGTCCCTGTCGTGTTTTTATTGCCTCATAATAAAGTTTTTTTATCTATCTTTAAGAAGACGAATGTATTTTCCACATCCTGGACGATCAGTTGCACCCTTGCAATGATATCAAGGGAGATGCTGATAGACACCCATCTCCATGTCTGGATGTTTAACCCTGTTTTTGCCAGCGTTTCGTCAGACATATAGACCGTCTGACTCTTGGCCCCTAGTGCCTGCATATATTCCTTATCCAGCACGGCCACTGGAAAGTTGCCCTTGATCTTACCGCCGAAAAATGCCATGAAATCAGGTCTCGTGAGCCCCCTTCGACCCATTTGTTCGCTACGGAATAGTCGTACTTGTCAAGGTTCGGAAACCACGCCCCCCTGCCTGGATTATAACTCCAGCCGACGTCCGATTGGCGAGCAACTTTCTTAAATTAGGTCAATTGGAACGAAAATGGTGTCTGTTTCTGTGGAAAATAACAGAACACTTCCTGTTAAGGTAAGGCTATGACCGCTATCCCACCATATCCTTGGTTGTAGTACGGCGCTATGCAAACCAATATGTAGAGGTCGTCATAAAGCGTAGTGTATACAGAATTTTCTTTCAAGCCATATAGTGCTTGCCTATAAGTTGCTCCCATAACCTCACACCACAATCCAGTCTTGTCAGATCAAATGATTAGCTTTTCCCCTGCCATGGCATAATAGTATGTTGCAAGCCAAGTAGATGAAGAAAGTTGACCGTATGCGCCGCTCTTGACTACACTCCAATCCACGGCCTGTGCGTTAACTGCAACAAGCAACAACATCGCCAATACAACTACGATTCTTTTCATAGTGTAACCTCCTCCCTCTTTTTCTTCTTCCTGAATCAGGTCAAGTGTAGCACTAAAAGTTTAGATTTGTATCCTTTGCAATATTGCAAACGTCTTAATCCCTTCTTAAATCAGGTCAATTGGTACAACTGTAGAACCGGGCCCCCTCCGGCGACTGGCACCTGGTCGTAATCCCTTCTTAAATCAGGTCAATTGGTACAGCGGAATATCTATATTATGCTGGCCGTGACTGGGTCGTAATCCCTTCTTAAATCAGGTCAATTGGTACTGGCAAAAACAGGAGAAGCGGAATACCTGTATCTGTCGTAATCCCTTCTTAAATCAGGTCAATTGGTACAAAATAAGAAAGGAAATAATAAGCAAGGAAATAAAGTCGTAATCCCTTCTTAAATCAGGTCAATTGGTACGAAGAAATCCCCGAAGAAGGTCGGGGGATGATCGTAAAGTCGTAATCCCTTCTTAAATCAGGTCAAAGGGTTGGCTTACAGGCCTGAAGTCGCCTCCTTTATATAAGATGAAGTCGCCTTGTTTGACCATATCGAGACTGAATCTCCCTGCATTCCGGGTGGAGGCGCCCCTTCCTATACCGTTTTTGCCCATTTCTTTTACCGCATAGATGATGTATGGCAGATAATCGTTGCCGCGGCCGAACAGAAGCAATGAAAAGGACATATCATCTCCCGGTTTAAAGGAGCGCTGGGTTGAATCAGGCGGTCTCAGTACATATGGAAGTGGGCGGTGGGGGGCATGATGGGTTGGCGGGCTTGATCCATGGCGGGCCTTGGCTTCAAAGATAAAGGCGTATGCGCAATTTTTAGACAACAGACATTCTGCGCAGCTTTTGAGTCGAAGGGCGCATGCAATGGCCTTCAAGGTATGGCCAAGGCCCCCGCGAATAGCCGAGCCTTTAAACTCAGGAAGTACTGCCTGGGACTCGAATAAGCAATGGAATTTATATACGCCGACGTGCATGGCAGGTCAGATCCCCCTCTCTCGAACTATCTGTTCAACTTATCAAACCATAATATTATTATAACAAAAATCGATTTTTAAAGACACCAAGGAAAGATTTGCGGATATCTTAAAGAAGGCTTGTGACCCGGATCCATTGTCCTTTTTCATATCTTTTATTTAGATCACAAAGAGCTTGAGATTTGCAATGTCATTAATTATGATGGGCAAAATTTAAGATCTGCGTCTGGTCAGAGGTCTAATTTATCCATACTTGTCCGTCGTTCAGCCGAGGCTGATTTATTTCTGGCCGAAGGGGTCTAATTTTGTTTTTTATCATTCGATCAGGATAATTTTTTATGAATGACGATAATAAGGTAAGGCCAGTTGTATTCTATTTTCCTCAATTCCATGCGATACCTGAGAATGACGAATGGTGGGGCAAGGGTTTCACGGACTGGGTCAATGTAAAAAAGGCAAGGCCCCAGTTTAAGGGTCACTATCAACCCAGGGTGCCGCTAGGCGGCCGTTATTATGATCAGTCCAAAAAAGATGTAATCGCATGGCAGATCGAACTTGCAAGATCTTACGGTCTCTATGGTTTCTGCCACTATCACTACTGGTTCGATGGAAAGCAGCTTTTGGAGACACCGACCAATATCTTTCTTGAGTCAAAAGAGCTTGATTTCAATTTTTGCCTTGCCTGGGCCAACGAGACATGGTCCCGCCGATGGGACGGCAGGGATCATCACATCCTCATTCAACAGACCCATATACCGGATAAGGACAGATGGCTCGCCCACTTCAGATACCTCATAAGGGCGTGGTCCGATGAAAGGGCGATAAAAATAGACGGCAAGCCGGTGTTCCTGATCTACAGGGCGCATCGCATAGAAAATATCGGTGAGATGTTTGACTTCTGGAGGGAGATGGCGGCTAGAGAGGGCCTGAAGGGCTTATATTTTATTGCCATCAAACAGTATGAGTTCCCTGTGCCTGAGGTGTTGAAACATTTTGATGCCGTGGTCAACTTTCAGCCTTTTGAGGCGGTCTATTCGCCCGATTTCCCTGATAAGAAGATCATGCAGACCGGACTTGTACAGCGTTTCCGCATACTGCCTGAAAAGCTCTTGGATATATTGAGATCGATAAGATATTTCTTGTTCCGTTCGCTTACTTTTTATGATTATGAAACGGTCTGGAGGCATATCCTGCAAGAGGATTTTATAGAATGTGGGCTTCCTGTCATTTCAGGTGCATTCGTGGATTGGGACAATACGCCCAGATACGGGAAAAGGGCTAGGATATTTCTGGGGGCATCGCCCGAACGCTTTGAGTTTTATTTTAAAAGACTTGTCGAAAGGGTTGCAAAGAGGCCTGTGCAGGAGCGTTTTATCTTTATAAACGCATGGAACGAATGGGCGGAAGGGGCCTATCTAGAGCCTGACGAGAGATATGGATATGGATATCTCAAAGCTGTGAAGAGGTGTCTTGGATAGGCCTGGCCGCCATCTTGGCGTCGGAGGGCTTACCCGCCGCGGTGTATGGATAGCCGTTGACCTGGGCGGAGGGGTTTTTTGTTTGAGATCCCATTCCATCTGCACAGTTCATTGACGGTTATCTTGTATTCCCGTGCTATACTGCTCAATGTATCTCCTTTTTTGACCTTATGTGTAGCCACGGCATGGATACTGTGTCCATGCCGTGGCCTGTTGTTTTCTATCCTGGCCCTTTCAATTCGTTTTTTTGCCTTGGCTTTAGGGCTGCTGTCTACTACAGGCGGCAACCACCTTGAAACGGCCTCCTTGAGGCCTTCGACCGCACCGTTCGGCACTGTAAAATTATAAGTACCCCTTGGTATAACATTGCCGATTATCCATGGGTTCAGTTTCAAAAACCATCTATACGATACACCTGCTCCATGTGCCAAGACAGAGACGGGTATGGGGCCCTTCTGGATTGTTACGGAGGCTGTGTCCGTGCACTCCGGTTCATAAAGGCGGATGCCCTTTGTATCTATACCATAGGCTGACGGGTTTTCCATGATAAGTTTCGCTGCAATAGCGCGGAATACATAACGTTCGGTTTCTCTCGGCAGTTTAAGGCCGTAAAAATCCCTTTCGCCTTGCTCCTCCATAGCCTTTAATATCCTGTTTGGGCCGGCGTTGTAAGCCGCCAATGCAAGGGACCATGAACCGAGGGATGCCTTGAGTTCTGAAAGGTGAGTAAGCGCGGCCTGTGTAGCAAGCTCCCAATGACGTCTTTCGTCTATGCAGTCCGTCTTTTTCAGGTTGCACGATTCACCAGTGGCTTCCATGAACTGCCACGGCCCGGTCGCTCCTGCGGGGCTTACTGCATCAGCCCTGAGATTGCTTTCTATTAGGGCTACGTATTTCAGGTCTTCAGGTAGGCCCATCCGCCTTGTCATGCGCTCTATCATCGGAAAATACCTCGGGCTTCGTTTGAACCAAAGCACGGCGTCGATCTGTTGTCCAAGTATGACTACAAGTTCGGTATCAAGGCGTTCCAATACATCTTCCTTGTTGAGCGGTACAGTCTCTCCGCAGAATTCAACCTTAGCTGGGATATATAAATGGAGGAGTCCTGAGATAGGGGATGTATCAGGATTGGTCGATGCTTGAACAGGTTTGATTAGCAAAGAGATTAAAAAGAGGGTGAGGCAATATGTAAAAATGAAGGAGATGACGTTGGGCCGCCACATATGTGATCTTTCCTATTTTTTTAAAAGATTAAAAATTATCTATTTTTACGTTCAAATTATTTTATCAACAAAAAATAATAGTGAAAAGTAGTTAAACCTTCGAATAAAAAATTATCTTGACAAGATACTATATATTGTGGTTTTAATAAATATTAAATACAATATTTTGAAAATAAAAGGGGGTAAATATCATGGCGACTGCCAGATCGGTGGCGTTGGGTACAGAAAGGCCTCTTATCAGGCCGGTTACAAAAGAACGGACCGCTCCTCCTGCAGCAACAGCAAAAGAAGATGAATCTACAGACAAGGCCCTCTTTGTCAGGACTTCCGATGAGAGACTTAAGGGCTGGGAGAGGTCGAGGATCGTCGATGCGCTGATTCGAGAGACGCTCATAGACAGAGATACGGCGGAAAGAATAAGCCTTGAAGTCGAAGGGTTCATCCGTTCATCTAGGATAAAGACCGTTACGGCGCCTCTTATCCGGGAGCTTGTGAATGCAAGGCTCCTTGAACACGGGCTGGAGGACCAGAGGCGTATGCATATGCGCCTCGGACTCCCGCTTTATGATGTCGAAAGGCTCATTCTTCTTCCTAACAAGGAAAACGCGAACATCCCCCATGGCCCAGAGGCTACCAATCTCACCTTGGCCGAGGGAATAAAAAAAGAATACGCCCTTTTGCGCGTATTCAGCGATCCTGTAGCCGAGGCCCACTTGAAAGGCGATATCCATCTCCACGATCTTGGCTTTATCGACAGGCCTTATTGTTCCGGCCAGTCTCTGGCCTATATCCAGAGATTCGGTCTGAATCTTCCCAATTCCCTTGCAAACGCCGCACCTGCAAGACATCCAGAGGTTCTTCTTGCGCATATGGTGAAGTTTTCAGCCGCCCTTCAGTGTCACTTTGCAGGCGCCATAGGCTGGGATGCAGTGAATCTCTTCTTTGCCCCTTATATCGAAGGCCTTTCTGACCGCGAGGTAGAGCAGCTCGCCCAGATGCTCGTATTTGAATATTCACAACAGGCCGTAGCCAGGGGCGGGCAGGCGATCTTTTCCGACATAAACATCTATTGGGAGGTACCGAAGCATTTTGAGACCGTGCCGGCCATCGGTCCAGGGGGGGAATATACAGGAAAGACCTATGGTTATTATGGGCCTGAAGCGAGGCGGTTCGCCTGGGCGCTATTCGATGTCTATAAAAAAGGCGATGCACAGGGGAGGCCCTTTTTCTTTCCAAAACCGCTTGTCCATATTACAGAAAAGTTTTTCAGGACGGAAGGTTTCGCCGATTTTCTGACTCATATATGTGAGGTGGCGGGCCTCAAGGGAAACACTTACTTTGTCTTTGATAGGGGCGAGACCGCCAAGATATCGGAGTGTTGCCGATTATCTTTTAAACTTGAAAAGACCGACCTTGAAGATGCGAAGGAACCTTGGCGCATGCGCTACTGTGCGCTTCAAAACGTAACCATAAATCTCGGACGGCTCGGCCTCGAAGCAGAAAGCGACGACGCGCGTCTCTTCAAACTCCTCACCGAACGCATAGGCCTTGCGGTCCAGGCGCACAAGGAGAAAAGGGCCTTCATCGAAAGACTGCTTTCCTATGGAGACAAGGGTCCATTGGGGCTTTTGAACATGGATCTTGATGGAGAGCCGTATCTGAGATTGAGGCGCGCCACTTATCTCATAGGCATGACCGGATTGAATGAGCTGGTTCTTGCGCACAAGGGAGAGGCCCTTCATGAATCGGATGCGGCCATGAGGTTCGGTCTTAAGGTGATAGCACATATGAATCTTGTGGCGAAACGGTTTTCAGGGCGCGAAGAGATGCGCTTTGTGCTCGAGCAGACCCCTGCAGAGAGCACTGCTTATCGTTTTGCCCGCCTTGATCTGGACGCCTTTCCCATTCGGGCTAAGAATGTGATAAGAGGGAACATCGATACTGGAGAGGTATATTATACGAACTCAACCCTGTTCGATGTGGGCGCCGATGTGAATCCATTTGATAGGGTGAGACTCGAAGGTCTTTTTCATCCGCTGATAGAGGCAGGTTCACTTACGCATATCTGGCTTGGGGACCATCGGCCCGATCCCGGGGCGCTTTCAGAGTTTGTGACCAAGATATTTCATCATACCCTCAATGATCAGGTGGCGTTTTCGCCTGAATTTACGATCTGCAATATATGCGGCAGGGTTGAGCGAGGTCTTCAAAAGATGTGTACCTTCTGTAAATCTGAAAATGTCGACTTTATTACTAGGATAACTGGGTATTTCACAAGGGTATCAGCATGGAATAAGGGCAAAAAAGGCGAGCTCAAGGATCGCTATAGAAGCTGCATAGGTACGCCTGACGTCGGTAACAACGGCTCACCGGCATTGGGTGTTAGGTTGTAAGAGGAGGACGTATGATACTTTTCACCAGTCGCAGATGCGGTAGATGCAGGGAGATAGAAGATGTATTCAATCTTGGCGCCATTGGCATAGAAAACGTTGTGCTTACCGATGACAATGCGGAAGGTCTTGCCGAGTTGGCGTGGCTCGGCCTTATTGAGAAGGCTAGGGCCTCCCTCCCGATCCTTGTCGACGACAATGGCTTAGTATGCCTGGATCTTGGCGATATAATAAACAATATATCACGTCGCGCCAGGGATGTTCTGACTGCAAGGTTGTTGAGCGGCCAGGGAGGCGGAGACGCGGCGGGGTCTGGGAACACCAGAGGCGGGTTCTGCGAAGACGGTCTTTGCATCTTTCCTTGAGAGATTTCATTCAATGGAACCAAAGGTTGAGATAAAAGGCGTTATCGACGCCTCTTTCGTGGACTGGCCGACAACCTCGGCCAGAGGCAGGCTCTGTGCGGTTGTGTTCTTGGGCGGATGCAATTTTAGGTGCCCATTTTGTCACAACGGCGCGCTTGTCCTGAATCATCGTGACATGCCGTCTATGTCATTCGATTCGGTCCTTTCAAGGCTCGAGAGGCTTAAACCTTGGGTGGAGGCCATATGTGTTACGGGCGGCGAGCCCACTACAAACAAAGGGCTCGATCGGTTTTTACGGGCGCTCAAGGCATCGGGTTTCAGCATCAAGCTCGATACCAATGGATATCTGCCAGAGATCTTAGGGAGAATCATCGAGGAAGGCCTTGTTGATTATGTCGCTATGGATGTAAAGACAATACTGCGCGCAGGACCTTATTCCAACTGCACAGGCGTTTTTGTAGATATCGGCCGGATAAAAGACTCGATAGGGATCTTGAAAGAGTCGACCATTTTTCATGAGTTCAGGATGACGGTCCTGCCGAGATTCCATTCATCGGACCTGGTTCATGAATGGGCGGCTGATCTGTACTTGGGTGTCGGCAGCGTCAGAAAGGGTTTTTTGAGACTGCAAAGATTTTCGCCTGGAGACACCCTCGATCCTGCGTTTCGAAACGAAACGCCTTTTACTGAGGAAGAATTTGCAGACCTTGTCTCCCTTATATCTAGCCAAGCGCCCCCACCCTCAGACCGCGGACGATCTTTCTCATGCGTTCACTCCTGTGGATGAGATCGGCTATATCGCTGAGTCGGTCTTGTTTGAAGAGTTGAAGGGTCTTACAGCGGGCGAGGAGCGGTTCAATGTAATCGCCTTCGAGGCCGTTTTTTTTGAGCGCTATAACCAGTGATTCGCCAGCAAGGAAACCTTTGTCTGATAGGATGTCCGAAACAGCCTCTTTGCCTTTTAAATTTATCAGCCAGACGATGGCTGCTATTATAAATGGGCTCTCCCCGATAAGGGCTATGTTCGCCTCTTTTATTGCATAGCCGTTCCCGTTGAATGAGATGGCGACACCTCCACCTTGTTTTACGATCTTGAGTACCTGGACGTCGGTGATACTGTCCCCAATATAGATGACATCGCTTAATCCGAGGCCGGTCTTTTTGAGACTGTCTTCGACGGCCTTCGCCTTTTCATTTCCGCCGACAGGGTTTACGCCGGCGAAGGCCTGTCCGATCTTCATGGCTGGTATCTCTTGCCAAAAGATGGCGTCGAGCCTTTTGAGCGTCAAAACCTTCTCTTCATCGATGATCTCCTCCCCGCCGGGCATCTTTTTGTGCCATGAGAGCAACGGCATATCTGTTATCTCGCCAGCAATATCTTTGATGCGGTTTACCTCATACGTCTCGGGCTTAAATCCATTCATGTTTATATCGGTGCAGTAAATCCGTTCGAGTGGGAAATCCACAGTCTTCGCCAAGGCCTTGAGATAGGGCCTGTAGCTCGTGCTGATTATAAAAGTAGGGCCGATGGTGGTGAGTCTCTGGAGCATGGGCCCGGCATCAGGCAGCAACGATAATGATTTTTGCGAAAATTCTTCGATCATCCTGTTTGTAGCGCCGTAAGCCTTTAGAAATGGCAGTATAAGTCTGAGTGTATCACCAGCCTTGTAGCCGGGCCTTTTTTCAACGTCTGCAAGGTAGTCGTCATATCTGCTGATCCTTGCAAAAAACTCCCCGCCTTTTGGAATGAACTCCTCACAGAGTTCAAAGGCGTTGTCATTTTGGGTTATCGGTCCTTCGCAGTCTATGTTGATCTGGATCATGTTTTTAACTCACTATTTTTAGTTAAACCGGGATATTGTTTTCGATTATGAGCTTGTCGGCGAATTCAAGTATGAAAGACCGCTGTTCTTTTGTGGCAAAGGCTACGCAGTTGCAACGGATCTTCTTGCGGCTCCTTACGAGCATCTCGAATTTGATCCACGATCCGCCGAGTTCGATGGCCGAACAAAATGGCATGCAATCTTTATGCTCGATCTGTATATTGTCCAGCAACCTTTCAGGGATATGAAACCAATAAAGACCGCCGAGCTCGGATGGTTCACAGGTAAGATTGAGGTATTCCCTGATTCTGTCAAGCTCCCCCTGCCTTAGTTCGTCCACCATGTATTGGCGCATTGATTATAACATCCTCCGCAGAAATTTTAATGAACCTTATCAGACAAAGTAGTAGTGTATAGTATAGTTCAGACCTTAAATTGATACAGCCATTAAATCCCATATCTGGTTCGGCGCCAAGGGCTTGTCTGGACCGGCAGTTGGCGCTAAAAAAGTTTTTATGTATATACCCTATATTACAGGTCTTGCATATCCGTTGGATATCTCAGAGGCGCTTTCCATGCTGGATGGAGAAGGTCCGGTGGTCCTTCTTGAGACAGGGCTCATGAGAGGGGATGAGCGGGCAAGCTATCTCTTCCGGATGCCATCCGAGATCATTACTGCAAATTCATTTGAAGACGTCGAAAGGCTCAACGTCCAGATTGAAGATGCCCTGTCCCAAGGCCGGTACCTAGCTGGTTGGTGGTGCTATGAATGGGGTTATGCCGTTGAGCCGAGGCTTAGGCCGCTCCTTGACAAAAAGAAGCCCGACTTTCCACTTGTGTGGCTGGGGGTCTTCGACGCCCCGTTTGTCTTCGATCACGGCCAAGGTGATGGTCCTTATCTACCCAAACCGACTTCAATCCCTGATTTTATGGTGGACAATTTGGAGATCGATCCGGGAAAGGATGTATATCTGTCTGCCATATCAAAGATCAAGGATCTGATTGCTGCCGGCCATACATATCAGGTGAATTATACCGTAAGGGTACGTTTTGGATTTAAGGGGGATCCAATAGGGCTGTATCTTGCGCTGAGGGCGAGACAGGCCGCTCCCTATTCGGCCTTTATAAGGTCTGGGAAGACCACCGTACTGTCGTTTTCCCCTGAATTGTTTCTAAGGCGAGATGGGGATGAAATCATGATGAGGCCCATGAAAGGTACGGCCAGGCGTGGAAGGAGCATACAAGAAGATGCAGAGATCGCCGTTTGGCTCAAGTCTGATGTAAAAAATCGGGCTGAAAACGTGATGATAGTTGATCTGATACGCAATGACTTGGGGAGGATCGCGAGGAGCGGTGGTGTTTATGTGAAAGACCTGTTTCGGGTTGAACGCTACGAGACCTTGCTTCAAATGACCTCTACCGTAAAGGCCCATGTCCCGCACAAGACACCATGGTCTGAGGTCTTTGCCGCCTTGTTTCCAAGCGGTTCTGTGACCGGCGCCCCCAAGCTCAGGACTATGGAGATCATCTCTGAGCTTGAAACCTCGCCGCGAGGGATATACACAGGGGCGATAGGCTTTATTTCGCCTAACGATAAGGCCGTCTTGAACGTGGCCATAAGATCAGTTGTGCTTGACGGTGAGGCCGGCGAGGTCGGAGTTGGGAGCGGAATAACCGCGGATTCAGATCCCGGGGCCGAATATGACGAATGTCTGCTCAAGTTCAGATTTTTGACCAGTTGTCTGAGACAAAAAGGGGAAAGTGATGCGCAGTTGCGGCAAGCGGCGCCCCTTGACTTTTCCCTCATTGAGACCATTAGGCTTGATGACGAGGGCTATGTCCTCCTTGAAAGGCACCTTGAAAGACTCTCGGCATCGGCCCATTATTTTTCATTTAGATGCGATGTCGCGGCTGTCAAAAAAGGGCTTCTTGACCTGGCAGAGGGTCTTAAAAAGGACACAGGGCCGTATAAGGTACGCCTGCTTCTTGAAAGATCGGGCAGCTTTTCCCTGGATTATTCCCCCATAGAGCCGGTCACAGGTCCTGTAAGGATTGTCCTGTCGAAAAGGCATGTAGATTCCATGGATCATTTCCTCTATCACAAGACCAACTTTCGGCCCCTATATGAAGAAGAACATGGAAAGGTTGTCCGTGATGGGTTTTTTGACTGTATCTTTACAAACGAACGCGGCGAGTTGACAGAAGGGTCTGTGACAAACATATTTGTTGAGACTGAAGAAGGGCTTTTCACCCCTCCAATTGAATCTGGGCTTTTGAATGGTGTATTAAGGGCAGAGCTCCTGGCCAAGGGCAGGGCGATAGAAAAGGTCTTGTATCCGCCTGATCTTATGACGGCCAAGGCTGTGTATGTCGGAAATTCCGTCAGGGGACTTATTCGTGCATCATTATAAGACAGAGCCCTCGCCAGGGGCGAGGGGGACTATCCTCGACCCCACCCCTATGGCATCTGCCTCCTTTTGAAATTCGGCCACGGTCCCTGTAAGGACGGGGAATGTGCTGTAGTGCATGGGTATGACGATCTCTGCCCTTATAAGTTTGGCGGCATGAGCTGCCTCTCTAGGCCCCATAACGTAGTGATCGCCTATGGGCAACATGGCGATCTTTGGGTGGTACAGCTCGCCGATCAAGGCCATATCGCCAAATAGGGCCGTGTCTCCTGCGTGATAGATAGTGGTTCCATCTTCAAATCTTATTACAAATCCTGCGGCAACGCCGCCGTATATGATCTCATTTCCGTTTTGAATGGATGAACTGTGGACTGCCTGGGTCATGGTGATCTTAAGGCCTTTGGTGGTGTATGTACCGCCTATATTCATGCCAGTTACGTTGGGAAGCCCTGATGCCAACAGATACTGCTGGACTTCGTGTACAGCTACCACCTCGGTGGATGGCGATCGGGCCAGAGATGGCACGTTCCCGATGTGATCGCCATGTGCATGGGTGATCAGTATCAGATCGGCCTGTATCTGCTTCGCATTAGCAGCCGTAGCCCTTGGGGCCGATGGGTTGTCGAGCCACGGGTCTATCCAGACGTTCAGCCCGTTTGGGCTGATGATCTTAAAGGCGGAATGTCCAAAAAAATCGATTTGCAGTACCATACAATCCTCCTAATTAAGAAGAGATTTTATGTATGTCTATAGCGTTCAGTTCGCAAAGCCTTTGAGGGCCGAAATCCAATTTTTTAAATATATATCCTTCAAGTATTTTTGTCTGCTTGTAAAGCCTGACTATCATTTCCTTCTTGCCAGGTGTTGTCCCGTAACGTTCGACCAGGTCTTCAAATCTCTCAGAGAGCAAAACGATAGATGTATGGCACACCCTTTTGTCTGCATAGTTTACTATGTGTGCCGGGGTAAGTACTGGCACGTCGTCCTTGAATACAGGTAGATCGATATGCACATGGCGGCGGACTATGCCTGAAATACTTGGATATCCGAGGCCAAAGAGGAGTCTGGCGCCGCTCTCTGCATGGTCTTCTCCTTTCCTAATAGCGTCAATCTTTGCGATGTCATGCAGCAAGGCCCCTGCCTCGACTTCCTTTACATCTATCTTATGGCCTACACATTTAAGGTTCAGCGCCAGAAAGACCCCTGCCTGGGCAACCCTCAGACTGTGTTCAATGACATGATCTGGTACGCCATGCTTCTTTAAAAGATCCAGGCAGGTATCATGATCTGGCGTCTGGATAAATTCGTTCATTTTTGTTATTCTTAAATCCCAATATCAAAATTTTATTTTGTTATTAAGTTATCTCAATCGTTGTTTTTACGGAAGTCCCGATTCATTTAAATCAAAAATCGAGAATAAAATAATTAAAAATAGCAAAAGAAAAAGAAAAAGAAAGAAATATCAAAATTAAAAGATGTTAAAAAATTGTTAAAAACTTTTATGGCTTATAACTACTTAAAATGATTATTTTTTATTTTAAAAAAACCTCTTTTGTTTTTCAGATGTTATAAAATTCTTTTTTAAAAATACTTAAATATCAAATAGATAATAATATGTTCATAACTTTTTTATTGTCTTTGGCAAGATGCTTTTAATCTGCTTTGACAGGTTATTGCAACGCGGTTATGAATTGCCATAAATTAAAAATATCCGAGGTAGAGGTTGGTTATGGAAGATATATGGAATCCGCTCAAAGAGGTAATTCGTTCCAAAATGTCCAACAGCAGTTACAGGGTATGGATTGAGCCCCTTTCCTGCAAAGGTCTGGAGGACGATACCCTGATCCTTGAGTGCCCAAACCGATTCTTCGCCTCTTGGGTGCAGGAGCACTATCTGCCGCTTTTAAAAGATGATCTGGTCATTAAGGGCAAGCGGATCAAGATAAGGTTGGTTTATGAGAAAAAGGGGGTTGATTTGTCGAGGAATCAGCTTTATCTTCCCAAATTCGCCCCTGATGAGCTCCCTAAGCCCCGCTTTTCTGAGAGATTTACGTTCGATGAGTTTATTGTTGGGGAATCCAATCAGTATGCCTTTAATGCCTGCTGGGAGGCTGCGCACGAAGAGATGACCGGTCCTAGGATTGTCTATCTCCATTCCAGGGCCGGACTCGGCAAGAGCCATCTCGCGCAGGCTACAGGGCGGGTTCTTCTTGAAAGGAGGCCTGAGGCAAGGCTTTGTTATATATCCGCTAATGAGTTTACAAGCCAGGTTGTAAGGGCAGTAAAAGACGGGAATATAGACGTCGTTAAGCGCAGATATAGAGATGCGTGCGATGCATTGCTTTTTGAAGAAGTGCATTCGCTTGCAGGCAGGGAGCGTACGCAGGCAGAGCTTGCATTGGCTATCGATACCATGGCAGATTCTGGAAAGACGGTGATATTCACAGGCAACCAGCCCCCGGGACAGATCGCTAAGCTGAACGAACACCTGAGTTCCAGGCTCAGCGCTGGCCTTATCGTCTCTATCAATCCGCCCGATCGCGCCACCCGTAGAAAGATATTGGACAGGAAGGCCAAGAGGCAGGGGCTTGCGCTAAGTGACGAGGTCTTGGACTTTCTGGCGGACAGATTGAGAGGCGATATAAGACGTATAGAGGGGGCTGTGGTTGGTTTGGTGGCCAGGGCGTCATTTGCGAGGGCGCCTGTCGATTTGGATACGGCCATGCTGGTCGTAGAAAATCTTGCCGGAGAGCCTGCATCCATAGACATCGGCATGATCAAAGACCTCGTATGTAGACACTATAAGGTCACTCAGGAGGATATAAGGTCTAGGGTCAGGAAGCGTGCGGTCGCATGGCCTAGACAGGTGGCCATGTACCTCTCCAGACAATTTACTGATTGCCCCCTTGAGGTAATCGGCAGGGAGTTCAATCGTGATCATGCGACAGTCCTCCATTCGGTGAAACAGATAGCAAAATCCATAAACGAATCGGCTAAGTTGAGGGGCGAGGTGGATTATCTGATAAGCCAGATGGAGAAATACCGCTGGCAGGGTTGATGTGCATAGAGGCATTGTAAGGGAATTGTCCAGGTTGATCGGGTCTGAAAACGTCCTCTCTGACAGGGCCGAACTCCTGTGTTATTCTTATGATGCAAGCGGTCTCGAATCATTGCCTGATGTGGTTGTCCTCCCGACATCGACTGAAGATGTGACTAAAGTCATGGCCTTTTCATATGAAAAGGCCATTCCGATCTTTCCAAGAGGGGCTGGCACCGGCGTTACAGGGGCGTCGCTTCCAAGCGGTGGAGGGATAGTGCTTTCCATGACGCGTATGAATCGCATCCTTTCGATCAATCGTCCTGATCTCATGGCCGAGGTGGAGCCAGGTGTGGTTACCGGTGAGTTTCAGGATAAGGTCGCATCAATGGGGCTCTTCTATCCGCCAGACCCTGCAAGTCTTCGTTTTTGTACTATAGGGGGTAATATAGCGACTGGTGCTGGCGGTCCTAGGGCCGTAAAATATGGCGTCACCAGGGATTACGTGATGGGGCTCGAGATCGTGCTCCCAGGTGGGGATCTTACAAGGGTCGGGGTCAGGACCGCCAAAGGCGTGGTAGGTTATGATCTTACAAGGCTCATGGTAGGCTCTGAGGGGACGCTCGGCGTCATCACAAAGGCGATATTAAGGCTTATCCCAGCCCCTGAGGCCGTTGGTACGCTTATAGCCTTTTTTGAGGGCGCGGGGGATGCGGCCGATGCAGTAACAGGGCTCTTTGGTCGTGGGATACTTCCCAGATGCGCCGAACTTCTTGATAGTCTATCTCTAGATTGCATTAGAGACAATCCGGGTCTTGCAGCACCCGACCGTGCCAAGGCGATGCTGCTTGTAGAGGTGGACGGCCCCGAGAGCCAAGTCGCAGAGCAGTTAGCCATTGTCACAAGGGTGTTTACAGACAGCGGTGCCATTGAAGTCCGTGCCGCACGTAACAATGACGAGGTCGAGGCATTTTGGGATATTAGACGCTCTCTATCGCCGGCTATAAAAAGGCTGGGGTTTCCCCACAAGATCAATGAGGACATCTGCGTGCCTAGGCATGCCCTGCCTGAGATGATCGGCAGGATTGCGGATATTTCAATGGAGACCGGGCTTACGATCCTTACATTCGGGCATGCAGGTGACGGCAACCTCCACGTGAACATCCTTTTGGATAAGGGAGAGGGGTTCCAAAATGAGAGGGCGGAGGTCGCGGTAAAGGAGATATTTGAGGCAACCATTGCGTTCGGAGGTACTATCTCCGGCGAACATGGGATAGGGCTTACAAAAAAGGCTTATGTCGGCATAGAGCTTGACAAGAGGTCTCTTGAGATAATGCGGGCGATAAAGACGGTGTTTGATCCTGAAGGGTTGTTGAACCCTGCAAAGATGTTCCCCGAGGCCTGAAGTTTTGAGCGTTTCAGCCATAATAGTCGCAGCTGGTCGCGGGGTGCGATTTGGCATGGGTAGCGAGCCCAAACAGTTCATGCAGCTCGGCGGACGGCCCATTCTAGCATGGAGTGTTGCGGCCATGGCGCATTCGTCTATTATAGACGAAATAGTTGTGGTCTCGGACTATGCCCATGAAGAAAAGGCACACAATATCGCTGTTTCCTGTGCCGATGGCAAACCAGTAAAGGTTGTTCGGGGTGGTGCAATCAGGCAAGAGTCTGTGATGGCCGGCCTTTCGGCTGTGGATGACGGGATAAAATGGGTAGCTGTTCATGATGCGGCAAGGCCGCTTTTAACAACAGCACTGCTTGAAGGGGTGTATCTACTAGCAAGGGAGGTCGGGGCCGCAATCCCTGTACTCCCCATAAATGACACCATAAAGGAGGCCGACGACAACAGGTTTATTTTGAGGACCATAGATCGTTCAAGATTGTATCTTGCCCAGACCCCGCAGATCTGCAAGAGGCTTGATCTTGCCAGGGCGTTTGAAGAGGCCCAGATGTTAAATTTAAAGGCGACCGACGAGGCGTCGCTCCTTGAATTTATCGGTATAAGTGTTGGCATGGCAGAAGGGAGCGCTCTGAATATTAAGATAACGTTTCCCGATGACCTTCGTCTCGCCGAGGCGATCATAGCTGCCTGGGGAACGTCTTGGATGCGGGGGTGATACGTTGTTTCGCGTGGGTTTCGGCTACGACGTCCATCGCCTTGTCCCGGGTCGTAGGCTAGTACTGGCCGGGGTAGATATCCCGTTCCATTTGGGGCTGTCGGGCCACTCCGACGCCGATGTCTTGACCCATGCCTTGTGCGATGCGATTTTGGGTGCAGCCGGCTTAGGCGATATTGGGCGACATTTCCCAGACGCCGATATGCGCTACAAAGATATATCGAGCCTGATATTTCTTGAGCGCATAGCTGAGATGATTGAAGACAGAGGTCTTCTGCTTGGGAACGCAGACGTCACGGTCGTAGCCCAGGCCCCAAAGATTACCCCTTTTGTCCCAAGGATGCTTGACAATCTCGCCTCAACGCTGAAGATCAGGACCTCGCTGGTCAATATAAAGGCCACTACTACTGAAGGACTTGGATTTACAGGGACAGGGGACGGCATCGCGGCGTATGCTGTCGCATGTCTTATCGCGTCATGAGCTGCAGCGAGCGAGATGCAGATTGAAGGGCTGCGTGCGCAGATGATAGCTGGGAGGGCTGAGGCCTTAAGGAAGGTCTTGAGCTCGTGCATGCTCTGTCCAAGGAGGTGCAAGGCCGACCGTCTGCGCGGAAAAATGGGTTTTTGCCACATCGGGACCACGATAAAAATTGCAAGGGCGGTGCCTCATATAGGCGAAGAGCCAGTCATATCCGGCACACACGGCGCCGGGACGATCTTTTTCTCCGGCTGTCATCTTGGATGTGTCTATTGTCAGAATTTTCAGATAAGTCATGAAGGCCTTGGCAGCGATTTTACAGTAGATGGGCTTGCCACAGTCATGCTTGGATTGAAAGAGAGGGGTTGTCATAACATTGAGCTAGTCTCGGCCACACATGTCTTGCCTTTTGTGCTCGAGGCCCTGGCGATAGCGGTCGATCGAGGCCTTGACCTCCCAGTTGTGCTGAATTCAGGTGGCTTTGAGGCCCCTGAAACCATAGCCATGCTGGACGGCATTGTTGATATATATCTTCCTGATGCCAAGTACGCCTTGGCCGACGTCGGGCTTGACCTCTCTGGCGTATCGGCATACCCACACTGGAACGAGCTTGCGTTGGATGAGATGGTGAGGCAGGTTGGAACGAGCCTTGAGATCAGAGACGGTGTGGCTGTCAGGGGGATTATTGTAAGGCACCTGATCCTGCCAGGCTATATTGAAAATTCAAAGGCCGTGTTGAAATGGCTGGCTGATCGTTATGGGACTGATGTGCACCTGAGCCTTATGTCCCAGTATTTTCCTGCCTATAAGGCCGGAAATCATCCTATTCTGTCGCGCCGTCTTAGGAAAAGGGAATATGAAGAGGTGGTCGGATATGCCCTGGAGCTTGGATTCAAAAATGGCTGGATACAGGAATTCGATGATAGATGGCCGTTGGAGTATCCTGATTTCAGGTTGGAGGTAGACACCATGGAGTAGCGGCACCGCTTTTGTTTCGAGACTGTTTGTCTAGATGCATCTTTTTCGTCTTTTCAGCATCTTTTCTGCCTCCACCGCCCAGAATACCAGCGATGAAGCTGCAAGACAGATGATGAGCTCCCATGGTCCAAGGGCCTGTGTTTTAAAGACGGACTGCAATAAAGGGACATAAACAGTAGCGAGCTGCAGGACAATGGTAAGTGTCACCGCCCCGGCAAGGGATAGGTTGGAGCACAGTCCTTGGCTGAAGAGAGATTGCCACTCTGAGCGGATAGCCAAGACATGGCCCATTTGACTCAGGCAGAGTACAGTGAACACCATAGTCTGCCAGTGCATGTCGCTGAGGTATATAGAGGCGGCCTGCAGACATAGACAGACAAAGGCCATTAGGAGCCCTACCCAGACGGCATGGATGCCGAGTCCCTGCGCTAAAATACCTTCTTTTGGCGGCCTGGGCGGACGCTCCATCACATCTTTTTCGCCTGGCTCGACCGCCAAGGCCAGACCTGGGAGCCCGTCCGTCACGAGGTTTATCCAAAGGATGTGAATCGGTAAAAGTGGAATGGGGAGGCCTAGAAAAGGCGCCAGGAAGATGGTCCATATCTCCCCTGAATTACTGGCAAGGATGTATTTTATGAACTTTCGGATGTTATCGTAGATGCGACGGCCTTCGTGTACCGCCTTTACGATGGTGGCAAAGTTGTCGTCAAGGAGGATCATATCTGCGGCCTCCTTGGCTACGTCGGTCCCTGTGACGCCCATTGCTACACCTATATCGGCTTTTTTGAGGGCAGGGGCGTCGTTTACGCCATCTCCGGTCATGGCTACAAATTCACCCCTGTCCTGCAAGGCCATTACAATCTTAAGCTTTTGTTCGGGTGAAACCCTGGCATAGACTTTGATCTCTTTCGCCATGGTCTCATACCTATCAAGCGTGAGCTCGGAGAGCTCATCACCTGTCATAACCTCCCGTCGGTCTTGGGCTATGCCGAGTCTCCTGGCTATGGCAAGGGCTGTAGCCGGATGGTCGCCTGTGATCATTATCGGTGTTATGCCAGCCTTTTTGCACTGCCTTATTGCATCAAAGGCCTCAGGTCTGGGTGGGTCCATTAGGCCTACAAGGCCCAAGAAGACTAGTTCATTTTCAACTATCGACAAGTTTGCAGGTACTGCATCGTGGTGTTTCATGGCAAATGCCAGCACCCTCAGACCTGATTCCGAGATCTGTTCGGCTTTTGTCAAGATCAATTTGCTGTCCAAGGCGGTTTTGCCGTTCTTGACCAGCGCCGCGGAAGAGCAGGCCAAAACAGACTCCACCGCACCTTTTGTGAAAGATACAAGGCCTCCATGCGGCATAGTATGGACAGTAGTCATGAGTCGTCTGCTTGAATCGAATGGTATCTCAGCCATCCTTTCATATGTTTTTCTTATCGCTTCATGGTCCAGACCAGTCTCGTCAAGGGCAGCCAACAGGGCCGTTTCAGTTGGGTCGCCCATGATGCTGTTGCGGACCAGGGATGCATCGTTACACAGGGCCATGGCTACAGCCAGCCAGCGCCATGCAATATCTTCTTCTACTGCTGAGATGGGCAGTGCTTCCAATGCATCCGATGTCTGTACCGTCCAGAATCGTTCGCAGCGCATGCTGTTTTCAGTCAGCGTCCCGGTCTTGTCGGTACAGATGGCCGTTACTGATCCAAGTGTCTCAACTGCAGGAAGGCGGCGGACTAATGCATTGATTTGTACCATGCGTTTGGCACCCAAGGCCAGGGCTATTGCAGCCAGGGCGGGTAACGCCTCTGGTACGGCGGCCACGGCCAGACTTACCGAAGTGAGAAACATGAGCAGCAGGTCCTCGCCCCTGAGCAGCCCTATGACAAAGACTATTGCACATATGGCAAGGGCGATGAGGCCGAGTTGGCGTCCGAAGGCAGACAAACGTTTCTGAAGGGGTGTCTTTGTGTCCTTCTGTTCGGCTATGAGGCCCGCGATCCTGCCGAGTTCGGTGGCGGCCCCTGTAGCCACCACTATGCCTAGTCCACGGCCCAGCACCACCTGTGTCCCTTTGAAGACCATGTTCTGCCTGTCTCCTATCGGGGCATTGGATGCGAAGACCTTATCGGGTCGTTTGTCAACAGGTATGGATTCGCCCGTAAGTGCGGCCTCCTGTACCTTGAGCATGGTGCCTTCTATTAGTCTCAGATCGGCTGGGACTATCCTGCCTGCATCAAGGAGCACTAGATCGCCAGGCACCAGCTCGGAGGTGGGTATTTCAATTACCGCACCGTCCCTTTTCACCAGGGCATGGGCGGCTGCCAAGGATTTCAAGGCCTCGATGGCCTTCTCTGCCTTGTATTCCTGCACAAGCCCTATGACAGCGTTTATGGTTATGATGACTACAATGGCCGCTGCGTCTACATATTCGCCCAGGGCGCCGGAGACTGCTGCTGCGGCGATGAGTAGGATGATCAAGAAGTCTTTGAACTGGTCGAGAAAAAGCTCTGCAAGTCCGCGTCTTTTTTCCTCGGGGAGTGCATTTGGACCTATATCTTCCAGCCTGCGTTTGGCCTCATCGACTGTAAGCCCTTGATTTAGATCGGTCTTGAGTTTTTTTGCCACGACGATTGTATCGAGGCAGTGGGCGTCATCCCTAATCAAATTTTATCATCTCCATGATTTCTTTCCATGAGGTCACTCTTAAAAATGGCGTATGACCCCTGTTCCACGGTTGATCAAATACAATAGCATTGATGCCCTCTCTATATAGGCTGTCACATGTATCAAGATTGTCTTCTACAAAATAGGAGACGCCGATGGCCTTCAACACATCCACTTTTTTGGCATGTTCACCAGTTGCGATGACGTTCAGTCTGTGCCGCGTTGCTTCAGGCAGGATGGAATGGAGCCATTCGGTTATAGGGCCACTGTCAGGTCTTGCCGTGACAAAGGTCAAGGAAGAGTGAGGGATGAGGGTCGAAAGGGCCTCCCTTGCCCCTTCGATCGGGGTCAGCGCCGTGCCGAAAGGGTCTTTAACAAGGCGGTCTATTATAGCGTGGGTAATATGGATGGGTATAGAAATGCAATCTTCAAGCCAATAAGAGGTGATGTGATCTTTTTTAAGGTGTGTTATGCCGAATTCCTTCCTGGCGATATTTAAAAATGACTCCATCGTGTCAGCAATGACGCCGTCTATATCAAATGCAATCTCTGAAGGGGCGATCGGTTTGGGCAGACGGATCATTTAATGTTCCAGGTAGAATAGAGTTGGATTGTTTGGCTGGGGGACAGGGATTCGAACCCCGATAAGCAGATCCAGAGTCTGCGGTCCTGCCGTTAGACGATCCCCCATGAGAACACTGGCATCTTTTATAAAGTTAGACAGGCAAAAAGTCAAGTATGCCGCCAAAGGATGTCATTCGATGACACATCCCGCATAGCCCACAACGTTACGGTAGTCGCCAGTTATGTCCCCGCTTGTCGTATATTTGACCAGAGAGGCCTTTGAAGCGCCGAGAGAGATGGCGGCCGTGAGGGCCGCTGCAGTAGGTATTACGCCGCACATAGATATCCCTCTTGCACGGACCGTGTTATAGAGGCCTTCCGGATCGAGGTTCAGGATGTATTTTAATGCCTCTTTATCCTTCGACTCGGCGGAATCCCTCGGTTCATAATGGCTCATATCCGTACTTGCAACCAACAGGACTGGTTTCGAGAATCTCACGATCGCCCTTGCAATCGCAAGACCTATCTCTTTGCAGATTTGGTAGCTGAGCACGCTCAGGCAGATCGGGACGATCTTTAAATCGGGCTGGCGATATTGTAAGAAAGGCAACTGCACCTCAATGGAGTGTTCATAGACGTGGGCGTTTGCATCGTCTGCAAGGTATCCGGATTCTTTGATCAACTCCGCCGCCAGCGATTCTTCTATAGGTATAGTCCCCATCGGCATGGCCCATGAGCCGCTTGTCATTACTGCTGCTGGCTCTCCAAGACCTGTATGGTTCGGACCAAGAATAACGCAGGTCTCTGGCACATCTATCATTCTGAACACCGCCCCTGCCACATGGCCGGAATACATATAACCTGCATGTGGAGAAACGACCATCAATGCCGGCCTTGGTCCTGTTATGCGTCTTATAAGTCTGCCCACCTCATGGTGCAGTCTCAATGGATCGCCGTCATAAAACTGGTTTGCAACAGCAGGTTTTCGTATCATAATATCCACCTCAATGGCTTATTTTTTAAAATATGGGTGTTTATCAATCGATGTCAAGGAACGAGGAAAGGGCTGCGGCCTTAAAGAGGCTCATCGACTGTTATATGGCGCAGGATGTCGCCATTATGTCCAGTACAAGAGAAGATGCGGTCGAACTTGCATCAAGGGCCAAGGACATCGTAGGCCGTGAGATTATCTGCCTTGAAAGGGCTCCGCGCCTTATGCCTCTGGCAAAAGAGGCCATTTTAAGGGCCGACGAAACCGGCTTGAGCCATCCATCAGGCTGTATTTGGTGGGCTGAGAGTCTGGCCCAGGCAAAGGGCCGCATGGGGCGCCAGTGGTGGTCGCCTGCAGGCGGAATCTATCTTTGCATCGCTATTTATCCGAGGCTTTCCAAGCAGTTTTGGTCTTTCTACAGTCTTGGTATAGGCGTTGCCATAACCCAGGTCTTGAGGGAGTGGGGGCTGTCAAGTGTATCAGTAAGGTGGATAAACGACGTCCTGGTGCACGGCAAGAAGGTGGCCGGCACGCTTACGGAGGTGATAACGTGCCCAGGCTCAAGCGAAAGTTATATACTTTTCGGTATAGGATTGAATATAAACATCGAGGCCTTTCCGTCGCATCTCCCACAGGCCGCATCCCTTTTGACCGCAACAAAAAGACCGTGGCCGGCCGTTTCCTTAGCAGCGCATCTCCTTTCGAGGATAGGTTTGGTGTTCGCCGACCTCCACAAGTGGGAGTTGTCAAGGCTGGATATTATTGATGATACCTGGGCGCCCAATCCCGTGCTCAGGGCCTTTGTCCTTGCAAGCGATACGATCGGCAGGAGGTGTGTGTTTGGATTTGATGCTGACAATGCCCCTGAATTTGTTGCCACTGCGGTCGGCGTGACAGACGACGGCGGTCTGCTGCTCGCACTTGATGATGGGGAGGAGGTCACGGTGAATACTGGCGAGATACGTTACCTTGATTTGCCATGAAGTAGGACAGCTGGCTATGCAGCGTTTTGTTTAAGATAGGCGTTTATGAATGGATCTATATCGCCGTCCAGCACCGCTCCGACGTTTCCTATTTCAAGCTCCGTCCTGTGATCCTTTACCAGTTGGTAGGGCTGAAGGGTGTATGAGCGGATCTGACTGCCCCAGGCTATCTCCTTTTTGTCGCCATGGATTTTTTGTTTCTCGGCCTCTTTTTTCGAGCGTTCAAGCTCATAGAGTCTCCCCATGAGTATCTTCATTGCGATGGCCTTGTTCTTGTGCTGCGAGCGTTCATTTTGGCACTGTACAACGATCCCAGTCGGGATGTGCGTTATGCGGACAGCTGAGCTTGTCTTGTTTACGTGTTGCCCCCCTGCACCGCTTGCCCTGTAGGTGTCTATACGCAGATCTTTTTCATTTATCTCAATCTCTATGGACTCGTCGAGCTCAGGGGCCACAAATACGGAAGCAAAGGATGTATGTCTCCTTCCTGAGGCATCAAACGGCGATATGCGGACAAGACGGTGGATGCCGGCCTCTGATTTGAGATATCCGTAGGCATAAGCACCTTCGGCGAGGAAGGTTGCGCCTTTTATCCCTGCTTCATCACCGGGCATAAGGTCCAGGAGCTTTACAGAAAAACCCCGCCGCTCAGCCCATCTTAGATACATCCTCAAAAGCATTTCCGCCCAGTCTTGGGCCTCCGTGCCGCCTGCACCGGCATGGATGGTCACAATCGCATTCAGATTGTCGTGCGGACCTGAAAGCAGCCTGGATATCTCGGCCCTTTCAATCTCCTCTTTCAGTGATTCAAGGCCTTTAAAAACCTCTTTAAGCGCCTCGTCGTCACCCTCGTCCTCGGCCATCTCAAACAGCAGTACGAGTTCCTCGTGTGTAGTTGAAAGACGTTTGATTAGTTCTTTCTGGCTGGCAAGGGCAGAGCGCTCCCTTAAGAGTTCTTTTGAGGCTGGATCGTCCCAAAAACCTGGGCTGAGCATCTCATGTTCTATTTGGGAGAGGCGCTCGTTTATCTCTTCTTCATCAAAGATAACCTCTCAGGTGTTCAAGCCCGCAGCCAGTTTCCTGTAGATATCTCTTAATCTTTTCAAGCATGAGCGTCTTTGCGCTCGGGTCTTCTTTTTTCATTTGGTCATCACCTCTTTTTTTCTTTAAAATACAAAAACGGCATAATAGCGGCAACAAAAAATATGGCCAAGACCCAACCCGCCCCATGTCTGACGAAGAAGGTGAGGTCGTCTCTCAGATGCACGACGCCTGTCGTGTAGCACGGGAGAAATATCTTTGTATAGGAGGATCTCTCTCCCCACGGCGATATGATAGAGCTCACGCCTGTATTGGCGGCCCTGATCACCCATCTTCTGGTCTCAACCGCCCTCAAGACCGCCATTTCTTCATGCTGATAAGGGGCTCCGGTATGTCCGAACCATGCGTCGTTTGTAATGATTGCGATCAGATTGGCGCCATGCCTGACAAGACCTGCCCCCAATCCAGGGAATATGCTTTCAAAGCATATAAGCGTTCCTATATGGACGCCATCCCACGAAATTGGTTTAAGTGAACTTCCGGCCTGAAATTCCCCTGCAGTAGGTATAAACTCCTTTGCCCAGGCGGTTACCCATCCGAAAGGCATATATTCTCCAAATGGCACCAGATGGATCTTGTCATATCTGCCTGCGACCATGCCGTTTGGGGTGACGGCATAGGCACTGTTGAAGAATTCCGTGTCTCCGCTGCCTTTGCGAAGGCTATAGGAAGGGCTTCCGAAGAGTATAATGGCCTTCAACTCCTTGGCAAGAGAGAGTACTTGTCTACTTAACGGACTGCCATCCTGGAAATAAAATGGGGCAGCGGTCTCCGGCCAGATAATTATTGGATTTTTAGGATTATTTTTATTGAACGCTCTGGCGTTTTCTACGGCTTCTTTGCTCAGGCGTTTGTAGATCCCGATTGTCCCTTGTTGAAAGGCTGGATCCCATTTTTCATCTTGCGGGATGGAGCCTTGAATGGCTGCGGCAAAATGGGCTGGGTAGAGGGCATCTTTGCTTGCGATGCGATTTATTTGCATCTCGCCATAATACCACAAAAAGGCAGTGCCGAAGATCAGGAGAGCGGCCTCTCCCGCTATGGTAGGTTTTTTGAGGTCTGAAATGCCGTTTGTCTTTATTGTTTCCCCCAGATCCCAGAGGATCATGTTGGCCAGGACGATCAGAAATGAGAGGCCATAAGGGCCGTAGATGTCGGCCGTTTGTATGAAGGATGGGTTCGGCACAAGGCTGTAGGCAAGACTCCCCCACGGAAAGCCGCTCAGAAAATGTCCCCTGATCCATTCAAGGATGACCCAGGCCGCTGGGACAGAGATGATGAGATGGATGGGGTGCCTTTTGCTCGAAACAATGGAGATATAGGCCGACCACGCGGCCGGATAGACAGCTAGGTAGCAGGCGAGGAGTCCGACCACTGGCCATGAAGCCCACAGCGGGAGTTTGCCATATCTGGCGATAGTGGGGGCTATCCACCAGAGAAGCGTGCCGAAATGGCAGATACCGGCTGCGAAGCCGTATCTAAACGCTTCTTTCCATGTCTTTTTTTTAATGGTGCACAGGAGCGGCACAAGGGCCACTGGTATCAAGACACCGATGGAAAAGGGTGGAAATATTGAGGTCAGAAGGAGACCTGAGATGATTGGGAGCAGCCAGTCCAATGCCGTTTCTTTTTATTTACAGATCAAGACGTCACCTGACGCCTGGAGTCTGTTGTGTCAGCCGTGGCTGTCGTATGAGTATAGTATTTGCCTCTCTATCGGGATGCGTTTTTCCGGGAGTTTCGGCGGAGGCCAATCAGAGGTCATGTCGAGGAGCCTTTGTCTTGAGGGAATGATATCCCAGCCGTAGCCGACGGACTTTTTTAGTCGTACATCAATGAGCGCGGCGTCGAACAGATTCGCCTGCACAGCCCATGGCACTATATAGTCCGGTTCTATAAGACGGGCCGCGGCAATGGTCCCGGACTCCCTTGTCACGACAGAGCCTGGGCCTCCTCTGAGTATCATGAGTGAACGGTTGTTGATCTTTACTGTCATATCTATCAGTGCTATGAGTTTTCGGCCGTCTATTTCAAGAAGGATCTCTCTGTCAAGCATGAAGTCGTCTATCCTGTATCCGCGTTCATTGATGAGAAATTTGGCAAGCTTCTGTCTTATGCGCTCCCTGTCTGTATCCAATACAAGACGACCTGTAAGATAACAAGGAATCTTTATAAATATCGGCGAACCACACTTGGATGTCATGGCCTTCAACCCACAATAAGATTATCAATATGCTGATTTTAATCCATTCTCTACGGATGTAAACAATTCATGTCGGTCGTTGCAATATGGCCTGCACCTTGTCTTGCGTCTTGGCCTGGTCGGCATTTGTGTTATTCTATGCCACCATGAGTGCAGTTATGGAAAATATAGGCGTGGTGCTGGTCGAGCCTAAGTACCCAGAAAACATAGGGGCTGCTGCAAGGTGTTGCAAGAATATGGGTATATGGCGTCTTGTCTTGGTGCGCCCTCATGACCTCAACCGTGAGAAGATGCTCAAGATGGCCACACATGAGGCGGCTGAAATAATATATGGCATGTCAGTCCATGATAGTCTTGAAGAGGCGTTATCATCATTTAATTATGCTGTCGGTTCCACGGCGCGTACAGGGAGGCGGCGTAGGCCGACCGATACCCCGCGGGAAATGGCCGCATCCGTTGCGGCATTGAGCCACACGAACAAAGTGGCGCTTGTGTTCGGTTCGGAGAAATGGGGGCTTACCAACGAAGATCTGTGCCTATGCCAGTCCATTGTAACCATACCTACAGCCGGTTTTTCATCTATTAACCTTGCGCAGAGCGTGATGATATTGTGTTACGAGATATTTGCCGCCGACATCCAGGAGCCTGGCTTCAAACCCAGGCTTGCTTCATTGAAAGAGCTTGAAGCGATGTACGAACATCTGAAGGAGGCCTTTTTGGCCATAGGCCTTATAGATCCCAAAAATCCGGATTATTGGATAAGAAACGTTAGAAGGCTCTTCGCCAGGGTCGAGCTGCGGTCAAGGGAGGTAAGGCTAGTAAGAGGTCTTTGCAGACAGATACTCTGGGCGACCGGACGCAACAGGACCTAGGTGGAGGCCGCCTCTAGGGCGGAAGTCAACATCTCTTACCAGTCGACCATCTTGGTGGTCTCTTTTTTCAGCATCATCGCATGGCTCATATCAGCGGCGGCCTGTTCGTTGTCCCCGAGTTTTTCGTAAATCTTTGACCTCAAGACATAGGCGGCCGGATAAGTCGGGTCTATTTCCAGTGCATGATTGACGGAGTCAAGTGCCTCCTGGATATCGCCCTTTTTAAAGAGAATGATGCCTTTTCGATATATGTAGCGCACATTTTGGGGTTCACACGATATGGCCGAATTTATGTCGCTTACGGCCGCATCTATATTATCAAGTTTCATATATGCAACCGCTCTCGCCTGATAGGCCTGTCCGGCCTCGGGATCTTTCTCGATTATTTCACAAAAGATCTTGATGGAACCGTTAAGATCCCCGTCCATGAGCTTAAACTGTCCTTCGATAAACAGGTCTTCCAATTCCTTTTTCATGTTTCTCCAAAAAAATAAAAGGGACGGTTATCATTGCCGCCCCTGATGTGCATGCTATCTGGAGCGGGAAACGGGATTCGAACCCGCGACTTCAACCTTGGCAAGGTTGCACTCTACCACTGAGTTATTCCCGCCGAGAATTTTGTGCCATAATATAAAGAGCATCGTTTCTCTGTCAAGATATAATTTGAAGATCCTTAAGGCATTGGTCCAGCCGAAGGCTGCCTCAAGATTCAAGACCCAATGACGGCCGTGATTATGGCGCAGAGGTGTTGAAAGTATATGACTCAACGATATTATTGGCATTGAACCTTATGACTAGGTCGTATGTATTGCTGCTCCCGATCAAGGAATAATTATAATGCCCATATGTCCAGATTGTCTTTCCGTCTTCCAGACCTGTGCGCCAGGGCGGTCCGAACATACGGACTATGTCTTCCTTCGTGGTTTTTCCTATCTGGATCTTCGGCACCGCATCGACCGGAAAGTCCCTACCCATACTGACACAGCCGTTTGTAAAAAACATGCATGCGACCAAAACCGCCAAATAGGGGATGATTTTTTTTATTGTTGCCATACGCACCTCTTACAGGATGGATGAATCATGTTTTTTTATAATGCCAGCAACGAAAAAAAGCAAATGTTTTTAATCGTTCTATTTTGACGGCGGATGCCCGATACGGCCAAGGCAAGGTCTGATGATCGCGGTTGCTTTTTTGTATTGACGCAAGCCGTTTTTTATAGTTCATAGGTCTGAAGCATGTCCAGGCAATCTTGAGGTGGAGATATTTGAAATGTGGTTTTGTGAAATCGGCAAAAAGAGGAGATGCAGTGTAAAAAGCAATTCCGAGCCGTGCGCACGCTGTGAGGGTGAGGGCATCCGTAGGTTCCATATGAGCGAAAAGGACGAATTGTTCAGGCTCTTGAGAGAGATGGAGGAGCCATTACCTGACGGCGGGGATTTGATACTTAATTATTTTTTGGATACCGAAGGGCATATCTCCACATCGGCCATTCAGGAAGGCCTGAAGAAGGCTGGGCATAAATTCGACATAGAGTTTATAAATAAGGTGCTCGACATACTCTGTCGTTACGGTATAGCCCAGCGTATATACCTTGACGGGGATGGGCCGTGGTATGAACATCTGCATCTCGGTTCGAAGCATGATCATCTCTTGTGTCCAAAATGCGGCAAGGTGACGGAGTTCAACAGTCCGGAGATCGGCGAGCTCATCAGGGAGATATCGGGCGGATATGATTTTGAACCGCTTTCCCACAAGTTGACGATTATCGGACTCTGCCCTGCATGCAAAAGGGCCTCGCGCGCTGGGCCAGGTATGCCCCTTTCTATGGCAGCAAGCGGGGAAAAACTCAAGGTGGAGCGGCTGATAGGCGGTTATGACATTAGGCACAGGCTTACGGCGATGGGGATCTCGCCGGGCGAGGAGATAGAGGTGGTCAGCAATTGTGGCCCGATAATTATAAATTTGAAGGGGAGTCGTCTGGCCGTAGGGCGCGGCCTAGCGCAGAAGATCATGGTAAGCCAGACGGAAAGCAGGGGTCATTAGTTTTTTATAGTTCTCGTCGATTTAAGGGGTTGCATATGGCTGTTGAGAAAGGTATCGGATTTATCGGCGGCGGGCAAATGGCCGAGGCCCTTATAAAAGGGCTCATATCCGCTGGCTTTGTATCAAAGGAAAAGGTCATCGCCTCTGATCCAGCGGTAGGTCGCAGGGACCACCTCGCCAAGACATACGGCGTAAGGGCGACAGACAGCAACAAAGAGGTGGTGTCGAGTTCCGACATCATTGTGCTTGCAGTAAAGCCGCAGGTCATTTCAAGGGTGCTCGAAGAGATCAACGAGTATGTAACGATGGATCACCTTGTCCTGTCCATAGCAGCAGGCATACCGCTCAGACTGCTTCAAGACGGTCTTCCACGCGACACCAGGGTCGTCCGTGTCATGCCCAATACACCGGCCCTTGTGGGATATGGTGCGGCGGCCTTGTCTCCCGGGAGCTTCGCGAGGGAAGAAGACATTATGCTTGCAAGGGATATAATGGGTGCGGTCGGTATAGTCGTTGTGTTGCCTGAGCATCTCATGGATGCGGTAACCGGCTTGAGCGGCAGTGGGCCGGCATATGTATTCGCATTTATAGAGGGATTGATAGATGCAGGGGTCAGAGAAGGCCTGTCAAGGCCTGTGGCGGCCGAGCTTGTCTTGCAGACCGTTATTGGTTCAGCTGT
The DNA here is from genome assembly GCF_022026155.1 of Dissulfurimicrobium hydrothermale. Classification (NCBI taxonomy): domain Bacteria; class Deltaproteobacteria; genus Dissulfurimicrobium; species Dissulfurimicrobium hydrothermale. The sequence continues at coordinate 1,698,233 of NZ_CP085041.1, read as the reverse complement.
CATGTGCAAGGAGACTGGAAGGCATCCATCCGAGCTTGCATCCATGGTGACGAGCCCGGGCGGCACCACCATCGATGGGCTTTATATGCTTGAAAAGGGGGCGTTTAAAGGGCTTTTGATGGATGCCGTGAGGGCGGCAGTCAGGCGTTCAATGGAACTAGGCGGGCATACCTGATTCATTCCTATCAGAGGCATTAGCGGGTTGCAGGCAAATGATCACCACCCAACCCAGCGGATGCGAGGCATCTTCGTGGCCTGTTTAAAGATGGCATATAAGGGCACATCAGTGTTGGGATGAAAAGGCAAATAAATAATGGTCATTTGCAGGGCGGTGAAGATTTTGTCCAGTCGGTATCAAATGATGAGATCTCACCTTGCTATCTGTTTATCGGACAGCACCCGTTGACAGCGCCGTTGGTGCAGCGTCTGATAACAGCGCTCATCGGTGAGGCCTCTCTGGAATTCAATCTCGAGACTATTGCCCAGGAGGCGTGTACGGCTGGGGCAGTCCTTGAGGCAGTTAAGACCAGGCCTTTCTCCCCAGGCAGACCAGGCAGAAAGGTGGTCCTTTTACAGGATCCGCCGTTTTTGACCAGTGCCGGCGCAGACGGCCGCTGGGAAGCCGAGGCCCAGGACTGGGAGAAGGTTTTTTTATGGCTTTCGTCCCAGAAGGACATCCGGTCTATTCTAGTCATCGAGAGCGATTGCGTTGACAAAAGGATCGGCGCCTTTTCAAGGTTTAAAAGACTTGGCCCTGTAGTAATAGATGTAGGAATAGGTGGGGATAGCTCGAAAGATACGAAAAATGCGGCCTCCGCCTATGTCAATGGATTATTGCAAAGGGCGGGGAAAAAGGCTGACAAGGGGGTTGTAGACTTGATCTTGGATCAAGTGGGCCACGATCCTGTCGCGCTTGGCATTGAAATTGACAAATTAATAAGCCTTGCAGGCCCCAGGGAACGGATCGGTCTGGACGATGTAAGAGAGGCGATCTCGAGACAGAGGGAGGAGGAGGTCTTTAGACTTGCCGATGCAATCTTGAGACGCGACAAGGCCTCAGCGTTCGAGGTAATTTCCAGGCTATTGGCCGATGATGTCCATCCTCTTATAATATTGCAAACAATCGCCAACTTCCTTAGAAAGATGGCGCTTATCCTTGCTGCACTTTCAGATAAGCAGGGCGTCTTGTCGATGCAAGGCATGACCTATCAAGTCTTTCAGAAGGAAATTCTTCCAAATCTCAAGGCCTTTTGGGGAGAGCCCGCTCCTCATGCATTAAAAGGCCTTCATCCCTATGCACTTTATATTATGTACAGGGATGCACACAGGTTTAGGCTTGAAAAGGTACTTGAACTGTTTGCCAGGCTCCCTGATGTCGATCTTGCCCTAAAGGGCGGACAGTGCCCTTCAAGGGTTATACTTGAACGACTGATCCTTGAGATAATTGAAAGATAGCGGGTCATCATGGCTACGGGTTTGGATAATGGCAAATGCACCCGTTGTGGGGCATGCCTTTCTGTCTGTCCTGTATATGATCTTACCAGGCATGAATTGTTTTCTCCCAGGGGAAAGGCAAGGCTTTTTCAGGGAGGGGCCTCCGTCTGCTTTGGGCCAGCCTTTCTAAAAAAGGAGAAGGTCTTCGAGACGTTGAATGCATGCCTCCAGTGCGGTGGATGCAGTTTTGTCTGTCCTGCCGGGGTTGAAGTGGACGATATCGTTCGAGACGCCAGGCGGCGCTTGGGTAGTCCTGGCTCTTTTTTTTTACGGACTATTTTGAATAGACCTTATTTTGCGTTGCGCCTAGCCCGATTTTTATCAGGCATCTCCCGAATGCTTCCGATGGATAGCGGCCTCATATTGAGGCTTTTGGGTTTTCTGGATATGTCAGAAGGTTTGACGCAGATCTCCTTGCCGGATATTTCGCCAAGGCCTGCGGTCTTGCACTTGTCTCGCGGATTTTATGATGTTAAACGAGGCATTTATGGACTGACTGAAGGAAAAAAGACGGTGTTTTTCATAGGTTGCATCCAGAATTATATCTATACAGATGTGGCTGAGGCTATAGCAGGCCTTTTGGGTGGCGCTGTTATAGTACCCGCCGCCCAGGTCTGTTGTGGGATGCCGGCCTTTGCGTCTGGCCTTATGGATCAGGCAAGGGCCCTTGCGCTTGCAAACATCCGTGCGATTGAGGATGCAGGTATCTTTGATGCGGTAGTTACGGGCTGCGCCTCATGTGCGGCCATGATAAGGCGATGGCCGGTTCTTTTTGAACATGGCCCTGATAGAGATGCAGCACTAAAGATAGCATCTAGCGTGATGGAGTTTGGCGATCTCCTTGTTAGGGCCGGCCACGTGCTCAAGATATCCGAATGCTATGCCGGTCTTGTGATGACATATCATGCGCCTTGTCACGAGCGTTTCGCATCGGGCGGGAAGGGTAAGGCAGGGGCGATGGAAGGGTTTTTGGGACGGCTTAGCCCTGCCGGTTTCAGATCAACCCGCAGTGGTTGCTGTGGACATGGCGGTGTATTCAGCCTCAAGCACGCCGGCCTTTCAAGAAAGATCTTTGAGAGGAGGCTTGAGGCCGTGGTAGGAAAGGACAAGGGCGTGGATCTGGTTGTAACAACGTGTTCAGGGTGTCTATTGCAGTTCAGGATGAATACCCCGTCGTCTTTGAACCTAAAGGCTATACATATAGCCGAGGTGTTTTATTCGAACTATAAGATTTAATTAAATTATTATGCCCCAGTTGTGTTTTGACCGGATGATTTCTTAGAATGAAAAGAAACCAGACATGCCGGTCATGTCGGCTGGCTTTAACCTGCCCAGTTCGACTAGGCAGAATAGACCATAATACGTGCTGGGCGGTGTAGTCCCAAGCCCTGGTTCCGGTCCGAATCCCCCATTTTCCGGTATATAGAGCGATCTTACAAACTTTGATATCTTTTGGGGATCTGCTATTTTTTTGTCTGATGATCCAACAAGCCTGACCGTTGCAAGGAATTGCGCCATCTCTTCCATGGATGGCAGGGTCTTGAACCTCTTTTCTTTGATCAGTCCGGAATATCGGCTTTGACTAAGGAAGCATATCACATCTTTCTTTATGTCTCCAATGGCGTTCATTGATTTTAAGGCCGCAACCGCCATGGCCGTGGCCCTTATCGAAGAGACCTTGTTGCCGACCAGCCCGAAACCATCATCCCGCGTCTTGTATTTCAGGATATAGGCAGTTGCGAGCCTCTTTTCTCGATCTGTCAAGTCGGATAGCCTGTTTAGAAGTACAACACCCAAGGCGGTTCCGGCCAGCGACGCCTCTTTGGTGTTGCTGCTCAGGCGCATCCCTCCCTCCTTAGTGAACATGGAATGGAGAAATCCGGCTAGTCTTTTTTCGTTCACCAAATGCGGTTCTTTGAGCATGTCAAGGGCCTTTATTGCATAGAAACTGCTGATGATATTGCTGTCTTTGTCAAATTTTGGCTCCGACACAAAACCGCCATCTTTTGTCTGGCAGTCTTTTATGAAATTCAGTAGTTTATTTCGCTCATCTTTTGAAATTTCCAGGCCCAATGCCCTTTTCGAATAGACAAAATAATAGGCGAATGATATGGAGTCAGGGAAAGTTGGCCTTTTGGACCAGGCTTCAATAAAGTTTTTAGTTTTTGACCAATCATAGGTCCAGTTGTCTCTTGCTGGGCTGTCGGCTCCGAGCAAAGGGTGCGCGGGGTCCAAAGACCAGAGAAGTAATGTCAAAAATGCCGAAAAGGTGATTAGGAGATTTTTCATGTATGTCCCGATCGTTTGAGGTTTTTATTTAAAAGAATTAAAGGGCGGCAGGATGTCGCCTTGCCGCCCCTGTTTTTTAACGTTAGCCGTTGTTGGTCCGATCGTGCATTAATGCGGAGGCATGCCCCAGCTGCTGCTTCTATCCGTATGACAGACGCTGCATTTGCCGACGGCCCTTGGGTCGCCTTGGATTGTCATTGGTTCGGCATTGTCTTTTGCAAGCGTGGATGGATAAAGGGCATGAGGTTCGCCGTGGCATGATGAACATAGTATCTTGTGGTCTTTATGCCCTCTGCTATTTAGGAATTTGCCGAACAGCCCTGTGTTCAAGTATCCTTCGCCCTCTCCGGTGTTTGAATGACACTTGGAACATGTCGGCAGGGTCTGATCCGACCAAGGTTTCAGCAGCTGTCCGCTCGCCACGCGCTGGTTGAGGTCTCCATGACAGTCGCTGCACCAGATGTTGTGACCGTTTATAGTTTTTGTACGATGGGTGTCCCTGTAACAGTTCACTCCGTTGCCGGGATGACAGTCATAGCAGTTGTTGGCGATATTCGGGTCATATACTTGGACGGCTGCGCTCTGGACGTGGAATCTGTGAACTACGTCGGAAAAGGTATATTTGGATGTCGGATATCCAGCGTAACCGGGTGGAACGGATTCGCCCATTGCCGGGTCGAGATGACACCTGGAACATCTGATCGGTCCGCCGATTCCATCGCCATCAGGGTCGATTTTTGAAAAATCTATCCCTGAGCTGCGGGCATGGAGCATCCCCATGACCTCAAAGGAGTCTCTTGGTGTAGGGTTGACCCTGCCATAATCCTGTGCGACCCTCAGATGGCAGCTGCAACAACCGCCAAATGCGACGGGAACGACCGTGTTGACTTGCGTCAGAAGCGCACCGTTTGATTTGCTGTAGACTTTTATCTGGCCTGTGAGATAAGGATTGCGATTCGGACCGCCTAGTGGGTCTATCATGACACCGTTTGGGTCCAGGGCAGGGTATGCCGGTATGCCGGCCACTTCCCAATAGCCGCCAGGCATCGGGACCATGTTGCCGCTCAACGTGGCGCCGGTCAGGCCCTGTATTCGGCCGTCGGCCCTGATTGGCTGAAAGCCTGGAAAGATCTTGGGGGAATTGTTTATCCAGCTTTGAAAGTACGGATCAGCCTTTAGGGAGGCATCTGTATTTTCAAGGATGCTGTAGGTAACGGTGATTTGATTCGGATCGGTGATTACCTCCGGATCGTCACCTCTACGGATCACTTGGGCCCTAAGGGTGTTGAACGGCGGAAGTAACAGAAATGTATCTGCCCCTGGGCATGCACAGTGCATGCCCAGGTCGTTTGTTGCGAATACTACGTAATTGCTGCTGGTTGTACTGGAACTGCTAGTTGAGGTTGCTGTACCTTCGTTTTGATGGTGCCTATCCGAGTCGGCATAGGCCATGCCTACCATGACCGCCATGCATACGATTACAAACGACAACCACGACTTTTTCATAAGCTATTCCCTCCCTGCTAAAATTTAGAACCCTAATGCTTGCAGGTATAAAATAAAATTAACAGGAAGTCAAGAGAAACGCCGTCAATCGTTATTTTTAAATATAATTAAAAGGTAAGTACCTTGTTATTGGACATAATGAGGCTATAGAGGTCTTCCATTGTTGAAACAGGGCATGTTTCCGACGGTTCGAGCTTGTGTAGTTTGAGACAGACCTTGCAGGCGTAAACCTTACCTCCGGCCTTTACAAGGTCTTCGGCCTGTTCCTTAACATTAAAAGTTTCATTTGTTTTTTGAGCACCCACTACGCCTTTTCCAAGAAAAAATACGCTTACCTCACCCCCTTTTTTCATGGAGAAATTGGCAAGCCGTAAGGCGTTCCATGCAGTCTCTGCATCGTCGGAATAGATGATGATCCCGAGTTTTTCCCCTGCAAGGGCTGATTGCACAAATCCTCCGGCGCATGCCAACAACACTGCTGCCAGAACCGTCATTAAAAAAATTTTAATCTTCATTTTACAAACCCTCCTTGTTTGATTTTTGAAAGGCAAGATAGCTGTGGTTTCATTGAAAAGTCAAATAGTTAATATTTATGGGAAAATGATTCATTATAGAGAAAAATTATGAGCTGTTTCTTTACCCTTGAAGTTTCTTGAATATGCTGGTCTTGTCAGGTATATTTTAAAAGATTATTGAATTTTTCAGACCTGCCTGCGTCTTCGCCTTCCTGATTGACCGTTTTATTTAAACGGTGGTGGAATTTAAGGCGTTTAGTCTCTGCGATATTCAGGTATGTCCTTATTTTTCACAACAGTGGACCTTACGGTTCAATTTACTGAAAGGGGGTAATCATGGGGTTTTCTATCCTTTTTTTGATCTTTTTGACGGTAAGTTTCCTTGCATCGGCCATTCGGATCATGAATGAGTACGAGCGGGCGGTGGTCTTTCGTTTGGGCAGGGTGATAAGAGCCAAGGGGCCGGGTATTATCCTACTCATTCCGGTCATCGACAAGATGCAGAAGGTGGACTTGAGGACAGTCACCTTGGATGTCCAGCCTCAGGACGTAATCACAAGGGACAATGTCTCCGTCAAGGTGAGTGCAGTGGTCTATTTTAGGGTGGTTGACCCTGTAATGGCCGTTGTTGAGGTGGAAAACTACCTTTTTGCAACGTCTCAGCTCGCCCAGACCACATTGAGGAGCATCTGCGGTCAAGCCGAGATGGATGAACTCTTGTCGGAGCGCGAGAAGATCAATACAAGGATACAGGATATATTGGATATTGATACGGCGCCGTGGGGGATAAAGGTCATAAAGATCGAGGTCAAGGATATAGATCTCCCTGCAGAGATGAGGCGTGCCATGGCGAGGCAAGCTGAGGCGGAAAGGGAGCGCCGGGCTAAGATAATAAATGCGGAGGGTGAGTTCCAGGCGGCTGAAAAGCTGTCGGAGGCCGCGGCCATAATAAGGAAGTTTCCCGAGGCCCTGCAGCTTCGCTATCTCCAGACGTTGCGGGAGGTGGCGGCTGAAAACAACTCGACCACCATTTTCCCTGTGCCGATAGATATTTTAAGGCCATTTATGGGGGCTCATTATAAAGGAGATGGTTAAAAGATTATGAGTGGACTTCCTTACAGGAATGTGGCGATTATAGCCCATGTCGACCACGGTAAGACTACACTTGTAGACGCCATGCTTTGGCAGAGTGGGGTCTTTAGGGAGAATCAGCTGGTCGAGGAGCGTGTGATGGACTCAAACATCCTTGAACGTGAACGAGGGATTACGATCCTTGCCAAAAATACCGCAATTCATTATGGGGGCATAAAAATAAATATCGTCGATACCCCAGGTCATGCGGATTTCGGCGGAGAAGTGGAGCGCACGCTCCAGATGGTCGACGGGGTCATCCTGCTGGTCGATGCGGCGGAGGGACCGCTTCCCCAGACGCGCTATGTCCTTAAGAAAGCCCTCGAATTAGGGCTTCCGCCTATCGTTGTCATAAACAAGATCGACCGTTCTGACGCCAGGCCGGGCGAGGTCTTAAATGAGATCTACGATCTTTTTATCGACCTTGATGCCACGGATGAACAGTTGGATTTCCCTGTGCTTTATACGAATGCAAAAAAAGGCTTTGCCTTGAAAGAAATGGGCGGCGATCCAGATGATCTCAAGCCCTTATTTGACGAAATAATAAAGACCATTCCACCCCCTTCCGGTGATCCAGGGGTCCCTCTACAGATGCTCATCACGAACCTTGAATATAGTAGCTTTGTGGGGAAGCTCGCCGTTGGGCGCATCTTCAACGGCAGACTGAAGGCTGGCAGCGTAATAGGTTTGGCACGTGAGGATAGCCTCATCCAAGTCAAGGCCGGTCTTATCTACAGCCACGACGGCCTTAGAAGGATTGAGGTGGGCGAGGCCATGGCCGGCGATATAGTAGCTGTTTCCGGTATAGAAGAGGTCTCTATAGGAGACAGCCTTGTCGACCTCGAACGGCCTACGCCCATGAAGCGCATCGTCGTAGATGAGCCCACGATCGCCATGGTCTTTTCTGTGAATACGTCGCCGTTTGCAGGCAGAGACGGATCATATGTCACATCCAGGCATCTTAGGATGCGTCTTGAAAAGGAGATGCTGCATAACGTAAGCCTCAAGCTTGAACCCCTTGCCATGGATGCATTCAGGGTAAAGGGGCGCGGAGAGCTGCAGCTTGCAATCCTTATTGAGACCATGCGCAGGGAAGGCTATGAACTGAGTGTCTCAAGGCCTGAGATACTTACGAAAGAGATAGACGGCGTTATGTATGAACCGATGGAGCTTGTTGTTGTGGATTGCCCTGAAGAGTTTATCGGTGTGGTGACCCAGGGATTAGGGCCGCGGCGCGGCAGAATGATAAAGATGACAAATCACGGTCACGGCAGGGCCAGACTGGAGTTTGAAATACCCTCGAGGGGTCTTATAGGCTACAGGTCACAATTCCTTACAGATACCAAGGGCTCAGGTATCATGAACAGCCTTTTCAACGGCTATAAACCTTGGCAGGGCCATATGCCGGAGCGTACCTCCGGTGCATTGGTTGCAGACCGGCCTGGCAGGACCACGACCTATGCCCTTTACCACATACAGCCGCGTGGTGCATTGTTTTTAGGTCCCGGCATAGATGTCTATGAAGGCATGATAGTCGGGGAAAACAGCAAAGGAAATGATCTCGATGTCAATGTAACCAAGGAGAAGAAGCTTACGAATATGAGGGCATCGGGTTCGGATGAGGCATTGCGCCTCATTCCGCCTGTAGCGATGACGCTTGAGCGTGCGCTTGAATGGATATCGGCGGATGAGTTTGTGGAGGTGACCCCTTGCAATATACGTCTCAGAAAACGCATACTAAAGGCAAACGATAGACCGAAGAGACGACAGCTTTGAAAGGTTTGGGACGAAAACTTAACATTGACATATATCTCTTGGTTAAGTAATTTAATTTGATTTTATATTAAAGTTGAAGATTGGTATGTGGACATATGTTTGACAGCCTGAGCGAACGGTTGAATCTGATTTTCAAGCGCCTCAAGGGCCATGGGAAGCTCTCTGAAGAGAACATCCAGGAAGGACTTCGTGAGGTGCGCCTTGCCCTCCTTGAAGCAGATGTGAACTTCAGGGTGGTTAAGGATTTCATCTCAAGGATCAAGGAAAGGGCTGTTGGGCAGGATGTGATGGAGAGCCTTACCCCTGCCCAGCAGGTGATCAAGATAGTCCGTGACGAGCTGGTCAGCCTGCTGGGCGGCCACAATCAGGGGCTTAATTTGGCCGGGCGTCAGCCAGCCGTTATACTCCTTGTGGGCCTTCAGGGTTCAGGCAAAACCACAACTGCGGCAAAGCTAGCCCGTTGGTTGCGGGCAAAGGGCAGGAGGCCATATCTGGTACCTGCTGATGTTTACAGGCCGGCGGCTATAGAACAGCTCAAGGCCTTAGGTGCCCAACTCAAGATAGATGTGTATCCATCAAACGCCTCACAGTCTCCGGTTGAGATAGCAAGACAGGCGGTCTTGATGGCAGATGCGGCACACAAAGATACCGTTTTAATAGATACGGCCGGTAGACTACATATCGATGAGGCCCTGATGCAGGAGCTGAGAGATATAAAAAACGTCCTGTCGCCTCAGGAGATCCTCCTGGTGGCCGATGCCATGACCGGCCAAGACGCGGTAAATATGGCCAAGAAATTCGACGAGACGCTCTCCATAACCGGTGTGATTCTTACAAAACTAGAGGGCGACGCCAGAGGTGGAGCGGCATTGTCTATACAGGCGGTTACGGGAAAGCCCATAAAGTTTGTGGGTGTTGGCGAAAAGCTTGACGCCATCGAGCCGTTTCATCCGGACCGCATGGCAAATCGTATACTTGGTATGGGCGATGTTCTTACCTTGATCGAAAAGGCAAGAGAGACCATAGATCAGAAAAAGGCATTTGAGTTTCAGAGCAAACTCAAAAAGGATACCTTCACGCTTGAAGATTTCAGGGAACAGCTCAGGCAGGTGAAGAAAATGGGGAGTATCGAACAGATTATTTCCATGATCCCTGGCCTCAATAAGATAAAACAGCTTAAGAACTTTGCACCTGATGAGAAAGAACTCGTCCGCATTGAGGCGATTATAGACTCTATGACCCCTAAAGAGCGGCGTGACTATACCATAATAAATGCTAGCCGTCGTAGACGAATAGCCGCTGGTAGCGGTACAACGGTACAAGACGTAAATGCCCTTCTCAAAAATTATGCAGAGATGCAAAAAATGCTTAAAAAAATGAAAAGGACGAGATTCAGGGGCTTTTCAAAAGGGGCTCCCCCATTTTAAAAAAAGCATGCAGTTCTGATGCGCAGTGGATGAGGTCTTAAATCAATAAGGAGGTATATATGGCTGTAAAGATACGATTGACAAGATGCGGCCGCAAAAAAAGACCCTTTTACAGGGTGGTGGCGGCTGAATCGAGTGCAAAACGTGACGGAAGGTTCCTCGAGATCTTGGGTACGTATGACCCACTCAAGGATCCGTTTGATTTTAAGATAAATACCCA